>OMUH01000101.1 GCA_900314195.1 uncultured Prevotella sp.
GACTACCACGGCAGCATGGGATAAGACGTGCAGCTAAGCTAGCCACAAATTCATATATAACAAAAAAATCCGCAGTTGACAAATGACAACTGCGGATTTTTTTTCATGTTACAGTAGACGCTGACTGCGGGTCTGTTACAATAGCTGTGTTGCTGCGAATTTCATACTGCAATGCGTCAGCCCATATAACGGCAGTCTACCACGGTTTTGTCCGTGCGTGACTGTATGCCGCCGAACTCCGGCCACGCCGTTGTTATCACAAGAGAGCCGGCCTTGCTGACAGCCTCATCAAGAGTTTCGGCAAACGACATGCGAAGGTCGCCGTAGACGCGGCGGAACTCCGTTTCGGCCACAGGGTCATAGCCGATTATATTATCATAGCCGCGACTGTTGAGCTCACGTATTATCTTCGCTGCCGGCGTGTCGCGCACGTCGTCACTGCCCGGCTTGAACGACAGGCCAAGTATGCCTATTGTCTGCGTTTTGTCAGGGCCGATGTGCCTCTCTATGCGGTCGGCAATAAACTGCGGCATACGGTCATTGGTGGCTATCACGTTATGCAGTATCTGCGCATCGAAGCCGGCTGATTTCGAGACGGCATACAGTGCATTGGTGTCTTTCGGCAGACAATAGCCGCCGTAGCCGCAACCCGGATATACATAGGTGGACATGGCTGCCGGCTGGCCTGACCACCGCTTGTCCATGTGGAGTATATGAAATGCCTTTGCTATGTCTATGCCACCTATCGTATCGGCTATCATGCTCATCTCGTTGCTGTAGCTGATGAGGGTGGCAAGAAGCGTGTTCGACAGATATTTGATAAACTCACCGGTATTCAGCGACACGCAGAACACAGGCTCCTTCACTGTGGCATAGACCTGCTTAAGGATATCTGCCGAGCGGCTGTCGCTGACGCCGAGCACTATGCGGTCGGCATTCATGAAGTCATTCCAGCAGTGGCCCTCGCGCAGGAACTCAGGGTTGTTGGCCACACCAAGGTCCTCGCCTACCTTTATACCCTTCTTCTCAAGATAGGGAATAATCTTTGCCGACGTAGTAGACGGCGGAATGGTAGACTTGACCACCAATACCTGATATTTGTTTTTCTCTCTTGCAGCAAGCGTCTCGTCAATGGCTCCGAAAAGATATTTCAAATCAGCCTGCCCGTCCTTACCGTAAGGCGTACCTACACAGTAATAAACGCAGTCGCTCTCGCTGACAGCCTTTGCCACGCCGTCAGAGCCTATAGGGAAGAAATTCTTGTCAAGATGACGGGTGAGAGCCTTGTCGAGCCCTTCCTCAAGGAACGGCAGACGGCCGTCACGTATCGTGGCAAGTCTTTCAGGGCTTACCTCAACGCCGTAAACCTTATGTCCGTACTCAGCGAAGCCGAGCGATGTGGTAAGGCCCACAAAACCCAATCCAAAAACCGTTATTACCATTTGTATTCGCCCTCCTCACTTTCTTTTAAGAACTGCAGGAACCGTTCTACGCCCTCCTCAACAAGAATGGTAGGGTTATAGCCCAGCACGCGGCGCGCCTTGCTTATGTCAGGACAGCGGCGCTGCGGGTTGTTGGTAAGGTATTCCTTGTCGTCAGACGTTGCGTAGTCTACCTTTCCGCCGTAACCGAACACCTTCTTGCCGGCCTTCACATATATCTCAGCAAGCTGCGATATGCTTATCTCCGGCTTTTCTATTCCGATGTTGAAATAATCATACGTGCCGTGCAGCAAAATCTTGAAATATCCGCATACAGAGTCGGCGATATAGCAGAACGTACGTGTCGGCGTGCCATTTGACAGTATCACGATGTCTTTCCCCTGCATGACGTTCTGCGCGAAGTCGGCCGGCACACGGCGGTCGCCAATGCGCATGCCGGGGCCGTAGTTGTTGAACGGTCTTACCACTCCGAGTGGCAGGTTGTATTTCTGAGCGAAGAGCATGCACATGGTCTCGCCGAAGCGCTTCGACTCGTCATAGCACGAACGCGGACCGGTAGCACACACATAACCGTAGTAATCTTCTGATGTGGGCACGTGGGCTGCATCAGGGTTGCCGTAGAGCTCACTCGACGAGAAGAAGAGGAAGCCCTTCAGCGGCCGCTTACAGTAGAAATCGAGCAAGCGGCGAAGCCCCCATATATTGGCATCGAGGGTTTCAATAGGATACTTTCTGTAGAAAATGGGCGAAGCGATGGATGCCATGTGGATAATCATGTCGGCCTCACCGGCACCGGGCACGGCGGCAATGTCGTCCTTAATGATGTCAAACTTGCGTATCTCTATCTTTTCGTTCTGCTCGAGCTTTGTTATCCATCCCGGCTTGCCGAGCATGAAATTGTCAAGTCCGATTACTTTTTCAATGCCTAAGGCACCGGCCTCCTGCGCAAAGAAATGCATCATGTAGTAGCCGAGGAAACCGGCGCAGCCGGTGATGAGCACAGTAGAGCCTCTGAACTTCTCACGTTCCTCATCGGTCAGTCCGGCAAGCGTGTGCTTAATGTCGTTATAAAGAATATTCTCCATTTATCTTTTGTTCTTTCTGTTCAAAAAAATTATCACCCGTTCAGTCTTTCCACGGCGCGTTGCCGGCATTCCACATCTCATTAAGCTTTTCGCGGTCGCGTACGGTGTCCATGCACTGCCAGAAGCCGTCGTGCAGATAAGCCTTCAGCTGTCCCTCGGCAGCAAGGCGTTCGAGCGGCTCGGCCTCAAACGTTGTTCTGTCGCCGGCAATATAGTCGAACACCTTCGGACTGAGCACAAAGAAGCCGCCGTTTATCCACCCTTGGTTGACCTGCGGTTTCTCCTTGAAAGATGTGACGAGGCCGTCGCCGCTGAGCTGGAGCTCGCCGAAGCGTGCAGCAGGATGCACGGCTGTCACCGTGGCCAGCCTGCCCGAGGCATAATGGCATTTCACAAGCTCTGAGATGTTGACGTCAGAAACGGCATCGCCGTATGTAACCATGAAGTCTTCATTGCCGATTATCGGCTGCAGGCGCTTTATGCGGCCGCCGGTGAGAGAATCATGACCGGTGTCAACGAGCGTCACGCGCCAGTCAGTAGGACGCTCGTTGATATATTCAATGTTGTTGCGGCTCAAGTCAATCGTAAAGTCGTTGTTAAGAGCATAATACTGCATAAAATAATTTTTTATCACGTCGCCCTTATATCCCAGCGCAATGACAAAATCCTTATAGCCATATCTGGCATAATGCTTCATGATATGCCACAGTATAGGCTTTCCGCCTATCTCAACCATAGGCTTTGGTATGAGCTTGGTATACTCTGACAGACGCGTGCCGAAGCCGCCGGCTAATATTATAACCTTCATATTGCTTTCTACGTTATATATATTCTGTTATTCTTCTGTCACCTTATTTATTATGGAGCAGATAAGCTTCACGTCATCATCGCTGAGCTCAGGATGCATCGGCAGGCTTATCACCTTGCTGTAAACGTCTTCCGTCACCGGCAGACTATATCCGGCCTTGAAATAAGTAAGCAGATGGTTTGGACGATACTGCACGCCAAACTGAATGTCTTTTTCCCTGAAGGCTTCCTCAAGGCGGTCGCGCCTGCCGTTGAGAATTTCTATTACGAATATATGCGGAATGATGTCGCGGTCATAGTTCATCTGAATCAGTCTGACAGCCGGATTGTATTCGAGCATCATCGTGTAGAGCTTTGCTATGTGCCTGCGCTTAGGCGCGAACTCCTTGTCAAGACGTGCGAGCTGCACCTTGCCAATGGCTGCGAAGATATTGCTCATGTGGTAGCGGTAGCCCTGCGCCACAACGTCGAACACCCAGCTGCGCTTGCCGGCATAGCGTTTCTCCGAGTCTTTCTGCACGCCGAGCAGACGCGCGTCGCTGACCTTCTGAATGACATCCTCATTGGCAGTCACCACGGCACCGCCCTCGCCGGAGGTGATGTTCTTTATGCCGTCGAAGCTAAAACAGGTCACATCGCCGAACGAGCCAATCTTTCTGTTCTCGCCCCTGCAGCAGCCGAAGGCATGCGCCGCGTCTTCAATAAGGCGGAGATGATGCTTCTTCGCAAAAGCTACATAATCATCGGCCATATTGCAGTTGCTGGCATAGTAGACCGGCATCATGGCCGTGGTGCGCGGAGTGATGCGCTTCTCGGCATCCTCAAGGCTCATCGTAAGAGTATCGGGATCAATGTCGCAGCTCACCGGATGGCAGCCGGCAGCCGTTATGGCCTGATATGACGACACGAAGGTGAACGACGGCACGAGCACGTCATCGCCTGGACTTGTTACTGCCTGCACTGCAAGATGCAATGCTGCCGTGCCGCTGTTGACACACAGCACACGGCGGCCGCCGCCGATATATTTCTCCAAATCATGTTCAAACTCACCTACAGTGGCACCCATTCCGAGATACCCTACATCTTCTATGATATGGGCCACGGCATCAGCCTCAGCCTTGCCAACAACCGACTTAGACAATCTAATCATTTCCCGTTGTTTTTTCTTGTTTTTGTTTTTCTATGTTTGATCACACCTGCCCGCAAGGGCCGCACCTTGCATACGGACAAGATAGACTTGTGCAAAGTTACTAAATTATTACAATTATCGCATTGCCAACGGCTTAATAATTTGATGCCGTTACGCCTGCAAGCAATCATAAGATTAGTTCTGTGGCATTTTAGAACATTCTTTAAGACAAAGAAAACAAGAAAACGCATGCCGCAAACAGCACAGAATGCTGTTTGCGGCATGCGTTTTTATTAATGACTGGGCCGTATACTCACTATGCCGGCGTTGCCGGGCAAAGGCAAGCCATACATGATTACACAATAATCTTCACCTTGCGGTATTTCTCGCGGAACTCACTCGGCGAGCAGCCCTTCTTGCGTTTGAAGATACGGTTGAAGTTGCTGAGGTTGTTATATCCGCAGTTGAAGGAAATCGTGGCCACGCTGTCCTGCGTGTCTATGAGCATACGTGCAGCAAAGCCCATGCGTATATCAATGAGATAGTCGCTCATTGTTCGTCCGGTGTGCAGCTTGAAGAAACGGCTGAAAGAGCTTTCGCTCATGCTTGCGAGGTCGGCAAGCGTCTTCAGCTTAATCTCATACATATAATTCTCATTAATGTAGTTCTTCACCTTCAGAATGCGCCGGCTGTCGTCTTCTATGTCCACCTTCGCGTAGCTGGTAGTTGCAAGCGTGTAGGCGCCTTCAGAGTTGGCCAGATCGTTAAGGATGTTTATGAACTGCATGGTGGCCTTGAAGCCGTCCTCTATTGAGCTCAGAGAGTCTATCTGGTCATACACGCGCATGATGGCCTTGAGCGGAAAGGCCAGGCCCTTCCGTGCCTCACGCATCATGGCGCGTATCTTCATGAACGGATTTTTCCCGAAGAGGCCGTCCTCCTCCATGCCGAATTTGAAGTGCACCGTCACCTCTCTGATGTCGTTGCTCTTGCAGTTGTGCTGTTCCCACACATGCTCCAGGTCGGGGCTGGTGATGAGCACGAGGTCAAAGGGCCCTATCACCTCACTGCTGTCGCCGACGATGCGCTGCACTCCCGGTGCATTCTCAACAAAGTTCAGCTCATACACCTCCTGGTTGTGAATGGGATACGTGAACTCCTTCTTATGCCTGTCGGCAATATACAGAGCGTCGGTGTCCATCAGAGGAGTTATCTCATGTAAGATAGAATCCATAAGTCAAACAAAATATAAAAAAGAATCAAAAGTCACGTTCCATAAGCTCAAGACACATGCGGCTGTTGTGATAAGGGCATTTCCAGAAGCCGGCCTTGTCGTCGGCCGTGTTTATGGTGCCGTCGTCGAGCATTGCCCAGTGCCACTCGCCGTGCTCATGGTCAATGAGCTTGTCTTTTATGAACTGCCAGCAGCGGTATGCTGTGTCAAGCGCCTTTTCATCGCCGAAGTGCTGATAGAGGTTTATGTGTCCTATGACATTCTCGCACTGCACCCACCACTGTCGCTGGCGGTCATAGCTGTCGTCGTCTTTCCAGTGCTCATATATCATGGCGCCGTCGGGCGTCAGTCCTTCGTCGGCAGCGCGCGCGATGCTCTTCACATAAGGCTCGGTGAGCTTGATGGTATCGTCGTCGCCAAGCACGAGTGCCGTCTCATGCAGCAGCCACGACGCTTCAATGTCGTGTCCGTAGCTTTCAATGTTGCGCTTGCCCTGCCATTCATCGTTGAAGAACAGGTCGAGGTGCGATGTCTCCGTGTTGAGCAGCGGTCCGAAGAAGATGTTCGTCAGCAGATTGCGCACCGACTTCTCTAAGGCTGCCATGTCGTCTCCTCGTCCCTCGCGGAAAGCCTCGTTCTCCTTCATTGCCCTTAGCAGGTTCGTGTACGGCTCGATGATGTGCAGATGGCTGTTCATCGTCCTTGACCCGTTCTCGTCCTTATCGCTGAGCCGCATGTCGGCAATGGGCTGCCAGTCGCGTGTCAGCGCCTCTATATATCCGTTGTTGACGCTGTCGAAAGCATGGTTTTCAATGTCGTGATACAGGCTTATGGCAATGTCTAACGGTGCCGTGCTCGCCGTGGCGCGAGCATATTCACTCATGCCGTAAATGGCGAAGCCGATGGCGTATGTCTGCTTCTTCGTGTCGAGCGGCGCGCCCTTGCTGTCGAGGCTCCAGAAGACGCCTCCATGCTCATGGTCAATGAAGTAATCGCGTATGTAGTCGTAAGCCCTTCGTGCGGCCTTCAGATATTCCGGCTTGCGCAGCACACGGTATGCTGCTGAGAATGCCCACAGTATGCGTGCGTTGAGTATGGCACCCTTCTCGCTGTCGGCATGCACGCGGTCATGACCGTCAACGCGGCCGTAATAGCCGCCGTTGAGAGGGTCGGTAACCTTTGTTATCCAATATTTCAGAATGTTGTTTTCAAGAACATCCCTTACTTCTTCTTTCAGTTGCTGATTGTCCATGATGTTGAGACTTTTTTGTTTACTTCTTTATAGGATATCCAATGATGAGAACTATCATGATGACGGCTATTGCTGCCGGGAAGAGCGAGAACTGCGCCCATATCATATCGAGCACCGACGGTGTTATCGACGCCGGATCAACGACCGTGTTACCCATCTTGTCAGTAATCATGCTTGCGCCCGACATGCCGAGGAAGAGGGCCACGAGCGCGCCTGAGATGGCGGTGCCCAGCTTCTGTGCCATGGTGCCCGACGAGAATATCAGTCCGGTCGACGACGTACCGTTCTTCTCTGTGGCATAGTCGGCCACATCGGAATACATCGACCACAGCAGCGGAGAATATATTCCTATACCCATTGAGGTGAGTATGACGAGCACTATCATAATCCATATTGACGACTTCTCCATCGGCACGAAATAGAAGGCTACCGAGAACACCAGGCACACTACGGCTGCGGCAAGGAATGCCTTTTTCTTCGAGCCCATGACGCGCGTGAACCACGGCGAAACGGCTCCGAACACCATGCAAGTCACCTCACCGAAGGTCATGAACATGGTGTAGTTGATAATAAAATAGCCAACGTTGATGTCGCCTTCCATACAGTAGGTGAACATATATCCTGCCACAGCATAGCGGAAGCCGTTGAAGAAGTTCGTGCAGATGCCTATGCCGGTAAGGAACAGCCACGGGCGGTTCTTGACAAGGTCGACAAACTGCTTGCCGGAATATTTCTCTGCCCTGACGGGTTTCAGCCGTTCCTTTGTCAGCAGTCCGCTTGCCAGCGTCATCACGGCAGCGAGCGCGCCGAAGATGATGCCTATCATTGAATACTGGTGCTGCGGCGTTCCGCCTACGAGCTTCTGCACGTAAGGGAAGGCGGCCAGGGTTACGAAGCCCATGGCATAGGCTCCCACCATGCGGAACGACGAGAACACATTTTTCTCGTTCTCATCATCGGTCATCACGCCGAGCAGCGAGCCGTAGGGCACGTTGACCATTGTGTAGACGGCCATCATGAGCAGATAGAGCGTGTAGGCATAGACACGCCTCCCGGTCATGCTGAGGTCTGGCGTCTGCAGCAGCAGCGCGAAAATAAGTCCGAAGGGAATGGCGCCGAAAATCAGGAAAGGCCGGTAAGTGCCCCACCGCGACTGCACACGGTCGGCCAGCGAGCCCATGAGCGGGTCGGTGACCACGTCAAACAGCCTGGCCACAAGCATCAGCGTTGCGGCATCGGCAAAAGACAGACCGAACACATTGGTGAAAAACAGCGGAAAAGCTATCGACATTATCTTCCAGGTTATTCCGCCGGCAGCGGCATCGCCGAGCGCGTATCCTATTTTTTCTTTTATACTTGCCATTTGTTTTTATATAAGTTTTTTAGGTTCCTATGATTGTTCGTAAACGCAAATAATCCGCAGATGATAATTGCGTGATTGAAAAGACGTCTGCCCGTGCCGTTTGCATGCACGGGCAGCCACATAGTGTTACCGCGGTTCTTATTTTCCGAGTGTCTCACGGTTTTTCTTCACGAGTGCCTTTATGGTCTCAACGCTCTTCGAGGTTGAATATCCGTCGGCCGGAGTGTGCAGACAGTAGTCGACGAGCTTGTCAACCGTCGACGTTGCCACGTGCAGGCGTGTGTCGCTCGAGGCGTAGTAGATGAACACTTTGCCGTCCTCATCGGCAATCCATCCGTTTGAGAACACCACGTTCATCACGTCGCCGATATACTCTTCGCCCTCAGGCACAAGGAAATAGCCGCCTGGCTGCGCGATGACGCGTGTAGGGTCGTCGAGGGCGGTCATATACATATAGAGCACATAGCGCAGTCCTGACGCGCAGCCGCGCACGCCGTGTGCAAGGTGGAGCCATCCCTGCGGTGTCTTGATAGGGTGCGGTCCCTCGCCGTTCTTCACCTCCATGATGGTGTGATAGTGGCGCAGACTGATGATTTTCTCTTCCTTTATCTCGGCATGCTCAATGTCGTCAACGAGAGCCCAGCCGATGCCTCCGCCGCTGCCGGCATCGATGAAGCCGTCCTGCGGGCGTGTGTAGAAAGCATACTTGCCGTTTACGAACTCCGGGTGGAGCACCACGTTGCGCTGCTGGCTCTTGCTTTTCAGGTCGGGCAGGCGCTGCCAGTTCACGAGGTCCTTGGTGCGCGCAATGGCTGCCGTGGCCGTTGCCGCGCTGAGGTCGGCAGGCTGGCTGTCGTCATGGCGCTCGGCACAGAAGATGCCGTATATCCATCCGTCCTCATGTCGTGTCAGACGCATGTCATATATGTTTGTTGCCGGAACGACGTCGTCGGGCATGGTGATTGGCTCCGGCCAGAAACGGAAGTTGTCAATGCCGTTAGGCGATTCTGCCACGGCGAAAAAGCTCTTTCTGTCAGCGCCCTCCACGCGGACAACAAGCACATACTTGCCGTTCCATTTGATGGCACCGGCATTGAAGGCAGCCTCCATCATGATGCGCTGCATGAGGTGCGGGTTGTCTTTCTCACTGAAATCATATCGCCATTCAAGCGGAGTGTGCTCGGCCGTGAGCACAGGGTTTTCATACTTGGTATATATGCCGTTGCCCCATTCCTTCGGGGTGTTCCTGCGTGTCAGCAGCTCTTCATGATGGCGGTGAAGTGCCTTTACTCTTTCGTCAAAATCGCTCATTTCTGTTTTCTTGTTTTATTGTTATGTTGATAGTTGATAATTGTTGTTTCGTTTTTTCTGCCGGCAGGCCTACAAGTCTTTTATGTCTTTCAGGAACAGCGTGTTCTTAGCCTTGTAAAGACGTGTAAAATCATCGCCGGCAGGGTGTCCCTTGTAAGGCTCGAAGAACTCTTTCTTGTAGTTGCGCCACAGCAGGAAATAGCTTGGCTCAAACACGTCAAGGATTGGCTTCAGCACACGCGTGAACCACGTGTTGTCAGTAACGTTCTTCAAGCCGCATTCCGTGAGGGCATATATTTTCTTGTGCGTGCGGGCATAAACGCTGATGAACTCAAGGTCGTTGCGCAGGGCGTCATGAAACTCCGCTTCCGTGCCCCACTGATAGGCATCCTCGCCGATAATGTCGACGCGCTTGTCACCGGGCCAGCGTTCCAGCCAGCGCATGAGATTCCAGTTGCCATCGAGATTAGGCGAATATGCCCACACGATGCTCTCGCCGAGGCCGCGCGAGCTGAGATAGTCCTGAAGCATGTTCCACAGACCTTTATATTCATCAGCCGTGCACAAGTCGTGTCCCCACCAGAACCATGAGCCGTTGTTCTCGTGCCACGGACGGAAGATGACCGGTATCTGATTGCCGTACTCGTCTTTCAGCGACAGCATGAAATCGGCCACACGCTTCATCCACAGTTCAAACTTCTCATGGCACTGTCCGCCGCTGAGGCAGCTCTTCACCACGTCTTTGCTGCTCACGTCCCATGCCGTCTTTCCCGTCAGCGGGTTGTGCGGATGCCAGCTGATGGTGATAATTCCTCCGCGCTTGTAGTGACGCTCTATCTCTTCGTGAATGCGCGTGAAGGGCACGCTGTCAAGGTTCTTGCTGTCGGCAAGCTCAATGCCGCCGAGGTCGAAGCCCATCACGGCCGGATAATCACCCACGAGCTCGTAGGTGTCGCTGCGGTTCGGCTCCCACTCCCACGTGACACCATAGAAGGGATCGTCCTGATGGCCGAACATATATGCGTTCCACGTGTATTTCTGAATTTTCTTTAGCCGCGAGTATAGCTTAGATGCCGGCGTGGAGCCCATCACGGCGGCTGCCGCTGCTATGGTGAATGCCGACATGAGCATTCGTCTGATGTTGTTCATACCTATTATTTGATTATGTTATGTTTTTATTATATGCTTTGTTTCATGCAGCGTCTCCCTGCGCGTCATTTCAGATGGTCTGTCAGCCACTGCTGCCATTCGTCCCACTGCTCCTGATACCAGAAGTGGCCCGTCATCTGATATACGGAGAGATGCTTCTCTGCCGGATAGCTGTTATAGAGTCCGTAGCTTGACGTCGGCGGCACTACATCGTCGTTATATCCGAATGAGAACCATGCCGGCTGCGTGCAGCGACGCGCGAAGTTGACACCGTCATAATAGCGTGCACCCTCTGTCTTTGCCTCCAATACGGCGCCCTTGTCAGCGGTGTGCAGGAAGTAGTGGGGCCAGCCGCCGGCCACGCCGTGAAGCTCGGCCTCGAAATCACACATGGCATCGTGAACAACGCCTATGAAGGTCACACGCTTGTCGAGAGCCGCCACAGCCAGCGACAGGAAACCGCCTTGCGAGGCACCCGTCACGCCTATGGTCTTTCCGTCCCACTCCGGCAGCGACGCTATCATGTCAATGCCTCTCACCGCGCCGGTCACCACGCGCTTATAGTAGTTCTGGTCGGGATTGTCAAGGTTTACGGCCCAGTAGTTGTTGAGCGCGCCGGCCAGCAAATCGTCATACACCTTCTGCTCCATGGTGACGGGAATGCCGTGCACGCCAATCTCGAGCACTATGCACTCGCCGGGATTCGTGTATGTATCGCCGCCGTAGGGACGCACGCCGGCACCGGGCACACGCAGCAAGGCCGGATAGCGGCCGGCCTTCACCGGCACAGACAGAATGCCGTACATGCGGCTGTTCCATGCGTTGTTGACATAGCTCACCTCATAGACGTTAACCTTCTCCGTGCAGCGCTCCGGCAGCAGGCGCCGCGTGGGGTTCAGGCCGTTGGCGCGGGCATCGGCAAGGGCCTTCTTCCAGAAATCGTCAAAGTGGGCGGCATCCTTGCACCACGGCTTTATCTTCTCGGGCGAGAAGGCTGCCGTGCACATGCCGTCATATTTCTTGCCGTTCACCTCTGCCGTCACCTTAAGGCGGTAGAAGCCGGGCGTGCGCATGGTGGCCGTTTGCGTCATCGTGCCGTCCTTGAGCACGGCCGTCTTCTTCGTGTCGGGATATGACACGGGGCCGGCCTCCCAGCTCACCTTAACATTGTCAAGCAGAGTCTGCGATTTCCTGACGTTAACCGTGAATGTGGCCTTCTCACCTACTGAATAGTTCCAGTCTTTATGGTCCGGTGTCACCGTAACTACAATGTTGTTTCCTCTGATCTGCGCCGACAGGCCGCACGGCACCGTCAGCAAAAGACAAACAAGCGCGAAGCCTATTGTCCGCATGGATAGTTTAAGTTGCATATTGTTTTTCTCGCTTTTAGGTTCTTCTTTTTCCCTCTATCAATTTTCTTTCTTCGGCCGGCATGTTTATTCCGCAAAGCCGAAACTGATTTCACATTATTATATTATTAAGTAATGCCTCACGTTAGTATATTGGTTGATATTTTATGTCAATAAAGTCATACTGACTTAAAATTGCGCAAAAACACAGTTTCCAATATCATTGTTGCAAAGATAATACAATATTCCGAAACAGCATGATACTATCCTGCTTTATATTAATGAAATTTTGCCTTTTAAAAATATTCGGTAACTGTTCAGAGATTCTTATATCTTGTACTTGGTTCTTGTTTAAAAATCATGTCTCGTGTTGCCCCACGTGCAGACTCAAATATAATATCGTCTTTTTCTTAAAAGACAATAGTCCGGTAACTTTTTAGTTAAAATCGTTAACAAATGAGATTCGTCCCAG
>OMUH01000163.1 GCA_900314195.1 uncultured Prevotella sp.
ATATGCTGCCATGCGTCGAATTTCTTCACATACCGTTCACCACCTATATTCTTACTGAATTCTAATATTTTGGGCTTGTCAAGCAAACTTATTAGCTGACCAAGAACCGGCTGTCCGAGAAAATGTGTACCTTTGTGCATAGTTATCTGGTTTTGTTAGTAGAAACAAAGATAACACAAAAGGCTGAATTCCAAGCGAGGAATTCAGCCTAATTTTTTTTACACTTTTTTTTATCTTCAAAAAAGTTTAGCGGACACCAATAATTATTTTTCAACATAAACCGCAAGAAAATGGTGTGTGGGCAAACAAAATTATCAGGAAAGAAAAAAGCAGCTGACAAGAACAAAAAAAGGTAAATAAACAGAAACAAAAAAGTCAATCCACGACAAAGTTCACAGCCTCAAGAAGCTTCCTCATTCAAAGGAGCGGTATAATAGAGCATAGCAATCACAGGAGAAGAATATCGTTCTCATCAGCTCTGTTTCTCGTCGAAGCACTTTTGTTAATAACGAGTAATAAAATGTGTTCAATGCTTTAAGAATGAAATAATTTTTCTTTGTGAGGCAGCATTTTGATAATACTCTGTCTGAGCAAAAAACGAGCGCAGACCGAAAAGAGACCATATCTTCTATCGACATCCCAAAAGTAACTGCCTCATTAAAACCAAAAACGCCGGACAGGCAAAGGAACCCGTCCGGCGAAAAAATTATGAAAAATTTAGATTACTGAATGTATTTCTTACCATTCTTAACTACAACACCCTTGTAGTTCTTGTTAACCTGCTGGCCAGCGAGGTTGTAAGCAACACCTTTACCCTCAGCCTTAGCAGCAGAAACAGACTCTATGCCATCAACAGTACCAGAACCGGCAAAAAGAGTACGGCTTACTGCATCATCATCGGTAGAAACAGTAATAGTTGGAAGCTTAACTGATTCCGGATCGCCAATTATGTCACCCGGTACAAAGTAGAAACCGCGTACCGTAGCCTTTGAACCGCATGCATTAAACAGATACGTACTGCCTTTCGCAACATTGAACTTAACAGCAGATACACCGTTCTTACCTATCTTTGCCCAAGACTTAAGAGCAGTACCAACAGGATTGCTTCCAACAGCCACAGTTGAGAGAGTATCAGAATCGAACTTTGCTATCATTTGCTCAGGCCACAGAATGCCATAAGGCTCCTGCGCTGTTGAAACATAGTTCCAACCTTCATTACCTGTAACCGTATAAGTCAGCACCTCTGGAAGTGGAGACTCAGCGAGCTGTGCAAACTCATATCCAAGAGCGTTGCCGTTCTCTGAAACAAAATAGTTCTTATTAGAGCTTGCCTTGTGGAAAACATAAAGTACACCGTCTGTCTTTGCTTCAAACTGATATACACAACCCTGTGCAGCAGGCGAAAGAGTCAAAGCCGGATTACCGCCGTCAGCAGTCTTCGCATTAGCAGCGCCCTGTATGCCCTGATCGTCAGGGAAAAGAACAGTTCCGTCAGCTTTGATTGACTTGAAGTTCTTGTCGTCAACCTTAGGACCGTTAACGGTAACAGCCTTGAATTCATCATCAAAAGCAACAGTCATTGTAACATTGTCAGTCTTAGCTAAGACAGTGCCTGCTGCAAGCGGTGTTGCTGAAGAACCAATCCCTAGAGCAGCAGCGTCAATAACGCCAACCTCCTGAGCATTCATGCTCATACATGCTGCAAAAGCAGCAGAAAGTAGTAAAATTTTCTTCATAATGTAAATTTTAGTTATAAATGATTTTTTTGTTATATCCGGACATCTTTAAAGATGTCCGGATAAATTGTTTAACAATTTAAATTTTATTGCTTGACGCCGTTGAAGGTATATTTATAAGTCCATGCATTGATAGTAGAACTTCTTCTGCTACCAACGGTATCATTCGAAACAATCGTGAAGCTTGTTGTCAGCTCTTTATTATTAGAGACAGTTCCCATAAAGGCAATAGGAGTATTCTTCTTGCCAAGGAAATCCCTCAACCCGTTACCGGCCGCATTAGTATTCTCAAAGAAATAACCGGCTGATCGAGCAGATATGTTAACAGGACTTGTGCAGTTGATAAAACGTCCGCAATTCAAAGTGAGACTTGCAATGAAATTAGAAGAATCATTTGCTGCTACAATGGCAGTACCGGGTATTGTCGTTGAGCCTGAGACAGTATCACCTGTTATCACCACCTTACCACTGCGTCTTGTAGAAGTCTGAGACGCATGAGTGCTGTCAACGGTCCACGTTCCACTGTATGTGCCGGCACAGTCTGTAGCCGGTGTCTGTGAGACAGCAGGACCATCATTATCATCGTCCGAGCACGCAGCAAAGTTACAACATATTGCCAACAAAGCGAAGACGGGATATAATATTTTCTTCATCTTTATATTACTTTTTAATAAATTTTAGTTTTTCCCTGTTATGAATCAACATAAAAAGAGCATAATCTCTAAAACATCAATTCATAACAGAGAGTTAACCAATACTTAATAACCAGGGTTCTGAGTCAAAGAGTTGTTATTGTTGATAGCCTCCTGCGGAATAGGACGCAGCCACTTGATATTGCCATCAGTACCTGTCATCTCGGAAACAGAACTTACATAAGTTGAATTGAATGCAAGGTTATAACGAACGAGCTGTTTTGTACGGCGGAGGTCAACATAACGCATCTCCTGTCCATAGAGCTCACGTGCGCGCTCGTCAAGTATGCAGTCAATAGGAGTTACTGATCCGAATGATGTAGGACGTGTGTAATGAACCATCGACTGATACTCAGCAAAAGAGGTGATAGCCTCGGCACCGGCACGGTTACGCACTGCATTAATATAATTCAATGCTTCAGGCTCGTTACCTGACATATAATAAGCCTCGGCAGCAACAAGATAGATGTCACTGAGATCCAGCACTACAACATCACGATAGTCCTGCGTAGAGCTATTTGCCTGAGACGATGTAGGATCATCAAACTTCTTCACCGTATTACCGCCGTAAACTACATTTTGGATATTGTTGTAAGTCATGGCAGACCTTGTAGCAGCACCAGTAGAAGCGTTGAATGTATACTGTGCGCCGTTCTGATCATCAAGAACAAAGGCCAGCGGCGTATTCACATAATTACCCTTTACATACTGTGCTTTGTGCTCACGAAGGTCAGCTTCAATCTCCGACTGTGTCATATACCAAGGGTAATAGCGGTATGCTATGGCAAGGGTATCAAGCCTCTTGTTGTTGTAATAAGCATAATAACCAGTGTTAGGCCAGCTGTTGCTATTACCGTCCCAGTTATAAATAGTATTCATGAACGTACCGTCCCATCGTGAGTCACCCTCATTCCATAGGCGAAGAGCCTTAGCGCTCTGCTGACCAACGGAACCACTATATTTCAAACCAGTTTTTGTAGGGTCACCATAGTAGTTACCGAACTGGTTCTGCAGTCCGTGTCCGTTGCTGGCCACATTACCGGGATAGCCTGCACGGTCATACTGAATAGAAAAGATCTGCTCATTGTTTCCTTCATTCGACGGCGACCATTTCTGCTCAAATGTCTGAGTCAGCTGCATTCCATCAATAGCCTTTACAGCCCATTCGGCAGCCTTCTGAAATTTATCTGTTGACTTGACAGAATATGTTCCGGCCTCAGCGTCAACGAGAGAAGTGTTGCAATCCCATCCGTGAGCAAGATAAATCTTTGACAGCAAGGCAGCAACAGCCTGATTGCTTGCATAGCCATTATGATTTGTGGCATCAAGAACTTTCTCGTTGTATATAGTCTCAAGGTCAGACTCAAGAGTATTATACAAGCTGTCAAGTCCCATTCTTGGATAATTACGAGAAGCATCAGTCACGTAATGATCGATGTAAGGCACCCCGCCGAACTGCTGGGTAAGGTTATAATAAGCTAAATCTTTCAGGAAATGGCCTTCAGCCTCACCTTTTGAGCCTTGTCCGGCCTTATCGGCATATAGACATGCATACTGAACAAGAAGGTAATTATTCTTATAATAAGAAGACACGTCAGAGTTCTCCGCCGTAGTGGCAAAGCGGTCCAAATCGCCCGGGTCCTTGCCGCGCACAGGAATATAAAGGTCTGTTCCCCAGCAGTTTATCTCAAAATTATTGGATAGTGCCTTCAACTGGTAATACGCATTGGCCTGAGTACTCTCAAGATTATCCTTCAGATAGTCATCAGCATTTGTAGCATTTGACTTGTTCTGCGTATCCAGGAAGTCACTGCAACTCACCAATGTCGCGCTGCCAAGAAGAGCGACAAATGACAAATATGCTATTTTTTTCATTGTATTTACTAATTTAAATTTAGAACTTGATGTTAGCTCCGAACTGCCATGTTGTAGTGCTTGGTCCATCGTTCTTAAGCGATGCATTAGCCCATTCAGGATCGAAGCCCTTGTAACCTGTAATGACAAACGGGTTAGTAACGTTGACATAGAGACGCAGTCTCTGGCAACCGAACTTCTGAGTCAAAGACTTAGGGAAGGTGTAACCAAGAGTAATGTTCTTAATCTTGGTAAATGAAATCTTCTCGAAGTTTCCGGCACCGCCTGAGCCACCCCAGTAAGAGTTCTGCGTACCGCTGGCTGCACCAGCACTTGTTACAACAGGATACTTGCCATAATGAGTTGACTTCTGATAAACAGGGTTGATGTATGTACCGTCAGAGTTTACACCGTCACAAGAAATCAGTTTTCCGGCAGGGATATATGTATCCATGCTCAAACGCATACGTCCGCGGTCACTGTAATCAGTGTAACGCTCATAGAAGTTAGAATAAATCCAGTAATGCTGTTTTGTATACAGAGAAGCACTGAAATCAATAGCACCCCAGTTGGCATTATAGCTGACGCTTGTGCTCAGGCTTCCTGTCCATGCCGGATCAGCTCTGTAAACTCTCTTATCATTATTGTCAATAGCGCCGTCGCCATTAACATCCGTCACGATAGGGCTGCCTTCAACCCAACCATAGCAAGAATAATAATAGTCGCTTTCCTTAACAGTGCTTCCGGGAGTAAATCCCTTGGCAACAGCAATCTTGTTATCAGGAACCTTCATGTCCTTATCGGAAACAATGCCGTCCCACTGATAACCATATACATTATTTACTGACGAACCTACGAACAAAGACGATGTCTCACCATCGATGAGGGCATCAGAGGAACCGTTGATCTGAAGAACCTCATTAGAGTTGTGGGCCCAGTTTGCAGAAACAGTCCAGTTCCAGTTCTTGTCCTGAATGATTACGCCGGTAGCACTAATCTCAACACCCTTATTGCGAACAGAACCAACGTTGGTATACATCTGCGGCGCACCTACCTCATAAGGCAGTCTTACATTATAAAGAAGGTCTGTTGATTTCTTATTATATAAGTCGATGCTGCCGGTAATTCTGTTGCGCAGGAAACCAAAGTCAAGACCGAGGTTCCATTCATGAGATTTTTCCCATGTCAGATTCTCGTCGATGATACCGTTAGGATAACGTCCGTTGAAGTATTTGTTTCCGAACGGATAATAGTTAATGGTTGAGTTAAGGAATCTCTGATAAGAGAAATTGCCAATACCATTGTTATTACCTGTTACACCGTAAGAAAGACGCAGCTTTAAGTTGCTGAGCCATTTCACATTATCCTTTATGAACTTCTCTTCAGAGATACGCCATGCAAGAGCGAATGAAGGGAAGCTGCCCCAGCGATGACCGTCAGCGAACTTTGAAGAACCATCCCAACGCACGGTAGCGGTAAGCATATAGCGGTCTAACAAAGTGTAGTTGGCACGCAGAGCATACGACAGCATGCTCCATTCTGTATAATTAGATGGCGTAGAGTTGTCGGCATCGTAAGTACCGGTACCAAGGCTGTACCACAAATCTTCCGGATCAACCTGCTTATAGGCCAGTGTGCTTGACTTGGTGTTTGATTTCTGCATAGAGAAAAGGCCCATCACATTCACACGATGAATCTTATTGAAAATCTTCTCGTATGTAAGTGTGTTGTCCCATGTCCAGCCGAAGCCACGGCTTGAAGCTGTTGATGCATAAGGGTATGTATCTGTAGATTCTCCTGCCAGTGTTCCCTCAAAAGAGCCCTGAGTGTAATGAGTATATGTAGGCGAGAACATTGTCTTGAATGTCAGACCGTCAAACGGATTGACATTGACATAGAAGTTACCCAGCAAACGCCATGTCTCACGCTGCTTTGCCTCATTCTCGAAATAGATAAGAGGGTTATAAGAAGATGTGAACTGGTTGGCGTCAGTGCCAAGGGTTGTATTCAGACCCGGGTTCGTAATGATATTGCCGTCAGCATCATAAGCCTCCATCAACGGGTTCATACGATAAGCTTCCTTGATACCATTGTCTGAGCTATAGTCATGCTTGATACGTGCCATGTTGAAATTAAAGCCGGCACTTAACACCTTGTTTATTCTGGCATCAGCACTTGCCTTGAAGCTGATCTTCTTGTCATTGTCACCTTTATAGACACCTTCAATACCATGATAGCCCAAGCCGATGTTATAGCTTACCGACTCATTAGAGCCACTGACAGCAAGATAATGGTTCTGCTGTCTGCCATCCTGTGTTACGAGAGAAGGCCAGTCGATGTCCATACCATTGTGCAGACGGTCAAGCAGAACAGAATTTGAAGAATAATTCTTCTGCTGTGTCTGCAGCATTGCCTGGTTATATGAGGCTTGTGTCATTGAATAAATAGGAGTGCCGTTTGACGGAGACGTAGCACCTCCGGCAAAGCCTAAGAACTTGCCAAAACGCCAGTCAACAAACTCCTGTGCATCCTGGAAATCCGGCATACGGCTCACAACAGCCACACCATAGTAACCGTCATAAGAGATAGAAGGCTTTGTTCCTTTCTTAATGCCCAGACCACCCTTTGTGGTAACCATTACGACACCGGCAGTAGCGCGCGAACCGTAAATGGCTGTTGACGATGCATCCTTCAGGACATCAATCTTTTCAATATCCTGCTCATTGAGGAAGTCGATGTTATCACACATGACACCATCAACAATAAACAACGGAGTTGTTGAAGAGTTGATAGATGATTTACCACGGATTTCTATGTTCATGGAGTTGTCAGCACGGCCTGTTGACTGAGTGATATTAACACCCGGAACAGAACCCTGCATAGCCTCAAGAACGTTTGATGAGCCTTTGGAAACAAGGTCCTCACTGTTTACCGAGGCGATGGAACCGGTAAGGTCGCTCTTTTTCATCGTACCGTAACCGACAACTACAACTTCGTTAAGCGTAGCATTATCCTCGCTCAGCACAAAGTTGAGGTTGCGCTGGTTGCCAACCTTCATTGACTGTTCCTTATAGCCGATGTAAGAGACTTTAACTGTAGACGACGGACCGGCATTCGGAATAGTGAAGTTACCATCAATATCAGTGATGGCAGCCGCCTTGCCGTCCACATCAATGGTAACGCCAATCATTGGCTCACCACTTGCATCCTTCACCGTACCCTTGACAGTGTTCTGCGCATACGCCGTAACACCCGTCAACCCAAGGCACAGAGCAAGAGACGCTCTTTTAATCTTTGGATACATAAACGTTTGTTTTAGTTATTACTTTTTAGATATTTTTTTTGCTTTCAGGTCTGATGTATACCATTTTCGCATTCAGTGAATGTTTTTAAGTATAATATTTGTTTTTTGCTTTAAACATTGCCAAAATTATAAAATATTGCAGCACCATGCAAATATTTAACTAAATCGATTCGTAATCTTAATATATTTTAACTAATCAATGAATGCTCACTGTTAACGCATGTCAACTTGCAAATTATTGAAAAAAAACAAAACATATATACATATTTTAATTATGTAAAATTTTTAATTAAGTAAAATTCAAAAGTAAATTCAGCATGTTTAAACATTGCCATGAAGGTTTGACCGTCAAAAACATTCTATTCGTTGTGCTCAGTGCCTCGGCGAGGCACTCTCATGCTTAGCCCCTGACTAAGTCTAAGCATGAGTCAGCCTTTTCAAGGCTGATGTTTACTTTCTGACAGCCATATATATGTATTGCAGAAAAAAGCGAATTCACAATCTTATTAAAATATGTATAATTTGCTATGCAATGCACGCAAAAAAAATGTAAATAATATTCAGAAGAAATTAAAGAATATTAACTAAAAAACAGCCTCAGAAAATTTTCTTCCAATTAGTTGAGAATTTGCTCAAAATGTATAAAATATGAATAAATAGACATTTTTCGTTCATTTCATCATTTTGCAGTCGTAAAGCAGTGAGATAAATTTCTGTTGCTGTGAGATATTTTTCCAAAGCATTGCTTTACGAGTCGTAAACCATTGCTTTATTTTTCCTGTTTTATTACAAAATGCGCTTATTTCAAGGCAATTATTTTGTAATAAAATTACAACATGTTGAATTACAGAATTTTACAAATCATTCGAGAATGCCATCCTGCACGACCAACTATAAGTAAGTCGCGTGGAACGCATATTTTGGAAATCAGGTTGTCAATATTTTTCTAAAGCAGGAAATAGAGTGTGATGCACGGACCAATGCAAGCCACTTACATTACCCCCACAGACAAACAATTCAGTCCACGGAGTTATGCAACAGACGAAAAAAATGCGGAAGTTATTTTTTGCATATTGCTAACTTTTAATATCTTTGCGAAATGAAATATTTCTGGATAATACTTTTCCTTGTCATTCTGCTGTTAGAACTGACATACGCCATGTACCGCACATGGGTTATTCTGCCGTCCACCGTAACAGTGAAACGGTGCGTTATGATATGCATGGCACTGTGCATGCTGCTTTTCTTCCTTAACTTCTTCGTCAGCGACAAACTGCCTTGGACGGCGGCAGTGACGATGTATGAGGCAGGCAATTCCACATTATTTATATTACTGTATCTCGTGATACTCTATGCCGTGCTTGATTTATGCAGGCTTGTCGGCATTGTGCCGGATTCATTCATGCAGTCGAGCATGAGGGGTACGGTATTCGTGGCTGTGGTTATGGTCTGCGTGTTCACATACGGCTACTTCAATTACATGCACAAGCAGCGCGTAGAATTAAATGTGACCACAGACAAGCCACTGGCCAGACCACTGAAGATAGTGATGGTCAGCGACTTGCACCTGGGCTATCACAACAGGATTGACGAGTTTGACAGATGGATTAAGCTCATAAACGCTGAAAAGCCGGACATGGTGCTCATCGGCGGCGACATCATCGACGGCAGCATACGCGCCGTTCGTCATCAGCCGTTCGCACAGGCCTTCCACAAGATAAAAGCACCTGTTTATGCATGTCTCGGCAACCATGAATATATTTCCGGCATCAGAGAAGCCAGGAAATTCTATGCCGATGCGGGCATACACCTGCTTGTTGACTCGTCGGCAACGGCATGCGGCATAACAGTGACAGGCCGCGACGACCGGTCGAATTTGATGCGGCGGTCGGTGTCTGTGCTGACAGGACTGACAGAGAAGAAGGGTCTCTACACCATTCTTCTTGACCATCAGCCTTATAACCTCGACCATTCGGAAGGACTCGTCGACTTTCAGTTCAGCGGACATACGCACTACGGACAGATGTGGCCAATAAGCTGGATTGAAGATGCAATATACGAAGATGCCTTCGGACCGCTGAAAAAAAGCAACACAGACTATTATGTTTCAAGCGGACTGGGCATCTGGGGTGCCAAGTTCCGTGTCGGCACGCGCTCGGAATATGTAGTGCTGACCGTAAAGCCAAAGGAGGCAGCACGATGATTGTCACGACAGAATGGATGCACCGCAACTTCAGACGCTTCAATACAGAATACTTCGGCGGGAAGATGCCTGTGCCGGCCTTTGCGCTGTCGGGGGCACGCACGCAGCTCGGCACAATGTCATGCAGAAAAGCATACCGGAGAGGAGTACTGCATGTCTACGACTTCAAGATTACCATGACAACATATTATGACATGACAGACAAAGAGGCCGAAGACGTGCTGCTACATGAAATGATACATTATATAATAGCCTACACGGGACTGAAAGACACCTCGTCGCACGGCGTCGTGTTCAGGGGCATGGCTGATGCCTTAAACCGCAAATACGGCAGGAACATATCAATAAGAACTGATACGCGCGGATGGGCTCTGGCAGAGAAATACCGGCAAAGGGAAGATGAAAAGCTGAAGGAGCCTGCATTGATAATGCTGATAAAAACCATGGACGGCCGCTGCTTCGCCTCACAGGTCAGTCCGGCGTCATACGGAAGGCTGGAGCACGAGATTAAACACATAAAGGAAATTGAAGACCATCGCTGGCTCGTGACAGACGATGCTGCCTACAAGGCTCTGCCGAAGGTGAGAAGTCTGAGAGGTAGAAGAATTACAAAAGACGATTACAAAAGAATGGCCGATACGCTGGCACCGCTGCACCCGAACCACTGAAATGGAATATATATAAAAAATATGCAGGCTATATATTGCATATTTAAATAAATATGTTTAATTTTGCACTAAACTATAATCTGAAAACTGATTTTACACTTTAATCTGTAAGCAGATTATTATCATTTTCCGGTTAAAGCGGCTGAAAAAGCACGAAAGCATAAGGCAGAAAAAACATATTAAAAACATAAACAATATGAAAGACTTAGATTGGGCTAATCTTAGTTTCGGTTATCGCAAGACCGATTACAATGTAAGGTGTTATTATCGTGACGGCAAATGGGGAGAGATAGAGGTATGCTCTGAGGAGTATATCAACATGCACATGGCTGCCACATGTCTGCACTACGGACAGGAGGCTTTTGAAGGACTGAAGGCATACCGCTGTCCTGACGGCAAGGTGCGCATATTCCGCGTGAAAGACAACGCTGCACGTCTGCAGAGCACTTGCGACGGTATCGTTATGCCGAAAGTTCCTACAGAAATGTTTGAAGAAATGGTCAAGAAAGTCGTAAGGCTTAACCAGGATTACATACCGACATACGAGAGCGGCGCTACGCTTTACATTCGTCCGCTGCTCATCGGCATAAGCCCGCAGGTGGGCGTTCACCCGTCAAAAGACTATCTGTTCCTTATCTTCGTAACCCCGGTAGGACCATATTTCAAGGGCGGGTTCGCCTGCAACAAATATGCCATCGTACGTTCATGGGACCGCTCTGCCCCACTCGGCACCGGTATCTATAAGGTGGGCGGCAACTACGCTGCATCACTGCAGGCTCACATGTTCGCAGCATCAAAAGGCTACGGCTCAGAGTTCTACCTCGACGCGAAAGAGAAGAAATATGTTGATGAATGCGGCGCTGCAAACTTCTTCGGAATAAAGAACAACACATACGTAACGCCGAAGAGCACATCAATTCTGCCGTCAATAACCAACAAGAGCCTCATGCAGATAGCTGAAGACCTCGGCCTGAAGGTTGAGCGCAGACAGATACCAGTGACAGAGCTGAGCAGCTTTGAAGAAGCCGGAGCATGCGGCACGGCGGCCGTTATAAGTCCTATCTCTGAGCTCGATGACCTCGACACCGGCGAGAAATACACCTTCGGCGACAAGCCGGGACCATGGTCAACGAAGCTGTATGAGACACTTCGCGGTATACAGTACGGCACCGTGGAGGACAAGCACGGATGGACTACCGTTGTCATTGACTGAAAAACTGAATTTTAATACACAAATCAGAAGGCTGATTTCCCTGACAGGACTTCGGTCTTCTGATTTTTTTTGTACCTTTGCAAAACAACCAATAAATAAGACCAATAAACAAAAAAAACTGCACTCTTTTACACAAATAACAAGACATGGGAAAAGGAAAATTAGCCAAGTTTGCCGAGATGGACACCTTTGAGAACGTTTTTCAGTATCCATACTCTGTCGTTGACAACGTGCCGTTTGAGATGAAAGGCAAATGGAACGGGATGTATTTTCACAACGACAACCCGATAGTGCTGGAACTGGGATGCGGAAAGGGCGAATATACCGTGGAACTGGGAAAGCTGTATCCGGACATGAACTTCATAGGCGTTGACATTAAAGGAGCACGCATGTGGACAGGTGCAAAAAGAGCCATTGAAGAGAAACAGAAGAACGTAGCCTTCCTGCGCACAAACATAGAGATAATCGACCGTTTCTTCGCTGAAGACGAGGTAAGCGAGATATGGCTGACTTTCTCTGACCCGCAGATGAAAAATCCAAGAAAGAGACTGACGTCGACTTACTTTATGAACAGGTACAGGCATTTCCTGCGCGACAACGGAACGATACATTTAAAAACTGACTCTAACTTTCTGTTCACATACACCTGCTGCATGGTTGAGGCCAACTGTCTGCCGGTGGTGTTTAAGACCGATGACCTGTATCATGACAACAGCATTGACGAAGAGTCAAAGAAAATCCTGTCCATACAGACCTACTATGAAAAGATGTGGATTGAACGCGGACTGAACATTAAATATCTGAAGTTCAGGCTGCCGCATGAAGGTGAGCTGAAAGAACCTGACGTTGAAATAGAACTTGACGATTATCGCTCTTATCACCGGGACAAACGGTCAGGAAAGACAACCGCAAAATAAAACCGCATTATTTTGCTGACAAAGTGTAAATAACTTCCGCATTTTTTCAACAGGAAATTGTCCACAAAAAAATAATCTTATTACGATTCTATAAAACAGTATAATAATATGGAAACGAACATGAAATATGAAGAAGCTCTGAGACAGCTTGAGGCTATAGTGGAAAAGATGGAAAACGATGAGCTTGACGTTGATGAACTGGGCGTTGAACTGAAAAGAGCTCAGCAGCTGATAAAACTGTGCAACGCAAAACTGACGAAAACGGACGAAGAAATAAAAAAAATTTTGTCGGCAGAAGACAAAGACAACGCCGGCGAATAAGTTTCTGTTACATATTACAATGCGAATAAGTCAGCCATCTGAGAGAGGCTGACTTATTTTTTATTGCTGCCTACCGTAGAACGGACAGTTCCCTTATACACCTTTGTTTCAATAACGTCACCCGGCGACAACATAGCAGCGTCTTTAACCACATGTCCGTCTTTGAGCGTTATACTGTAGCCGCGGCGAAGAATATTCACCGGATCATATCCTTTCAGCGTAGCTTCTATTATTTGCAGACGACTGCGGCGGCAGGCTGTAATGCTGCGGGCTGCTGACGGAATACGTACAGCTGCCATACCGATACGGTGACGGCTGTTACCAACTGTTTTCGTAGCCAGTGACGTTATTTTGTCAATCAGCGAGCTGAGCTGCACCTGTCTGTCATTAACAAAAACTTCTGCTACAGAACGTATACGGCTGTTAAGGCTGTCGAGAGCATGACGGTTATCTTGAAGAGTAATTCTTACGGCGGAACGCATGCGGCTGTTAAGGCTGTCGAGGAGAGCTTTCCGGCGAAGACAGGCTGCTGTGACAAGAGACGGTATTCTGTCGGCAGACAGGGCAAGACGCCTGCGTTCTTCAAGAATACGCCGCTCAGCATACTGGCGCATGGCTTGCCGCGCAGAATCGATGCGGCGGGCAACATAAAAAAGATTTTCTATGAGAAAAACAGCTGCTGCCGTAGGCGTTTTGACACTGAGAAAGCTGATCATGTCAAGAATGCTCTCATCGCGCTCATGGCCTATACCCGTTATCACCGGCAACGGGAAGTTGGCCACGTTCTCACCAAGGGCAAGGGTGTCAAAACCTGAAAGATCACTCGTGGCACCGCCGCCACGAATGATAACAACACAGTCGAAACGGTCTGACGACTCATTAATGGCATTGAGAGCTGAGATTATGCTGTTTTCAATCTGTTCACCCTGCATGACTGCCGGAAAGAGCGTATAAGAAAAATGAAAGCCGTATTCGTTATTGTCAAGCTGATGACAGAAGTCGCCGTAACCGGCAGCAGTGGCACTTGATATGACTGCTATACGCTGGGCAAACAACGGCAGACGAAGGCCTTTCTGAAGCTCGAACACGCCCTCGGCCTTCAGCCGCCTGACGACCTCACGGCGGCGGCGCGCCAAATCACCAAGCGTATAAGCCGCGTCAATGTCATCGACAATCCATGAGAATCCGTAGTTGACATGAAACTGCGCATGGACCTTAAGCATAACCTTTTGACCGGTTTGAAGAGGCTGTCCGGTGACATGTTGGAACTTAGGTGCGACAATCTGCCAGATACCGCGCCAGCAGGTTGCCTTGGCACGGGCCACAGGCGTATTGCTGTCAGGCAATTTTTGAACAAGTTCCATGAAGCAATGTCCGTTGTACTCACGCACGTCAAGCAGTTCTGCCACCACCCAATAGAAGCTGTTGACCTCATCTTCAACTACGTCGCGCACAATGGAATTCAGCTCAAGCAGCGAAAGGCTGTGGCGGCTGGCACCCGCTGTGTCATAACCGTTGGAAAAGGATGCATGGGTTCCGTCTTCATTAAAAAATAACTGTTCGTTCACCATATTCGTCCACCATATTCTTTCACCATATTCGTCCACCATAGGATATTCATAACACACGCAGATGATTATTTCTGCCGTCCTTTCTGATATGCAAGCCAGAAGTCGGGAATACCGTAGCCGTAAATATTGTCAGGGTTTAGCGAGCGGTTGCCGCTTGATCTGACAAGGTCTATTATCTCTTTTGCTGTTTTGTCGGGCAAAGCCTGCCACAGGCACGCCACAAGACCGGCAATAAGCGGCGAAGAGAACGATGTGCCCATGTCGCTGATTATGCTGCCGCGCCCCGAGAGAACAGCCACAGGACTGCCGAAGGCCATCACGTCGGGCTTGACACGGCCGTCGGCGGTAGGACCGATAGATGAGAACGGAGCATTCACGCCGTTCATGTTTACAGCACCGACGGTGAGGATGTCCTTGGCATCAGCCGGGAAGTTTATCTTCTTCCACGTGCCCATGCCGTCATTGCCGGCCGAGTTAACAACAACGATGCCCTTTCCGGCCATCATCGAGGCCGTGTGTGAGATGAGTGTCTGCTCGCCGTCCTGCTGTATGTAAAGGTGCGACATTGACTTGTCATCAAAGTCATGATAGCCAAGCGAGGAGTTGACAATGTCAACGCCAAGCGAATCGGCATACTCGGCAGCCTCTGCCCAATAATCCTCTTCAACAAGATTTTCAGTACGCTCATCCTCACACCTCACAAGAACGTAGGTAGCCTCGGGCGCCGTACCGATGTAAAAGCCCGGCTCGTTGACGGCCATTGCCGAGAGCACCATGGTGCCGTGGTCCATCTCCTGAAAGATGTCATTTGACGGTGGATAGACAAAGTCACGCAGTCCGCCGAGCTTTATGTTGTGGAGAGCCGGTATGCGGTCGGCATTCATGAATCCACCGTCAAATACCGCTATCATTTTGCCGCCGCCCTTGAAACCGACGTTGTGCAGGTCGTCGCCGTGAAGGCTCTCTATCTGCTTCTCAGTAGCGCCGTAAGCATTGTTATAGGTCTCTGACCATTCGTTAAGACTCTTCATGTAATTGGTGCGGCGCCGCTCGTCTATGGAGTCGGGAGCAGTCATCACCTTCATGCGGTAGCGTATGAAAGGCAGGCCGTCGAGTTTGCGGAGCGCACGCTGGGTGTGCACTCTCACAAGCACGGTGTTGTTCCATTTGCTCATGCCGATGACTTCTATTCCTTTGTCGCGGATGGCCTGTACGTAGGCCGGTGTAACGGGAAGGTCGGTGGAATCAAGGGCCAGATGCTGGGCCTGACGGCGTGCAATGGAGCGCGGCGAAAGAAACTGCTGCGGGTTCTGAAGCGTATATGGTGAATGCTGCTTGTCTTTCAGTCCGATACGGTAAATAAGGCATTTGCCGCCCGGATAGGCTATCTTTGTAACCTTGGTCACTCGCGCATGAAACGGCAGTGCCGAAACAAACAGCAATATAATAAGAATAGTTCTCAGCATCGAAGGTTCTGAATAAATATAAGTAATAAGACAGCGAAACATGACAACAACGCAAGACCAGAGCCAGCTGCAAGGATAACGCGTCATGACATTACGTTCTGACTGATATAGAAACACCACGAAATAAGCCGGGCATACAAATGCATACAATCTGCGCTGCGACGGGTTATTAAGGCCGGCACAATGACCGGCATTATGCAACAGCCTGCTGCAAAGTTCTGCTGTCTGTAAGTTTTTAGATGTTGTGCAAAAGTACGCATAAAAAGGTTTAATTACAAATTAATTTGTCCTTATTTTTTGGTAACTTTGCAGCCATGGATAATAAGAAAGCAACTCTTGAGCTGGGCACCAAACCCGTTGGCGCCCTGCTGTGGCAGTATGCACTGCCGGCAATAATAGCCATGTCGGCAGCTTCTCTATACAACATTGTCGACAGCATCTTTATCGGACAGAAGTGCGGTCCGCTGGCCATATCAGGACTTACCATCACCTTTCCGCTGATGAACTTCGCAGCAGCATTCGGAGCCGCTGTGGGCGTGGGTGCCTCTACATTCATATCTGTAAAGCTCGGACAGAAAGACTATGATATGGCCGAGCATATCCTCGGCAACACCGTAACACTGAACATCATAATCGGCATAGCCGTGTCGGTAGTGTCACTGCTGTTTCTCGACCCTATTCTTAGAACGTTCGGCGCATCTGACGCCACTCTGCCCTACGCACGCTCATACATGCTCATTATCCTGGGCGGTAACGTGTTCTCACACATGTACTTCGGCATGAACGCCGTGCTGAGATCTGCGTCAAAGCCGAAGCAGGCCATGTATGCAACCATATTCACGGTGCTCATGAACACGTTTCTCGACTTTCTGTTCATTATCGTGTTCAAATGGAACATTGCCGGGGCGGCATGGGCAACAATTCTGGCTCAGATCATGGCGCTGTGCTGGCAGATGAAGCTCTTCAGCGACAAAAGCCAGCTGCTGCACCTGCGACGGGGCATATACAGACTGAAGGCGTCAATAGTGAGGAATATTATGGCCATAGGCATATCGCCGTTCGCCATGAACGTATGCTCGAGCATTGTGGTGATATTCGTGAACACCCAGCTGGCACACTACGGCGGCGACATGGATATTGCAGCTTATGGAATATCAAACAAGGTGGGCACTATCTTTGTCATGTTTGTCATGGGCGTCAACCAGGGCATGCAGCCTATAGCCGGATATAACTACGGCGCACAGAAGCTCGACAGGATGATGCACGTCGTCAAGCTGTCGGTGATTGCTGCAACAGGAATCATGACCACCGGATGGCTGTGCGCAATGTTCCTGCCTTACTGGTGCAGCCGCATATTCACCACAGACCCTACGCTCATCACACTGTCAATAAAGGCCATACGGCTGAACCTGCTTATGTTCCCGATTATCGGCTATCAGATGGTTATAACGAATTTTTTCCAAAGCATAGGCAAGGTGCGCGTGAGCATTTTTCTGAGCTTGTCGCGCCAGTTGCTGCTGCTGTTACCGATGCTCTATTTCCTGCCGATGATATTCAATATTGACGGAGTATGGTATGCCATGCCGGGCAGCGACTTTCTCGCTGCAGTGATTGCGGCTGTTGTGATGATACGCTTCATGAACAAATTCAAACGGCAGCACCGCGAGAACATGATGCGGCAGGCTGCCGGGAACGACATTGACTTATAAGAAAAACTAAAAACATAAAGACTATGGACAACAACGTAACCAAAGCAAAGTCTTCGGAACACAAAGATATCATTATAAATGTAGGCCGGCAGATAGGCAGCGGCGGACACGACATTGCCAAACGGCTTGCCGGCGTGTTCGGATGCAAGTTCTACGACAAGGAGCTGCTTAACCTGGCTGCGAAGGAAAGCGGGTTCTCTGAGAAATTCTTCGAGCAGAACGACGAGCAGAAGGGATTTTTCGAGAACCTTTTCCATCTGCACATGCCTATGATGACAGACGCCAACTTCTATGACAACGAGTTCTCGCAGGAAAGTCTTTACAAATTTCAGAGCGACGCTATAAGAAAAGCCGCTGCCGAAGGGCCGTGCGTATTCGTAGGACGTACGGCTGATTATATTCTCCGCGATATGAAAAATGTTGTCAACGTGTTCATAACCTGCAACATCGACCACAGGCTTCAGCGCGTTTGCAAGCGGCAGGGGCTGTCGCGCGCCGACGCACGCAAATATATCCGCACACGCGAGGAAGAACGCGCAAAATATTACAACTACTACACCGGCAAGACATGGGGACATGCCACAAGCTACGACCTGTGCATAGACTCCTCGCTGCTCGGCGTCGACGAGACGGTTGACTTCATTGCCGTTTTCATACGCAAGCGGTTCAGCCTGTAAGCCTCCGCCTTTTAATATTCCAGAAATTCAAACTATGAAGAAAATTGGTATTATCAGCGACACTCACGGCTATTGGGACGAAAAATATGTTACCTATCTTGGCGGCTGCGATGAGATTTGGCACGCCGGCGACATTGGCTCCATGGAGGTGGCCATGCGCTTTGAGGCCATGAAGCCGGTGTTCAGAGCCGTATGGGGCAACTGCGACGGCTATGACCTGCGTGCACGCTATGACGAGCTGCTGCGCTTCTCATGCGAAGGCATCGACGTAATGATGAAGCACATAGGCGGATATCCGGGACATTACGATCCGTCAGTGAGACCGAAAATAATGTCAGCTCCGCCGAAACTGTTCATATCCGGACATTCGCACATTCTGAAGATAATGCCTGACAAACGGCTGGCGCTGCTGCATATCAATCCGGGCGCTGCCGGCATAATGGGATGGCAGCAGGAAAGAACGTGCGTAAGACTTACCATTGACAAAGGAACTTTCACAGACTGCGAGGTGATAACGCTCGGCAAAAACAACAGCAGACTGTAGGCTGGCAGATTACACATATAAATAGTCAGATTGATAATTTTTCATATCGTACAAAGAAAAAAGTACAACATTAAAAACTAATATAAAATGAAAAAAATAATGCTTTTAGGCTCAGGTGAGCTGGGAAAAGAATTTACCATTGCTGCAAAACGCGCCGGACAGTATGTCATTGCCTGCGACAAATACGACAATGCGCCGGCCATGCAGGTTGCCGACGAACGCGAAGTATTCTCAATGCTCGACGGCGATGCACTGACTGCTGCCGTCAACAAGCACAAGCCTGACATTATTGTGCCTGAGATAGAAGCAATCAGAACGGAACGTCTCTTCGACTTCGAGAAGCATGGCATACAGGTGGTGCCGTCGGCACGCGCCGTCAACTACACTATGAACCGCCGCGCAATACGTGACCTGGCAGCAAAAGAGCTCGGCCTGCGCACAGCAAAGTATTTCTATGCAAAGACATTCGATGAATTTAAAAAGGCTGCCGACACCATCGGCTTTCCGTGCGTGGTTAAGCCGCTGATGTCATCGTCAGGACACGGACAGAGCTATATTCACAATGACGATGAGCTGCGCGAAGCCTACAAGGAGGCCATGGAAGAAGGACGCGGCGACGTGAAGGAGGTGATAATAGAAGAGTTCATCGACTTCGACCGTGAGTTCACGCTGCTCACCGTGACACAGAAGAACGGGCCTACACTGTTCTGCCCGCCGATAGGACACGTACAGAAAGGCGGCGACTACCGCGAGAGCTGGATGCCGTGCACACTGAGCAATGAGGCGTTGGCAACGGCTCAGGATATGGCCGATAAGGTCACACATGCACTGACCGGATACGGCATCTGGGGCGTGGAGTTCTTCCTCTCGCGCAGCGGAGAGGTTATCTTCTCGGAGCTGAGTCCGCGTCCGCACGACACCGGCATGGTGACGCTGTCCCACTGCACAAACCTAAGCGAGTTTGAGCTGCACTTCCGTGCCGTCATGGGGCTGCCTATACCAGCCATACACCTTGAGCACGCCGGCGCAAGCGCCGTTGTGCTGTCGCCGGAAGAAAGCACAGAACCGTTGGACTACAATCTCGCTGATGTATGCGCTGCTGACCATGCACGCGTGCGCATCTTCGGAAAACCGGAAGCACATGTCGGACGCCGCATGGGTGTCGTGACATGCTATGATGAGCTTGGCTGCGACATGGACGCACTGCGCGACAAGACAAAGAAGCTCGCCGCCACCGTACTCGGCACAGATCCTTACATGAAGAAATGATTGCCGACAATATATCGGGCACTGCCGGACTTGAGAACATGCCGGGCAGTGCCGCTTCTGACAACGAACGACTGGGAGAAATCATACGCCTGCCGAAGATTACCGACCCGCGCGGCAATCTGACAGTGGCTGAAGGCGCGTCGGTGCCGTTTGAGATAAAACGCGTTTACTGGCTCTATGACGTGCCGGGCGGTGAGAGCCGCGGCGGGCACGCTCACAAAAAGCTGTGGCAGCTGCTTGTGGCAACAAGCGGCTCGTTCACAGTGACCCTCGACAACGGTGTGCGCAAAGACAAGTATCTGCTCAACCATCCGTGGCAGGGACTGATAATACACAACGGACTGTGGCGTACGATAGATGATTTCTCATCCGGTGCCGTGTGTCTGTGCCTTGCGTCTGAGATGTATGACGAAAATGACTACATACGCTCTTACGATGAGTTCCTGCATTATGCAAAAGGCAGGAGACCATAAACACGGCACATTAACACGAACATTGAATAAGTTAGTTTTATGTATAACGTTTCTGTTTATTCTGATGACGACAAGACAGAGTGGGATGCTTTCGTCAGCAAATCACGCCAGGGCACCTTTCTCTTTCAGCGCCCGTACATGGACTATCACCGCGACCGCTTCAAAGACTGCTCACTGATGCTGCGGCAGGAAGACAAGCTGCGCGCGATGCTGCCGGCAAACATCTCTGGCAGCACGCTGTATTCGCACCAGGGACTCACCTACGGCGGACTGCTCACCGACAGCCGCGTAAAAGCCGTACAGACTGCTGATATGTTCAAAAGCATCAACGCTTTTCTGCGCCGCGAAGGAATAACACATGTGGTATATAAAGCCATTCCGTGGATATACCATCGCATACCGGCTGAGGAAGACCTCTATGCGCTGACAAATATCTGTGGCGCAAGGCTCACCGTGCGCGAGCTGTCTACGACAATTATTCCCGGACGCAGTCCGCGCATGGAAGAGAGCCGCCGGTCAGGACTGCGGAAGGCCGAGCGCGCCGGCATAACGGTAGGCGAAGACAATGACCTGCATGCTTTCTATACAATCCTTGACAATAACCTTGAAAACAAATATCACACCCGCCCTGTGCACAGCGAGGCTGAACTGCGACTACTCATGAGCCGATTTCCGGAGAACATACGTCTTTACATGGCCCGCAGGAACGGACAGCCGCTCGGCGGCACGATAATCTACGACACCGGCCAGGTGGTGCACACACAGTACATTTCAGCCACACCTGAAGGTAAGGCAGAAGGTGCCCTCGACATGCTGCTGTCGTGGCTGTTCACAAAAATATATGCCGGCAGGCCATATATAGACTTCGGAAAGTCTACCGAACAAGCGGGACGCGTTCTCAACACCGCCCTCATTTTTCAGAAAGAAGGGTTCGGCGGGCGCGGCGTGTGCTACGACACATACGAATGGGAACCATAATAAATTAACTATGATCAACTATTTACCACTTAAAGACATCACTTCCCTTCACGGCGAAGAAATCGAGCATGCAGTAAACCATGTCATCCGCTCAGGATGGTATCTGCACGGCGAGGCTACCCGGCAGTTTGAACACGACTATGCAGCATATATCGGCACACGCCACTGCATAGGCTGCGGCAACGGCTACGATGCATTGTGGCTGATGTTCCGTGCAGCAATCATTACAGGCCATCTGCGTCCGGGCGACGATGTCATCGTTCCCGCCAACACCTTCATAGCCTCTCTTCTCGCTGTCAGTGACAACGGCCTGCGTCCTGTTCCCGTGGAGCCGCGTGCCGATACACTCGAGATTGACGACAGCCTGATAGAGAAATCGATAACGCCACGCACACGCGCCATACTGCTCGTACACATGTACGGCCGCTGCGCCTGCACTGACAGCATCATCAGCCTGTGCCGGCAACGCTGTCTGATGCTGTTCGAAGACAATGCACAGGCACACGGCTGCACGTTCCGGTCCGGTTATCGCACAGAACACACCGGTTCCATTGGCTACGCAGCAGCTCATTCATTCTATCCCGGAAAGAACCTCGGTGCACTCGGCGACGGCGGTGCTGTAACCACCAACGATGACAAACTCGCAGAAGTAATCCGCTCATTGGGCAACTACGGCAGCAGCAAGAAATACGTCTTTCCGCACAAAGGCCGCAACTCACGCCTTGACGAGATACAGGCCGCCGTGCTCAGCATTAAGCTGAAATACCTTGACAAAGAAAACAACCGGCGCCGCCAAATAGCACAATACTACTATAACAACATTACCAATCCACATGTGTCCTTGCCCGGGCTTCACAGCAATGCCGACTGCGTGTTCCACATCTTTCCAGTGCTGAGCGGACGCCGTGATGAGCTTCAGAACTTTCTGAATAAGCACGGCATAGCAACAATGATTCACTACCCCATTCCGCCTCACCGCCAGCAGTGCTACACAGAGCTCAACATGTACCAGCTTCCGATAACCGACATGATAAGCCGCTCCGAACTCAGCCTGCCATGCAATCAGGCTATGACTGACGACGACGTCAGAGCAGTAACAGATGCCGTCAACAGCTGGAACGGCAGATAAAACATAAATGACAAAAACATTCGCTGCCCGCAACATAAAAAGTTGCAGACAGCGAATGTTTTTTCGTGTATATATGTTTTACCACTTGTCCCATGTTTCATCATCATCATCCCAGGCATAACGCTTTGAGAACTCTATGCCGGGGTCATCGGGATTTACCGGGTGGTCGGTAATATCAGGGCCGGTGTGCTGTTTCTGGTCGTTCTGGTCGTCGATAACCGTCGAACGGCTGGCCGACGCCGACAGAAGCATTGCCCGTGTGGTCGTTATCATTACTGCAGCAGGCGGCATGTATGTTTTTTTCTTGTTCATCGCTGTGTCCTCCCGTGCCGTTACCTTACAACAATTTTCTTTCCGCCCTTGATATACACTCCTGCCGGCAGAGGCTGTCCGTCTGCGGCATTCACTCTCTGTCCCGAAATGTTGTATACTGCCGACGGCTCAGTCTTGCTGTCAGAAGTGATGCCATCTATTGCCGTCGGCACGTCGAGCGGCTGTTCCATCTCCGTACCGGCCTCACCAGCCAGGCGGCATGTGAGCGTTCCGAGCGGAGCCTCAGCAGTTGCATCCTTGTCAAACCATGCCCTGAAGCCGTTTATCTGCGCATCCTTGCTTATCGGCATGAGCTTGTTGCCGCGCGATGCTGACCATGCCATGATGTAAGAACCCTTGTGCATCAGTGCAGGCTCAAACGTGCCCTTAAAGGTGTAGCCACCGCTCGACACATATTTGTCCTCACAAGACACGCCGGCCTCGATGGTTACGCTGTCAACAGTGAGCGCACTTATGTCCTTTGCAGGACGAATAAGATAAGGCTTGCCGGCCTCTATCATCATCTCGCAGTGCTGCACGAAGTGAACGGTGCCTTTTTTGTCAACCTTATCGAATGTGACGAGAGAGGCATCGCTGCCGAAGGTCTTGGCAAACTTGGATGTTGACATACTGAACGGCAGGCAGATGCTCGTCCAGCGGTCTTTGACAAAATTCAGGTCGGTCACCACCTTCACATTCTGATGCTCTCCGCTGACGGTATAGTTATTTTTCTGCGAAAGCGTGATGGTCTCGTGCGGACGTTCTTTCTGGTTAGGATAGCCTTCCGGCGCAAACGAGAAGCCGCAGAAGCTGATCTTCGAACCTTCGCCGAGCACATAATATGTCTTGCCGGCTTTCACGTCGAACGTATATCGCACATAAGCCTTTGACGGAACTACATAACCGCCGTTGTCGAGCTTCACTATCTCCTCGATGTCAGTTGCGTCGTGGCGCTTCCACTGGTCTTCAAAGCGCTTGCGGTCGGCCGCCGTAGCCTTTTCATCCCAGTCTTTGTGCCACACCCAACCCTGGGCGTCGCCGACGTTTTGTTCATCTTTCCAATAAGCCTTTATGCCTGGGTCATAGTAAGACGTACGGTAAATGCAGTTTGTGAAATAACCGAGATGCGACATGTTTGCCGTGTTTGTGCTTACATAGTCATTTCTGATGCCGAACTCATTGTCCATAGCTACCGGCTCGCCGGTCTCATCGACGATGAACACCGGTCTGAACGAAATCTGATTGTTGTCTTTCTTCTGTATGTCAGAATTTTTTCCGGAGCCGTTATAACCAATGCATCCGTTCTGCAAGAGATAGACAAGGAACACACCCGATTCGCACGGCTCTATCTTCATGTAAGTGCCTCGGCACGGCACCTTGTCATAAGCCTTGAACCGCTCTGTTGAGCCGTTTTTCAGCATGTCGGTATATTTACTTCCGCATTCGTTGCGTGGGTCCTGCGTGCCGACAGAGAAAAGACTGAAACCGTCAACCAGTCGCGTGTAAGCACCGGAGTTGTCCTTGCCCACGCCGTCAGCGCTGACAGCCTTCCACGAATCTTTAGCACTGCTGTTTTTGTCGCTACCCTTCACATACGGCCGGTCCTTGCCTTCCTGCCATCCGCCAACGGTGACGGTGACAGCCGTAGGAGCCGTTCTCGTGGTGAGCTCATCGCCTACATTCAGAAAGAAAGAGTTGACAAGCGACTTGTCTTCGTCGCTCTCTGCCGTGCTCTTCAGGCTGTCGTCAATCATCGTCAGGCTGTATGTAGGCAGCTGCAGCACCCTGAGACTATAGAAAGCCTTCTTCGACACATCGGCCGTGTTCCATTGATTTATTCTTCCCCGTGACTTCACCTGTCCGGACACTTCAATACCGTTCTTGAATGTTTGGTTGTAGGTGTTGTTGTCATGTTCGTCAAAAAGAGTCTCATCGAAATGAAGGCCATCAGTATATTTCATTATGTATAGCACTGAGTCAGCATTCTGCCCAATAAAGACATAATCAGACTTCACCGTGCCGTTGTCAGCCCACGTACGCTCGGCGTTGCCGTTCTCAACGTATGCCGCCAGGCTGAATGTGACGTCGTGGTTCTGCACTCCGCGCTCTATGAGCCGCGGCCTTGACGGGAATCCGCCGAGAAAGGCCGCAGCCTCATGCACCGGTTCCGTGGCAGCCGCCGAGCGCACGTATGCCGGCTCATAGTTATATCCGTAGAGGCGCAGCGGCTCCTGTGTGCCGTCATCGCCGCCGTCGTTGTACAGATAGTATGTACGGCCGGAGAGCAGCGCATACGGAAGCTGCTGCTCATACCTGCCGCCCGTGCCTGTTATGGTCTGGCTCGTACCGTCGTCGTTGCAGTAGAGCACATAACCGTTGTTCTTAAGCCATAGCCCGTCAACGGTAAGGAAGCCGTTCACCTGCGGCCGGAACTCATAGAACGTTCCCCGCACAGGACGGTCGAGGTTGTCGTGTTCGGCATCGAACACCGTTTTGTCGCCAACGGCATAAAGTCCGCCTTTTTCATCAGACACTACCGTCCATCCGTCATTGTCGTCGTTGGAGCCGCCGTTGTCACTTATTATGCGACCGAAGCGAGCCATGACGCCCGGCGAGTCATAGAGATGACGTCCCGACTGAAGCCTTCCGGCCTTGGTGAACACCATCTTGCCGTAGGCCGACATCGTTTCCTGATATTCCTTGTCGTTGCTGCCCGTAACAATCTTATAGTCGCACTCACCGCTACCGCGCTGGTAGGTGTTGACGACATACTGAAAGTCCATGTCCTTATAAGGCGACGGGTTATTGCCTATCGGTGTGCCCTTGCAATGAATTTTCACCACAAGGCGGGCCGGACTATTGCCGGTATATAAGTTCATCAGCAGCTGTGAGTAGTGCCGCCAATCGTCATTCAAAGAAGCCCCAGCAGCTATTACCTTTGACGTATCGGCAAGCGAGCGCATCTCAAGCGTTTCGGTGATGGTGTACTTGTCAAAAATGTTCTGCCCTTTGTATCTCAGCGTCAGCCGCGGCTCCTCAAAGTTCCAGTCGTCAACCGGCCACGTGAACTCAGTGCCCGACAGCCCTGAGTCATAGGCTGCGTCAATCTGGTCAACAACCTTTATCTTCAGCATTCCGCTGGCGTTGGCATAGTAATTGGTATTACCGCTGCCCACATTATATAACACGCTGAGGCTTTCTGTGGTTATCTTCTTTCCGTAAATGGCGAACACCTTGTCTTTCTGATTTCCCCACGAAGAGTTGTTGTCGCTGTAGTTGACATGCTGAAGATATTCCTCTGTATCCTTCGGATATATAGCCTGATACCACATGCCGCTTGTCTGCGTGCTTTCTATCGGCCGGCGGAAATACGGGTCAAGGTATCTGAACACAGGGTCTATGTTTGTCCAATAGCCCATAGGGATGGTATATTCTTCAGGGATAACCTCAACAATCGGAAATATCTTATGCACGCGCACCTTGAAGGCCGCCGCGGCCGGCACAGGCAGCGCGGCGAGAACATCACTACTAAAAGACGTGAAGCCATTATTATTGAAAAACCACTGCGGCCTTACCTTTACGTCGACGCTGAACTCGTTTATGCCCTCAACAATAGACGTGTCACCCTTTATGCCACCAGGTTGAAGCACATATTTGTCAAAACGACCATTTTCAAGCCAGATGGCACCGGGGGCATTGCGAATGTACATGCCGCCGTCAAGACGATAATCGGCCTTGGTCTGGGTATAGGCAAAGGAGTAAAGGCCGCTGATGTCGTTGCCGAGGTCGTCGACCACACGCGTGTAGAGCGGCACCGTGCTGTTTGTATGGAAAATAGGATCGCCCACCATCAGCGTATCAACGTCAAACGTCTCAAGCACGGCCGAGCTGATGCCCTTGATGTCAGCATCTACCGTATATGTCACCGTGAACGGTTCGATAACGCCGCCGAGCTTCGGCGTGCCTGTTGCCGTCACCGTGGCCCTGCCGCCGTTCTGAATAATCAGCTGCGACATGTCTGACGAGAACTTCGCGACATTTTCATTGCCCGACTTCCACACGACATTGAAATATTTCGATATGGTGTCGATTTCGCTGCCGGCATCTATATGCAGCACCGGGGCGGCCACGATGCTGTTGCGGTGAACTTGCATTGTGGTTACCTTGCTGAACGTTTGCGCGTAATGTGCCACGCCGCTGCCATGCTCAGCTATTTTTGTCATTTGCATGAAGCCGGCACTGATGCCATAGCTTAACTTGCGCAAGTTGATGGTGAAACTGGTCTGAACAGTGTTCCACTCGCCGGCGTATGCGGCGCGCGGACGAGCCACGACAACCACGTCAACAGAGCCGGCACTTTTAGAGCCCAACGTTATCTTTCCCTGCAGCTGCGTCACGACAGTACCGGTGACGGCATCCTCGGTGTATACCGTAGTGCCCTTTCGCGGCAGCTTGTCCTGCGCTGTATTCTCAAAGCCACGCACGTAGAATGTAAGCTGATAATATTTGCCTACATCCTGCATACGCCCGCTTTTATCTTCCAGACGAAGATAAACGCTCGGACGCGTGAAGTTAAGCTCGCCGACAGCCACGCCATACGGACCGGCATTAGACAGCGAGATATTGGGTGTCTGCTTTTCTGCCGCACTGACCGGCATTAGAAAGACAGCCAACAATAACGACAAAAGATATCTGAGTACACTTTTTGCTTGTAACCCAAAAAAATTTTTAATGCTTTTCATTATGTTTATTTAATACGAATCCTTCCTTAATAACTACATAATCAAAAAGATACGCCGATCTTTTCAGACAAAAATACATAAAAAACAAATTGAACTTATTATTTTTTTGTTAATTTTTCAAAAATGGATAAAATTTAAAAAATCTGCAACTGTTCAGCGGTGGGCTTCTTTATAAGTAAAAGACGAAGCTATATTTGACCCTCGTGCAGGGGCCGTGCCTTGTGCCGGCCCCAAAATAATGTTCGACTTATTTTTATTAAACGGTTGAAACATTTATTGTGGACCAACATATTTCTGTCCCCCCACACGATAAATAGTGAACATAAGGAATGTGGCTACACCCTGCATATATACAATCCACTGACGAAAACAAATATTTGAAATTTATTGACAAACAGTTTTTCAAAAATTGCAGAAAAACGAGCCATCCTATGGTTGGCCGTGTGGAAAGGCATTCTCACGCGTTTTATAAAGCTCTGACAATAAGGTAGTTGTAATTTTATTACAAAATAAAACGTCTCAAAAAGGCATTATATGTAATAAAATCAGAAAAATAAAGCAGTGGTTTACGGGTCGTAAAGCACTGCTTTAGAAAAATATCTCATTGCAACAGAAATTTATCTCATTGCTTTACGGCCGCTAAAACAGAAAAACACAAGAAAATGGCTTAATATGCATATTTTATTCATAAACGAAAGAAAAAATTACGAATGAAGAAAATTTTTCTGAGCCCGTTTTTTAGTTAATATTCTTTAATTTCTTCTGAATATTATTTACAATTATCACTTTGAAGAAATCAAGTAACGATGTACAGAACAAGAGCTATAATGATGTAAGAAGAGCATGCCATTTTTTCATAACCTCATCGTTGGAAAATGCTTTCAGGCTGTCTGCACCAGCAAGGGCCATGCTGCGTCTGAGCGGTTCGTCAGCCATAAGCGACTTTGTTTTTTCTACATATCCGTCAATGTCGCCCTCTTCAACTATATATCCGTCTTTCCCGTTGTCAATAAGGTCACTGACGGCGCCGAAGGTGTTGAAAGCAACGGGCACCACCCAGGCCGCACGGCACTCAAGGATTGTCAGCGGCAGCCCCTCACAGCGCGATGTCATAATAAACACAGAGGCTTTCTTATAATATTCCACGGGCTTCTGCCGTCCGAGAAACTTTACTTGCTTGATGCCGTTCTCATCGGCATATTTCTGATATGCCGCCGACTCATTGCCATACCCCTCGCCGATAACCGTCAGCTGCCAGTCAGAGAAACGGGCATCGAGCTTTATGCGCTTCCAGATTTTCAACGCAAGGAAGATGCGCTTCTGCCGCTCGTCAAGACGGGTCACCATAAGCACTGTCTTCTCTTTTGAGTTCAATGTGTCTGCCGGCACAGGACTGAAGGGAACGGCATTGGGTATGACTGCGAATTTGGATGTAGCGTGCGTAAGGGCCAGACGCTGAAACGCACGTATGTAATGTTCAGACAACAGCACCACCCTGTCGGCCATTCTGTAAGCCATGCAATAGCGCCTTGTCATGTTCAGCCTCGACTGAAGGCTGAACAGCGGAAAAAGCGCAAGCTTAAGGCCGTAACGAAGGCGACTGAGGCCTCTGCTTGCCTGCCATTTTTCATAAATCTTGTCTTTGGACAGCAGCTCCCATCCCGGCGCGAAATGATGAGCAAAGACTACATGACATCCTTCAACCCGTGCAGCTGCCTCATGAAGCATGGGGCAATCGTGGAAATAACCCTGAATGACGACACAGCTCACATTATATTTCCTGATAATTTTTTCAACGGCATCGGCAGCCTCACGCCTGTTGTCAGGCAGCTGAATGCTTGCCGCAAAGGGTTCCATGCTGCCATCTAGCGGATTATGCCATACGGAAACACTGCGTATGCCGTAGAGACGGGCAAGACCGGCAGCAACAACCTGTGTGGTGTGTTCCGTTCCGCCCTTTTCATTGACCGGACGAAAGCGGGTATAGAACATTATTGTCATAAAAGAACAGTTTATACGTAATTTTTATATATATATCTTGCAAAGGTAACATATATTTAATATCTTTGCGAACGTTGAAGCGAATAAAACATAAATAATCAAATGAAAGAACCAGTCATTCACATTGTATTGAATATGGATGACAACTATATGGTGCACACCATAACCATGTTGACATCTCTTTTTTTCAATGATCCTGACTCACAATTTACCATCCATGTTCTTTCTTCAGGCTTGTCTTCAAAAGTAAAGAAAACACTGAAGAACTGGATTGAACACCAATGCCGGCAACAAGTATTTTTCTACAACTTAAACAAAAATAACACGAAGATTTTTCCGGAATATGTAAACAGCCACATATCACAGGCTGCCAACTACAGACTTTTTGTTGCCGATGTACTGCCGGCCGACGTGCACAAGATTATTTATCTTGACTGCGACCTGATTGTTGAGCAACAGCTCAGCAAGTTGTTCAATTATGACATTGGCAGATACCCCATCGCAGCCGTTGAAGACATGTGGAGCGGCAAGGACGACAACTACGAACGGTTGGGATACGACCGCAAATACGGCTATTTCAACTCGGGCGTGCTGCTGATTAACCTTGACATGTGGAGGGAAAAAAGCCTGTCGAGAGTGTTTATTAATTATCTTAACAGCCACGACAACCTGAAATTTATCGACCAGGACATTCTCAACGGAACATTATACGACAAATGGTTTCATCTGCCGCTGAGATGGAACGTACAGGACGGTTTTCTGCGATGCAATCCGAAAATAAGAAAAGAAAAAATCAACGATGTTATTGAGGAATGCCACCGCCCGGCAATAATACATTTCACCGGAAGCAGAAAGCCGTGGAACTATGACTGCCTGAACCCGCTCAAAAACCGTTATTTCCACTATCTCGACATGAATCCGTGGAAAGGCAGGCGGCCTATGATGCCCGACAACTTCAAACGCAAGCTGATGTTTGACAAGATTCTGTATGCGCTGTTCTTAAAACCGCACAAATACCGTCAGGACATTGTATGCTGACATTGCCTGCTTACAATGTTGTACAAAAAAAAATCATTATCCGGCTATGAACCGGATAATGATTTTTTTTGATTATATGCAATCAACAAATTCAATAATAGAAAATCACTCAGACGCCTGGACGGGGAAGATATAGAACTCGCGGTCTAGGTCATAGTCTATCATCCACTGGTCGGCAATGATATGGCTGTCAAGAGCCTTTATGGAAAGAGTGTGAGCGCCTTTTTTGACAACGACAGGCAGAAAGCGCAGGGCCTGTCCGCGCAGCACGTTCTGCTTCCACCCTTCTGAGCGGAATGACTCCTTGAGCGAATAGACGGCCTTCACGCTGTCGTCGAGCGTCACCTGGAAGCGCAAGTCGCCGCTGCCCGACGGCTGGGTGGGAATCATCGCTATGCGCACCACGGCAGAATCGCTGTCGCGGGTGGTGTTGAAGTCGAAGCTGAGCTCAGAGCCGCGTTCAATAGCAACAGCGTTCATGGAGTGTCCGAGCATCTGCACCGGGGTGACACGGCCGCTGTGGCGCGACCACTGACAGGCGTTGCGAACCACGCAGCCATCGTTGTCGAGCGTGGCAGGCTGAGCGCCATAGTCAGCAAACTCTGCACGTTCCTTGTCGGTGAGAGCGTCGGGCAGCGATGGTGCACCGAATACATACAGTCCGCGCGGAGCCGATGACATGTTGCCCTTCCACTTGCCGCCGGCCATCTCATTATTGTAATAATCAGTGAGCTTTATAATGTCGTCGTATGCACGCAGACTGCGGGCAGCGGCCTGCATGGCCTCACGGTCGTGATGGAATGTCTCCTTGCGGCCTATGTGGCGTGACTCCTGGGCCTGCAGCTGCTTCACGGCCATATCGCAGGCCGTGGCCACGGGATACTGCACGGCAGCGAAATAGGCATCACGCAGTTCATGGCGGAGGCTGCGCGCTATGTCGTCGGCCTTGGCGCGAATGTTCTCATAGTCGTTGAGATACCGCTCGAGCTCATTACCGAACTCGCCGGCAGAGAACTCAGTGTCCTGCACGGGCGACCAGCCGCGGGAGTATATCTTTTTGTTGAGCTCTACCTGATTGAAGCCCATGAACTCTGGCTTGCGTATTGCCGTAAGCCGGTAATATTCCGTCATGACCTGAAGAGTGCGCTGGCCGGCCTCGGTGCCGAACTGCTGCACAAGCCAGTTGAGGAGATGATTCTTGATGGTGTTAGGCTTGACACAGTTTATGTTCCATGCCATGTCGAGGAAGAGTGTCAGCGGATAGACCGCCGTTTTGGGGTCGTGGACGTTGGCTATCCACATTCTGCGGCAGTTGCTGTCGTAGGCTGCACGCATCTCACTGTAGAGCAGACCGGGCTGCATGGAGCACTGCCACAGCCAGTCGTGCGGACGTCCCCAATAGCTGAGGTGATAATATATGCCTCCGCCCCCGCTCCGCTTCTGCTCTTTAACGTCGGGCAACCGCGTGAGATAACCGTAATTGTCGTCGCACCACATCAGAGTGACGTCATCAGGCACTTTCAGGCCGTGGGTGTATATGTCGAGCACTTCTTTATACGGTATGAACACCTGCGGCACCTTTGTCAGGTCTTTGCTGACTTCCTGCTGCAGCATGTGCCGCTGGCTGTTTATCACCTCCTGCAAGGCCTTCACCTTCTCGCTCATCGTTTTCACGCCGGCCATGCTGCCGTCGTGAATGCCGCGCATACCGAGCGTATAAAGCGCGTCCATTGACGATGTCTCGCGGGCACGCTCACGCCAGTAGGCCTCTACGTTCTTACGGTTGGTGATGAAGTTATACGGGCCGCGGAGGCTCTCGTCCCACTCTCCTACGTTATTGCGGAGTATCGGCTCGCAGTGTGACGAGCCGACATATATGTCGAACGAATCAGCCACTTCTTTGTTGCCCTTGACCATAAAGAACGGCACTGTGCCGTTGTGCATGGCCGGCCACACGGCATTGGCGCGAAGGCGCAGCAGCAGTTCGAAGAGCTGATGGTAATAGTGCGGCCCCATGGCGCCTTTCTTCAGCCGCGTGTCCATGCGCTCATGTGCCCACACACGGTTGGTCCAGTCTTCATCGTTGATGAATACGCCGCGATAGCTGACAGACGGCCACTGCATGGTGACAAATTTATCGCTCATGATGAGCGTATGGCGGCGCACAGGCCTGACGTCACCCCACCACGTCCACGGCGACACGCCGGCCTGGCGCGACAGCTCAAGAATGCCGTAGGCAGTGCCGCGGCCGTTGCTGCCGACAACAATGATACGGCCCTTGCTGACGGTTATGTAAAAGGCATCGGGCTTCGTGATAATCTTATTATAGGGCACACCAGTGGCATGCAGCTCGGCAAACTCCTTGTCGTCAAGGCGGTCGAGCTGATAGATGGCTATGCGGCCGTTGCCCTTACGGTCGGCATGATGGCCGGTGACGGCTTTCATGTCTGAAGAGAACATATCAAGAGCCTTGTCGACAACAGGCGAGCGGTGGGCATTGACGCTGTAGCTGACGGGCTTGTGGCCGTCAAACCAAACAACGTTTTTTGCACCGGCCGTCAGCGACAGGAACAATAATGACAGGCTGAGAAATCTTGTTTTCATATAAACGCAATATTATTTGAAAGTAAGAAATGACGCAGCTGCACACAAAATATCAACAAAACAGCCGCAGACATGGGGTGTGTGCAAAATTACTGAAAAAAAGACAGCATTCCAAAAAATCTTTGCTACCTTTGCTCAACAGATAACATAATAAAAAATACAAGCATTATGACACTTTATCCAAAACTCATACGCGATGCGCTCAGCCAGGTCATCTATCCTGGAACGAAGAAAAACCTCGTTGAGAGCGGAATGGTGGCCGACAACATGCGCATAGACGGCATGAAGGTAAGTTTTTCGCTCGTCTTCCCGCGCAACACTGACCCTTTTCTGAAGTCAACGGTAAAGGCTGCCGAGGCTCAGATACACTACTCGGTGAGCCCAGACGTAGAGGTAAACATAACAACTGAGTTCAAGTCGGCTCCGCGGCCGGAGGTGGGCAAGCTGCTGCCAGACGTTAAGAACATCATTGCCGTGAGCTCAGGAAAAGGCGGTGTGGGTAAGTCTACCGTTTCGGCTAACCTGGCCATTGCTCTGGCAAAGCTCGGATATAAGGTAGGACTGCTCGATACTGATATCTTCGGTCCGTCAATGCCGAAGATGTTCGGCGTGGAAGACGCACGTCCGTATGCCGTGCATGTAGACGGGCGCGACCTTATAGAGCCGGTAGAGAAATACGGCATAAAGCTGCTCAGCATCGGCTTCTTCGTAAACCCAGACACGGCCACGCTGTGGCGCGGAGGAATGGCCACGGCAGCACTGAAACAACTCATTGCCGATGCCGACTGGGGCGACCTCGACTATTTCATTCTCGACACGCCGCCGGGCACAAGCGACATTCACCTGACACTGCTGCAGACACTGGCCATTACCGGGGCGGTGATAGTTACCACGCCGCAGAAAGTGGCACTCGCCGACGCACGAAAGGGTATAGACATGTATGTCAATGACAAGGTTAACGTGCCGGTGCTCGGACTTATAGAGAACATGGCTTATTTCACGCCGGCTGAGCTGCCGGAGAACAAATACTATATCTTCGGACGCGACGGCGGCAAGAAGCTGGCCGAAGAAATGGGCGTGCCGTTGCTGGCACAGATTCCTATCGTACAGGGCATCTGCGAGAGCGGCGACGACGGACGGCCGGCAGCATGCAACGTCGACAGCGTGACGGGACAGGCGTTTCTGAACCTGGCACAGTCGGTGGTGACGGTGACAAACCGCAGAAACAAGGAAAAGCCGAAGACTAAAATCGTTCAGGTGAACAACAAATAACATTGTTTTATGCTGTTTACCCAAAAAGCCGGACATAATAAAATGTCCGGCTTTTTAATAAGACGCATGTAATATTAAACGGGACAACATTAATAGAAATAAATATTCCCGCAACGATAGGTTATTATTTATTACCTAATTCCGTAAGACGCGCTATATATTTGCCAAGAATGTCAAATTCGATATTTACTACAGACCCAAGCGCAATATTACAAAAATTAGTATTCTGACGTGTATATGGAATAATCGCTACCTTAAAAGTATTTTCCGTAGGCTCACAAACAGTAAGCGACACTCCGTTGACCGTAACCGAGCCCTTGTCTACCGTGAAATAGCCTTTCTTAGCCATATCAGCATCATATTTATATTCAAACGTGAAATATGTTGAGCCTTCGGCATCTTCAACACCTATGCATTTTGCAGTTTCATCAACATGTCCTTGTACGATATGTCCGTCAAGACGCCCGTTCATCAACATTGAACGCTCAACGTTTACCTTGTCGCCGACCTTAAGCAATCCAAGATTTGAACGTAAAAGAGTCTCTTTCATTGCTGTCACAGTATAACGGTCGCCGTCTATGGCCACTACTGTCAGGCACACACCGTTATGGCTTACACTCTGGTCTATCTTCAGCTCACCTGTAAATGAGCATTCAAGCGTGAAATCTATATTTTCCTGATTATGCTCTATGGCTGTAACCGTGGCCATTTCCTCTACTATTCCTGAGAACATTGTCTTTCTCTCCTGATAAATAAAATGAAAAAAATATACGGATAAAAAAGAAAAAGGGCCGTCCGGTGATGTGATGAAACTCCTGTGTTACAAGTTTAGAGAGCTCTCCGCTTTTGTAATCCACCGGCCTTACGGCTTAGTCGCAAGATGCGATTTATATGGCCCGCCATAGGCAAGAGATGTCATCTCAGTTTCATAATTTATTTGATGAGTATCCCGATCGAACCGAGACGTCCCCATTTTCTGTCAGCAAAGATAATGTCTTTTCCGCATACTGCAAAATTATTCTGCAAGAAAAAATCATACCAAGGCGCCTGACTTAGTCAACAAAAGTTATGCCAGACATAAAAGCCCGGCATAACTTAAATAATTTTTAAAATTAAAGAAAACAAAAAAATCCCCGGTATGCAGTATTTTCCGCACACCGGGGATTTTTTTATATGTTACTTGCCTGCTTCTTGCAAGGCAAGACATTCACGCAATAATTTGTTAAGGAATTTACTTAATCATATCAAAAGAGCGCTTCAGGAAGGCATTGAGCTGCTCGCCCTTCAGCATACCGTTCTGCAGCAGTGCAAGGTCAATGAGCTGATGAACAGCTGCATTGTCTTTTGCGAAACCGTCAATAATTTCGGTTTTCTTCTTGCGCTGCTCGTTAAGAGCCTTCTCTGTGTTCTGCAAATCATCTTTCTCTTCCTGCGTAATCTCCTCAGGCTTCTTCTTGCTCTGTGCCTGATGAAGTGCTGCCAGGCGAGCCTCATCGCCTTTAATCTCGCCCTGTACCGGCTTCAGCAGTTCGTCAGTGGCTGCTTTCTCGCTGTCCAAGACGGTTTTTATGAGCGGATGGTCGGCATTGACCACGAGCGTGTAAGAGTCTGGCATCTGAGAATAGAAGCTCATGCCCGGCTGGAACTGGCTCATCTGCTTCATACGGCGCATATACTCATTCTGCGTTATCACCACCGGCTGGCTCTCTGCGCCCAGCGAGCGCACCTCAACATTGAACTCGGTCTTTGCAATCTTCGGCATCTGCGTGCTGAAGCACTGTGACAGATTGTCAGTAGTGTCAGCGTCAAGATTGTTCTTCGGAGCATCGTCCTTGACGATAAGGTTGTCGACGATGTCTGAGTCAACGCGCACGAACGTGCTCTTCTCGAGCTTCTGCTCGAGCATGCTCGTCATAGGCGCAGCCAGCTGTCCGTCGAAGAGCAGCACGCTGTAGCCCTTGTCCTGAGCCGCCTTGATATAAGTGTACTGGTCTTCCTTGTTGTTGGCATACAGATAAACGAGCCTGTCGTTCTTGTCGGTCTGGTTGTCCTTTATAAGCGTCTTATACTCATCGTAAGTAAAATACTTGCCGTCTACATCCTTCAGCAGTGCGAAGTCTTTGGCGCGCTCATAGAAGTCATCCTGTGACAGCATACCGTACTCAATGAACAGCTTGAGGTCGTCCCACTTAGACTCATAGTCCTTGCGGTTCTCCTTGAAGATAGCCTGCAGGCGGTCGGCAACCTTCTTAGTGATGTATGTGGAAATTTTCTTCACGTTGGCATCGCTCTGCAGATAAGAACGGCTCACGTTCAGAGGAATGTCAGGCGAGTCGATGACGCCGTGCAGCAGTGTCATAAACTCCGGCACTATGCCCTCCACCTGGTCAGTCACGAACACCTGGTTGCAGTATAGCTGAATCTTGTTGCGCTGAAGGTCTACATTGTTCTTAATGCGCGGGAAGTAAAGAATACCGGTCAGCTTGAATGGATAGTCAACATTCAGATGAATCCAGAAGAGCGGCTCGTCCTGCATAGGATAAAGTGCTGAATAGAACTTCTTGTAGTCTTCGTCTTTCAGCGTCGACGGTGCCTTGGTCCAAAGCGGCTCAATGTCGTTAATGATATTGTCTTTATCTGTATCGACTTCCTTGCCGTCTTTCCACTCTTTCTTCTTGCCGAAGGCCACAGGCACAGCCATGAAGCGGCAGTATTTCGTCAGCAGAGACTGAATGCGGTTATGCTCAAGGAACTCCTTGCAGTCGTCGCTGATATGCATAACAATGTCGGTGCCGCGGTCAGCCTTGTCAGCCTCGCTGATTTCGAAGCTCGGACTGCCGTCGCAGGTCCACTTGACAGCCTTTGCACCGTCTTTATAGCTGCGGGTAATGATGTCGACCCTGTCGCTGACCATGAAGCTTGAATAGAAGCCCAGTCCGAAATGGCCGATAATGGCATTGGCATTGTCCTTATATTTATCGAGGAAGTCAGTGACACCGGAAAAAGCTATCTGGTTGATATATTTGTCAATCTCCTCTTCAGTCATGCCAATGCCGCGGTCGCTGACGGTAAGCGTCTTAGCCTTTTCATCAAGCGACACACGCACGGTAAGGTCGCCGAGCTCACCCTTGAAATCGCCCTGTGCGGCCAGCGTCTTCAGCTTCTGCGTGGCATCAACGGCGTTTGACACCATCTCGCGCAGGAATATCTCATGATCTGAATATAGGAACTTTTTAATAACGGGGAATATGTTCTCAGTTGTAACCCCAATGTTTCCTTTCTTTGCCATTATGCTAATTGTTTTTTGATTTTTATTATATTTACTATATCCGCTTAATCAAAAAGCGTGCCAGAAAACGCAGCACATGACAAAAAAATATCGGATAATCATTTTTACTTAAGCCTGCACGGCAAGAAAATCACTTACAGTGCCTGTCTCTGACGAGAAACAGCACGCCGCCTTATATACCTTTCTGCCGTCACCGGTATATTCACGTGCATAGCCCATATTGTCTATCTGCTGCATGGCTTCTGCTGCCGTACGGTCGAGCTTGTATTCAAACACATAGACATATTCTGGTGTTTCTACAACGCAGTCGGCACGTCCCTGCAACGTCTCTTTCTCGTGATAAACGGTGTAACAGCTCACCATGCGCATGAGAAGATAAACAGTGTACTGGAAATAGCGTTCTTTCTCACGCTCGTTCTCATGCCGGCGCGCAGAATAAGGTATGCTTGCAAGAAAAGATGTCAGTATATCCCGGAAACGGTCTATATTGCCGCGCTTCAGGCACCGCTGGGCCTGTACGTATCTTGTCAAAAGTCTGTATGCCTATAGGATATTTCATAGATTTGTTAAAATTGATGGTCATTTTATTATTTGATGCATTTGCAACAGGTGATGAATATTGCAAAGCGGAAAAAAGCTGCGGGCCGCACGACAGCAAGAATCTGTCAGCGGCCCGCATTATATAATTAAGCTTATATTCTTATTCCTTGTCATCATCATCTTCGCCGGCCTCAAACGGATTCGGGTTAAGGCCCATCTTGCGGCGGCGGTTGATGAAATACTTTACCATGAAATAGACAAAGGCAATGCCTACGAGCAGGAAGATGATGCCCTTGATATATTCAGCATACTCTGAAATCTTGTCGGCGAGCTGCTCTTCTGGCACTATTGAATGCAGATACCATCCGAGGGCCGCGAGAATGCAGTTCCACACTCCGGCGCCTATCGTGGTGTAGAGCAGGAACTGCCCGTAATGCATCTTGCTCAGTCCGGCAGGAATACTTATCAGATGGCGTATGCCGGGAATGAGCCTGCCGGTAATCGTGGCCACCATGCCGTGGTCGTAGAAATATTTCTCGCTCTTCTCAACCTTGCGCTGGTTGAGCATGCAGAAGTGGCCGAAGTTGCTGTTTGCAAACCGGTAAATGATTGGCCGGCCGAGATAATAACCTGCGGCATAGTTTATAGATGCGCCAACATCGGCACCTAACGTGGCAAAGAGAATGACGAGCCACACATGCAGGTTTCCAGCCGCGGCATGATAGGCTGCCGGCGACACGACAAACTCAGACGGAACTGGTATGACGGTGCTCTCAAGCAGCATCAGAAAGAAAATGGTGCCGTAGTTGAGGTTTCCGAGTAACGTTGCGAGCCAGTTCATTTCTTGTCGTTCTTTTTGTTGTCATTGTTTCTTTTGCCGCCGCTCTGCTTTGCCCATGTGTCTTTAAGGCCTACGGTCTTGTTGAACACGGGGTGCTCAGCTGTTGAGTCATTGTCGGCCATGAAATAGCCTATGCGCTGGAACTGCAGATATTCTCCGGGCTTCTTGCCGGCAGCGAAATTCTCAACGTAACAATTCGTGTGCACATGCAGGCTGTCAGGGTTCAGCAGCTCATGGAAGTCGCGCTCATCGGCCGACGGGTTCTCAACCATGAAGAGACGGTCATACTCTCTCACTTCAGCCTTCACGCAGTGACGTGCGCTCACCCAGTGCAGCGTGCCCTTCACCTTACGGTCGGCGCCGGGCAGTCCGCTGCGGCTCTCCGGATCATATTCAGCCTGTATCTCGGTGATGGTGCCGTCAGCATCCTTTGTGCATCCCGTGCACTTCACGATATATGCGTTTTTCAATCGCACTTCCTTGCCCGGCGTCATGCGGAAGAATTTCTTCGGCGCGTCTTCCATGAAGTCGGCGCGCTCTATCCACAGCTCGCGCGAGAAGGTGATGGTGTGTGTGCCGGCTGTCTCATCCTCAGGATTGTTTACTGCCGTCATCTCTTCCGTCTTGTCCTCAGGATAGTTTGTTATGACCAGCTTGACAGGGTCGAGCACGGCGCTGACGCGCGTAGCCTTCTTGTTGAGGTCGTCGCGCACGGCAGCCTCAAGCAGCGCAACGTCGTTAAGGGCGTCGAACTTGGTATAGCCAATGGAATTGATAAACTGGCGGATGCTCTCAGGAGAATATCCGCGGCGGCGCATTCCGCACAGCGTCGGCATGCGAGGGTCATCCCATCCGCTGACGAGGTTCTCGTCGACGAGCGTGTGCAGCTTGCGCTTGCTCATAACCGTATATGTGAGGTTCAGACGGTTGAACTCTATCTGCCTCGGACGGTTGTCGTCAAGATTGTCGTCAGTGTGGTCGTACTCTTTCAGAAAGTCGATAAACTTATTATACAGCGGGCGGTGAGGCACAAACTCAAGTGTGCAGATGGAATGTGTGACGCCCTCGAAATAATCGCTCTGTCCGTGTGCGAAGTCATACATCGGATAGCAGTGCCACTTTGTTCCCGTGCGGTGGTGAGGCGTCTGGATGATGCGGTATATGATAGGGTCGCGGAAGTGCATGTTCGGATTGGCCATGTCGAGCTTGGCGCGCAGCACCATGCTGCCCTCAACGGCTTCCGGCGTGTTCATCTGCTTGAAAAGCCTGAGGCTCTCCTCAGCCGGACGGTCGCGGAACGGCGACGGCGTGCCCGGCGTGGTCGGCGTGCCCTTCTGCTCGGCAATCTGCTCGGCAGTCTGCTCGTCAACGTAAGCATGGCCGTTCTCTATCATCCAAACGGCAAAGTCCCACAGCTTGTCAAAATAGTCTGACGCATAATATATATGTCCCCACTTGAAGCCGAGCCATTTAATATCATTAAGAATATTCTCTACATACTCGTTGTTCTCCTTGCTCGGATTTGTGTCATCGAAGCGCAGGTTGCACACGCCGTTATATTTCTCGGCAATGCCGAAGTCCATGCATATAGCCTTGGCATGACCAATGTGCAGATAGCCGTTTGGCTCAGGCGGGAAACGTGTCTGTATACGCCCGCCGTTCTTACCGGCCGCAAGGTCTTCCTCAACAAACTGTTCTACGAAACTGAGGCTCTTCTTCTCCTCTGTGTTGCTGTTGTTTTCTTCCTTTGACATAAAATGAAGTAGTGTTTAATTTTTGTTTGTCTGCAAAGATACATCTATTTTCGCATTTGAACTGCATAAAATTTAATGAAAATAAGCAGCAAACCGGTAAAATAACATCAGCGCTGTGTGTTTAAAAACATCACACAGCCTTTTCGATGTTATTAAACACAAAAAAATATTTTGATATATCATTTAAACTCTATATCTTTGCAAGTGTTATCCTGAATACAATCTTTTTACCTTAGAATTTAAAAGATGAAAAACTAATACCTATAATTGAAAGCCCTGCTTTGTGAAAAGCGGGGACTTTTTATGTTTGTACAAGTCTTGCAAAGTCTTTTTTACAGCCGCATCACCAGTTATAACTTATTGTCGCAAAGGCACCCTGCATCAGCTTTCTTGCCGGCAGGCAGTCATTATAACTTTTATTTCTGAACACAAAACGTCTTCTGTAAGTATAAACATCGAGTGTTGAGCACATATAACCGACACAGACATTGAAATTCTCGAAATTCACGTCCAGCCCGGACTTGCAGTCAAACGACAGCCATTGTCCCTTTGAACAACGAAAAACATATTTGTTCGAATAGACCCTGTTGCCGTCAATAATATCGATATTAACATAATCCCACGGAATACGCAGCATTAGTCCTGGTTCAAAGCACAAACGGAATTTGCAGCCGGAAGTTTTTATTACGGCAGGAGAAAGCAACTGGACAAAAGGACGAAGATAAATTGTCGAACAAGCCTTGCTCTCATCGTTCAGCTCCCATCCTCTGCCGTGAAACATTTCCTCATAAAGATATTGCTTCCAAATACCGCAGCCTGCACCGCAGCCTACAAACTTATTAAGCATACGAACGTATGACATATCAAGGAACCAAGTGTCTTCTGTCAGCCTGCCGTTTATTGCCACACTGTTTTTATATTTCTCTTGGCAAACGCCAGTCAATGCATATATGAAAAAAATAATAGTAAACAAAACTGAACGCATTTCGGTAATATAATCAATAATTTAAAACAATAATAAAAAATTATCTAGAAAGCCATTCTTTAAATTTCACGACTTTATCCTTACTCAGAACGCATGTATCTTTACAGCAATTCAGGCGGATAAGCAATCTCGAATTAAAAAAATGGTATA
>OMUH01000100.1 GCA_900314195.1 uncultured Prevotella sp.
ATTACATTGTGACATATTGTCTTCCTATGTCGAGTTAAATGAAAGAGCCCTTATCTGAGGCTGCTCCTCGATCCGGCAACGCCTGACCTGCCCGTTGACAACAATGGCTCTTCGGCTGCTAAGAAGATAAATATACGCTTTGTCGTTGACCGCGGCAATACGACGGCCATCGATGACGTAAACGATGACTGGGATATAGAAAACAGCAGTGACAGCAAGCCATGGTACCGCATGGACGGAACGTCAACGGAAGGCAAGCCTTCGACAGCCGGCGTTTACATTCACAACGGCAGAAAGGTGGTTATAAAATAGGTAGTTATAAATATAAAGTAGGTAGTTATAAAATAAGATTTCACGTAATAATTTGTTTCATATCATTAAAAAAGGCACGGCCTCACGTATGTGGAGGTGCGTGCCTTTTTAGCGTCACAGAAGGATTATGCTTCAGATGAAATCTTTATTGGGAAGGTTGTCAAGAAAATCTCGCTCATTGTCGGCGGATGATCTGCCGGATGATGATTCACCATGGGATGGCGTTTTAACGGAAGAACCGCCGGCTGAAGGCGTATAGTCATCATCGCTGCTATTGTTGTTTGTGCTTTCCGCGCTGTCGGCAGCTTCGAATGTCGTGCTGGCATTGTTGTCGGCTGACGCCGAACGCATTTCGGCCTCACGTTTCTTTCTTTCAGCCTCGCGCCGTTCGGCAAGAATGGCAAGAAGGCGGGCACGCTCTTCGTCTTTCAGCTGCTTGATGTCGGCTGTCATGAGGGCGGCTGCCTCGGCAGGTGCGTTCTTGGTGCCGAGCCGCGTGCGCACGGTGTCATACTCATGCAGCATTGCGTCGCGTTCCTGATGGCCTGGCATGATCTTATACAGCTCGTCCATGATGCCGTCGACGGTGAAGCGGTCGGCAAGCATCTCGGGCACTATCTCCTTGTCGGCGATGAGGTTGACGAGAGAGATGTATTTAACCTTGATGACATGTTTGAAGGCGAAGCGTATCAGTTTAGGCAGCGGTGTCTCGTAGCAAACGACCTGCGGCACGTTGAACAGACACGTCTCAAGCGTTGCTGTGCCGCTGGTGACGAGGGCTGAGGTGGAGTGGGAGAGCAGGGCGTAGGTGTCGTTGAAGACGCGCAGCACCTTGGTGCCGTTGACGAACTGGTCATAGTATTCCTTTGGAATGCCAGGCGCACAGGCCAGCACCATCTGGCAGTTCTCAAACCGTGATGCCGCCTCTGTCATGGCCGGCAGGTTGTCTTTAATCTCCTGCTTGCGGCTGCCGGCAAGAAGGGCGATGATGGGCTTGCTGACATCGAGGCCGCAGCGGCGGCAGAACTCGTCGCGCGTCTCATGATAAGAGGCCTTGAAGGCCGCCACCTCCTGCACTGTTGGGTTGCCGACATATTTAACCTGATATTTATGCCGCTCGTAGAACGCCGTCTCGAAGGGCAGTATGGAATACATGCGCGCGATGTCACGGCGTATGCGGCGTATGCGCCATTCCTTCCATGCCCATATCTTCGGTGAGATGTAATAAAGCACAGGAATGTCGGTGGTGTTGTGAAGATATTTCGCAATGTCGAGGTTAAAGCCGGGATAGTCAATGAGTATGACCACGTCGGGCTTCCATGCCACAATGTCCTTCTTGCAGTATTCCATGTTGCGGAAGATGGTTCCGAGGTGCATGAGCACAGGCACGAAGCCCATGTAGGCCATTTCTTTATAGTGGCGCACGAGCGTGCCGCCGGCCTTCTGCATCTCATCGCCGCCAATGAACCGGAAGTCAGCGGCGCTGTCGGCACCGGCAAGGGCCTGCATGAGCCGGCCGGCGTGAAGGTCACCGCTGGCCTCGCCGGCTATTAGATAGTATTTCATTTTGTGTCGCAGTCTTTTATCATGTCGTTAAAAGTGTCCATGAAAGAATAGGCGGTGACGTCCATAGTAGTGGGCGTTATGGCCACATAGCCGTGGGAGAGCGCCCACTGGTCTGTGTCTTCAGCCTCGGGCTCATCGTTGCGGTAACGGCCCACCATCCAGAAATAATCGTAGCCTCTGGGATGGCGTTCCTTCACCACCTCCTGCGTCCAGCTGCCGAAGGTCATGCGGCAGGCCTTCATGCCCTTGAAGGGCGGCAGACGCGGGAAGTTGACGTTAAGGCAGATGCCTTTGGGCAGCCCCTCCTTCAGCACGCGGCTGACGATGGGGCGCACATATTCGGAGAGATAGCTGAGGTCGGCATTCTCGTCGTAGTTGCATGATGAGAATGCTATAGACGGAATATATTTCATGCAGCCCTCCATGGCCACGCCCATGGTGCCGGAATAGTGGTTGTTGACAGATGAGTTGTCGCCGTGGTTGATGCCGCCGATGACGAGGTCGGGGCGGCGGTCGCGGCAGAACTGGTCGAGAGCGAGCTTCACGCAGTCTACGGGGGTGCCGTTGCAGGAATAAAGCGGTACGCCGGGAAAGCGGTTACGGCGTTTCAAACGCAGCGGCGCAGATGCAGAGAAGGCGCATGAGAAACCGGAGCGGGCTGACTCAGGAGCTACGACAAGTAGGTCGGCCATGTCGGAAAGCATGTTGACAAGATATTTCAGGCCGCCGGAATGGTAGCCGTCATCATTGGAAATTAATATGAATGGTTTTCTGCTGTCCATGTATTTATGATTTTACGTGTATTTATTATTTAGTGTATTATTTAGTGTATTATTTAGTGTATTATTTAAATGTATTGCTTGTTGAAAGTATTACAGAGATGATGATGTCTTTTGTCTTACAACAGAAAGAAAAGCCGGCTTAAAACCATTGTGCTTGTTTCTGCAATCGTTTTGAACGCAAAAATACAAAAAAACGGTTAGAATATCACTTTCTCATTTAAAATATGTATCTTTGCAATCAAAACACCTGTTGTGAAAAACGACGGGCAGAGGATTGAAAACATCTGGAAAATGGGAAAAATTATTGCTATAGCCAATCAGAAGGGCGGCGTGGGAAAGACTACAACGGCCATTAACCTTGCGGCATCGCTGGCCACTCTTGGCAAGAAAGTGCTTGTTGTAGATGCCGATCCGCAGGCTAACGCGTCAAGCGGCCTGGGCGTTGACCTTAACAACGTTGACTGTTCTATCTATGAGTGCATCATTGATCACGCTGACATTCGCGATGCATTGTATGAGACTGACATTGAAGGACTTGACATTATTCCAAGTCACATAGACCTGGTGGGCGCTGAGATAGAAATGCTTAACCTCGACAACAGGGAGAGCATTATAAAAGAGCTGCTTAAGCCGGTGAAAGACTACTATGATTATATTCTGATAGACTGCTCGCCGTCGCTGGGACTGATAACGGTCAATGCGCTGACGGCTGCCGACTCGGTAATCATTCCGGTGCAGTGCGAGTATTTCGCACTCGAAGGTATAAGCAAGCTGCTGAACACTATCAAGATTATCCGTGACAAGCTGAACCAGCATCTTGAGATAGAAGGGTTCCTGCTCACGATGTATGACAGCCGGCTCAGGCTTGCCAATCAGATTTATGACGAGGTGAAACGCCATTTCCATGAGCTGGTGTTCAAGACGGTTATCCAGAGAAACGTGAAGATAAGCGAGAGCCCGTCGCACGGACTGCCGGTGATTCTGTATGACGCTGAGTCGGTGGGTGCGAAAAACCACATGTCGCTGGCCAAGGAAATCATTTCGCGCGAGAGTTGATAACGGGTTATGCGGTTTCTGACGCCGGCAAACAATAGAAGATAAACTAATATGGGAGTACATAAGAAATTCGGTTCATCATCAAAGAACAATGCTCTTGGGCGCGGACTCGACGCCCTCATCTCTACCGGCACGGTGAGAACGCAGGGCAGCAGCACTATCAATGAGATACCCATTGAGCAGATAGAGGCAAACCCTGACCAGCCGCGGCGTGAGTTTGATCCGGAAGGACTGCAGCAGCTCGCCGACAGCATAAAGGCCATTGGCATTATCCAGCCGATAACACTGAGGCAGATTGACAACAATCACTTTCAGATTATTGCCGGTGAAAGACGGTGGAGAGCATCGCAGCTGGCAGGACTGAAGGCTATCCCGGCATACATACGCACCATCAGCGATGAGAACATCATGGAGATGGCTCTCGTTGAGAACATACAGCGCGAAGACCTCAACCCGATAGAGATTGCACTGGCATACGAACATCTGCTTGAGACTACAGGAATGACGCAGGAGAAGATTTCTGAAAGGGTGGGCAAGAGCCGTGCTGCAATAGCCAATTATCTCAGACTGCTGAAGCTGCCGGCACAGGTGCAGATGGCTTTGCAGAAAAAGGAAATTGACATGGGCCATGCAAGGGCACTGCTGGCACTTGACTCACCGTCGCTGCAGATAAAGCTGTTTAAGGATATTCAGAAAAACGGATATTCTGTGAGAAAGGTGGAAGAGATGGTTAAGCAGCTGAACAGTGGTGAGGAGATTAAGTCCGGGAAAAAGATAATTAGCGGACACAGCCAGTTGCCCGAGGAGTTTAATGTGCTGAAAGACCGTCTGTCGTCGTTCCTGAACACAAAGGTGCAGCTGACATGCTCGCCGAAGGGAAAGGGAAAGATAAGCATTCCGTTTTCCAACGAGGAAGAGCTCGAACGCATAATGAATATGTTTGACGGGCTGAACAGACAGCAATAATGATAACTGGCGTGAGAGATATTTTCTATATGCTTTTCCTTGTGTGCCTGCTGATGGCGGAAAGTGCAAGGGCGCAGACGTCTGATACGATAAACGGCGGCAGACTGAATGATGACTCGGCTGTTGTCATGGCTCTGGCTGACGACGCAGGGAAGATGAAGGCACCAAAGAAAAAAAAAGACTGGAACACGTGGAGGCCGGATCCGAAAAGAGCGCTGTGGCTTGCTCTGGTCATTCCGGGCGCCGGACAGATTTACAACCGTAAATATTGGAAGTTGCCAATATTCTACGGCGGGTTCGTGGGATGTATATATGCGCTGTCGTGGAACGGACAGATGTATCATGACTATTCGCAGGCGTATCTCGACATTATGGACGATGACCCTGCAACACAGAGCTATAACAACTTCCTGCATCTGGGAACGAGGGTGACGCCGCAGAACGAAGAGCGCTTCAAGACGATTTTCAAATCGAGAAAGGACAGGTTCAGAAGATGGCGTGATCTCAGTGTGTTCGCCATGATAGGTGTTTACGCACTGTCGGTGATTGATGCGTACGTAGATGCGTCGCTGTCGGATTTCGACATATCAAGAGACCTCAGCCTGCATGTGCAGCCGGCTGTGATAGGTTCAGGAGGCGGCAGTCAGGCCGGATTATGGAACAACAAAAGAAACAACGCACTCGGTGTGCAGTGTTGCATTAGTTTTTAAACAAGAAAGAAATAAACAGGGAATAAACAGGGAATTAAATAATGAGAAGAATATACCTTATCATCACCGTTATGCTTATGTCGGTCTGCGTGATGCGGGCGCAGAGCAATGATGAGAAAGACAATAACATCATCACGGTGACTGACCAGGAAGGAAATGAAGATGAAATTGACGTGCCGGTGGGCATGGACACTGAGGTGGATTCGCTGCTGCAGGTATATATCAGGCATACTTATCTGAAACCGGACACTAGCTGCAATGCCGTTGACGTGAATCCGGATTTCCCGGACTCCGTTTATGTGGACAGGCTGAGACGGTTGCCTACGATTATAGAAATGCCTTACAACAGCATCGTAAGAAAGTTTATTGACAGGTATGCAACTGATTTGCGGGGTTCGGTGGGCGTGATGATTGGTGCGTCGAACTTTTATATGCCGCTGTTTGAGCAGGCTCTCGATTTATACAATATTCCGCTGGAACTGAAATATCTGCCGGTAATAGAATCGGCCTTGAATCCGAACGCAGTGTCAAGAGTGGGCGCCACGGGACTATGGCAGTTTATGCTGCCGACGGCAAAAAGATATGGACTGGAGATAAACTCGCTTGTTGACGAACGGCGCGACCCGGTGAGGGCTTCCTATGCCGCAGCACATTATCTCAGTGACTTATACAGGATTTTTGATGACTGGAGTCTCGTCATTGCGGCATACAACTGCGGACCGGAAAAGGTCAACAAGGCTATACATCAGGCTAAGGGTAATGCTGACTATTGGCATATATATCCTTACCTGCCGAAAGAAACGCGTGGATATGTGCCGGCGTTCATTGCGGCAAACTACATAATGAACTATTACTGCGAGCATAATATCTGTCCGATGCTCAGCGATCTGCCGATGAAAACGGATACGGTAATGGTTGACAGGGACGTGCATCTGCAGCAGGTGGCTGACGTGCTGAAGATGGATATAGAGCAGCTCAGAGAACTGAACCCGCAGTACAGACGTGACATCGTGAACGGATTCTCCAAGCCAAGGGCTATAAAACTGCCGGCAACGAAAATAGGGGATTTTATCGAACTGAAAGATTCTGTATACAGCTATAAGAATGATGAGCTTATTCTGAAGCGTGATACCGTTGATGTGAACACACATAAAGAGGTGGAAACGAAAAAACGGGTATACAGACACAGAAGCAGCGGCAGAAGGCACTCGAAGGCCCGCAGACGGCACAGAAGACGCCGATGAGGCATATATAAAAGGTATATATAAAGAGGTATATATAACCGAGGTATATATAAAATGTGCGAATAATTTCAAGATTACAAGTTAGCTGCATACTGTTGGATGACTGAAGATAATCAATAATATTAACTAAGGAAGGACCATACGATCATGGAAGACCAGAAATTAGAAGACCTTGAACGGGAACAGGCCGACAATAAAATGATTAACGATGCCTTTCAGCATCTGTTGGACACCTATCTGGCCTCTCGACACAGAAAGAAGATTGAAATAGTCACAAAGGCTTTCAACTTCGCAAGGCAGGCGCATAAGGGCGTAAGGAGACTTTCAGGGGAGCCTTACATAATGCATCCTATTGCCGTGGCGCAGATCGCGTGCGAGGAAATGGGACTTGGCTCGACGAGCATCTGCTCGGCGCTTCTTCATGACGTGGTGGAAGATACTGACTACACAATTGAGGATATAGAGAATATCTTCGGTCCGAAAATAGCGCAGATCGTGGAGGGACTGACAAAAATCAGTGGTGGCATATTCGGCGACAAGGCCTCGGCACAGGCTGAGAACTTCAAGAAACTGCTGCTGACGATGAGTGATGATATTCGTGTCATTCTGATAAAGATATGCGACAGGTTGCATAACATGCGCACGCTGGCGTCGCAGCCTGCAAATAAGAGATATAAGATTGCCGGCGAGACATTGTATATATATGCGCCGCTGGCAAACAGGCTCGGACTTAACAAGATAAAAACGGAGCTTGAAGACCTTAGTTTTAAATACGAGCATCCGGAAGAGTATAAGAAAATTGAACTTGAGCTTGCTGAGACCGAAAAACAGCGTGATTATCTCTTCGACAGTTTCACTGAGCCTATACGCAAGGCTCTTGACGACATGGGGGTTACATACCAGATTAAGGAAAGGGTGAAGAGTCCGTATTCTATCTGGAATAAAATGCAGAACAAACATGTAGCGTTTGATGAGATTTATGACATTCTCGCCGTAAGGATTATCTTTGTGCCGAAAGACCGTGAAAAGGAAATAAATGAGTGCTTTAACATATATGTGGCTATAAGCAAAATTTACAAGAGTCATCCTGACCGTCTGCGCGACTGGCTGAGCCACCCGAAGGCCAACGGCTACCAGGCTCTGCATGTTACGTTGATGAGCAAGCAGGGACGGTGGATTGAAGTGCAGATAAGAAGTGACAGGATGGATGAGGTGGCTGAACACGGACTGGCCTCGCACTGGAAATACAAGGAAGGCGGTGAGTATTCGGAGGATGAGGGAGAACTCAATGACTGGCTGCATACCATTAAGGAGATTCTTGACGACCCGCAGCCGGACGCAATGGATTTCCTTGATTCTATCAAGTTGAACCTCTTTGCATCTGAGATATTCGTTTTCACACCGAAAGGTGAGATAAAAACTATGCCGGCAGGATGTACGGCGCTTGATTTCGCGTTCTCAATTCATTCGCAGCTCGGGCAGCACTGTATAGGTGCCAAGGTAAACCATAAGCTGGTGCCGATGAGTCATAAACTGCAAAGTGGTGACCAGGTCGAAATATTGACAAGCGACAGCCAGCATGTGCAGCCTGCATGGATAAACTTTGCAACAACGGCAAAGGCGCGCACGCAGATTCAAACGGAATTGAACAAGGAAAACAGAGAGGTGCAGAAGCGCGGCGACGACTTGCTGAAGAAATGGGTGGCTGATAATGGATTTGAATACTCTACTTCGCTTATAGACCGGCTGAGCGATTATCATGGCGTTCAGAAACCAGAAAACTTCTTCCTGGCAATCGGAAACGGCACTATAAAACTCGGTCAGAAGGACGTCGATGAGTTGCACGGAAAAAATAAGGAAGGCAACGGGCCTAAAGGGTGGAGAAGGTATGTGCCTTTCCTCGGCAGCGGAAAGAAGAAAGAGAACGACAGCAAAGATGTTAAGAAGGATGAGAAATTAACAGTCGGGGCCAACTTCAACAAGAAACGCGCGGTTATCATTACGCCGGAAAATATTAAGCAATATGTGTTTCCTTCTTGCTGTCATCCTATTCCGGGCGATGATATTCTTGGATTTATTGACAACAAAGGACATATTGAAATTCATCAAAGGGCATGCAGCGTTGCCTCGAAGTTGAAGTCGAGTTATGGAAACCGGCTTGTTGATGCTAAATGGGATATGCGCAAGCAGATGTTTTTCGATGCCACTATTTCTATTCAGGGCATTGACAGAAAAGGACTTCTGCTTGATGTGTCTAAGGTGATTTCGGCTCAGCTCGGTATTAATATTCATAAGATTACAATCTCAAGTGACAATGGCATTTTTGAGGGGCATATCGAACTGCGTGTGCATGACCGTGATGAGGTGAAGTTTATAATGGATAAGCTGAAGGGGGTTACTGACTTGCAGGAAATACAGCAAATTGAATAAATTTAGATTTATCCATATGTTATGTTCTGTTTCTGTATCGTTTCTTCGTGAAAACAAGGCTATGACAGAATAGCGATCTCGTGTTATATAATCATGTGTTATATAAAAAGTGAATAATACGGATTGAATTTGAATATAATGCAATCACCAAATTAAATGTTGTTATGTGTTCTTTGTGTGGTGCTGCACTTGGGCCCGTCGGTAAGCTTGAACTAACAATCATGTGCGGACTGTATCCATAGTTTAGCATCTCAGGAACTGCATCATAGCCTAAGGTGCCATAATGCAGTATCAGCGCACACATCTTGTATGGAAAAGACATAAGGTTTGATGATTGCCGATATTTGTAAAATTGATTCCTGATTAATTATAATATCTACTTATCTGGTTTACAAATTACTTAAATAAATGAAATTGAAATTTTGCTTTGTTTTACTGTGCTTGCAGTTTGTCATATCCGGAGCATTCGCGCGCGGAAAGTACGACAACACTGACACGATTACTGTCAGTCGTGACGGATTGTCGGATTTCAGAACTATTAATGACGCTGTTGAGGCTTGCAGGGCTTTTATGGAATATCATAAGGTGATATTTGTTAAGAATGGCGTTTATCATGAAAAGGTAATCGTGCCGTCATGGCTTACGAATATCGAGATTTGCGGAGAGGACAGAGACAGCACTGTTGTGACGTTTGACGATCATGCAAATATAGCCAGTTGGGATTCCGGACGGAAAATGGGCACTTTCCGTACTTTTACTATGAAAGTACAGGGTGATTATATTACTCTGAAAAATATTACAATAGAGAATAACGCGCCAAAACTTGGGCAGGCTGTTGCTTTGCATACTGAAGGAAATCATCTGTTGTTCCTGAACTGTAATATATTGGGAAATCAGGATACGGTTTATACTGGTACGCCAGGAACTTATTGTTTCTTCGATGGTTGCAGAATAGAAGGTACTACTGATTTTATTTTTGGACCGAGTGTTGCTTGGTTTGAAAATTGTGAGATAAAAAGCAGAAGCAACAGTTTTATAACTGCTGCATCAACGCCTAAACTGCAAAAATATGGTTATATTTTCAATCATTGCAGACTGACGGCTTATGACGGAGTTGACAAGGTGTATCTTGGCAGACCGTGGAGGGCTTATGCTTATACACTGTTTATGAACTGTGAGATGGGCTCACATATTGTTAAGGAGGGATGGAAAAATTGGATTGACTATCATGATCCGGCTAAAGAAGGCATTGTCAGGTATTATGAGTACAACAACACAGGAAGTGGAGCTGATCGTTCCGGAAGAGTAGAGTGGAGTCATGAACTGACAAAAAAAGAGGCTGCCGTGATAACACTGAAAAATGTATTCAACGGTGACATAGATTGGATTAAAAGAGATTAAAAATTGAATTGAGCTGAAGTGGAGTGTTTTGTTGATTTAAATGGATCGTTTTGTTGAATTAAAGTGTTGATTGGTTGAATTAAAGTGGTGAAGTGATGTTTGATGTTGAACAAGGGGCTTGTTGGATTAAACGAAGAAGTGAGGTTGAGTAACCGTTCAGCTAATGTTTCATAGCATTATTTCCTATGTTCATTTTCAAAGTTAATTATCAACGAATGTATCATTTTTCAACGAGTATAAATCCGATAAAATTCGGTTAATTCATTAAATAGATAATAATAGATAAGCTGTGATGAAAAAGAGAATCACTAAATGAAATTTTTTCTGATAACAACCTGTTTAGTAATAAAACTGCTCAATGTTACAATGAATTTGTCTTATACAACCTGTATAAATAAGGTTGCCAAGATAAAATAAGAATGTATTTTAAATTGCTGCTTATACGCAAACAATTAAATTACGAAGGCTGTGATATTATTCGCAGACAGCCAAGCATTAAGATTTATTTGTTAAAATATATAAAATAAATGTTATATATTGTTCAAAATCTATCTTTATTTCGTATATTTGGCATCAGATAAAAATATATATATCACAAAAATAAAGGAAGGAAGCTCTGATTTTTAAGGAAAAATGTACTTTTTTACCTAATGTAATGATAAAACAAAATTAAATATGTATAACTAAAACAAACGTTTATGTATCTACAATTCAAAAGAGCCTTTATGGCTTTATGTCTGTTTATGACATGTATGATAACGTTTGCTCAAAAACAAGTCACCGGTTCTGTTACCGATGAAATGGGCAAGCCGCTGATTGGCGTAAGCGTCACTGTCGAAGGTACTACGATTGGTAGTGTTACCGACGTAAACGGTAACTTCTCTATCTCGCGCGTGCCTGACGGTGCTTCTCTTAGGGTCAGCTACATCGGCTATCTGGAGCAAACTATCAAAGTGGGGAGTCAGTCTAACTACTACATTACCATGCATGAGGATAACCAGAACCTCGATGAACTCGTCGTCATAGGTTATCAGGCTGTGAAAAAGCGTGACCTCACGGGTGTGGTTTCATCTGTCAGTGACAGGGAAATTGAAAACGTCGCTTCGGCAAATGCCTTACAGGCTATGCAGGGTAGCATTCCGGGAGCTAACATTACCCAGAACAGCGGTGAAGCCGGCGGCTCGCTGAGTATTTCCTTCAGAGGTACTCGTTCTCTGCTGGCAAGCAGCTCTCCTTTGATCATTGTTGACGGTGTTGACTATGGATCTACCATTGATATCAACCCTAACGATATTGAATCTATTGATGTGCTGCGTGATGCTTCTTCTACTGCTATTTATGGTACACGTGGTGCTAACGGCGTTATCATTATTACTACTAAGCGCGGACAGTCAGGACGTACGCATGTAACTCTTGATGCATATAATTCCTGGAATTCTGCTGCTACGTATCCGACAATGTTTGTTGGTGATGATGAAGTGAAGTACAGGCAGGAAGCTGCTTCTTACTCAAAGAACCTTGCTACTTACCAGCAGTCGGGCTCATGGGGTACTTATCTTGCTAGCCCGGAGGAAGTTCTTGGTAATAACCCGCTGTCTGACGGTACTCAGCTTATTGATATTTACAACGATAAGTCATACACCAACTGGATGGATGAGATTATACGCAATAACACTTCACAGAACTATGTTATTGGTATTAACGGAGGTAGTGACAAGACTAACTTCAGCATAAGTCTTGGACTTATGAACGACCGCGGCCTGCAGGATGGTGACAAGCTGACTCGTTATAATGGCAAGATTAACCTTGACCATAAAATCAATGACTATTTCAAGGTCGGCGGCAGTATGCTTTTCACATATAAGGATCGTGACAGAGCTAACTCCGGCGTTTACAGTCAGGCTCTTAAGATGACTTCTATAACTCACGCAAGAGACATTAACGGTAATCTTATTATGGAACCGGACCTGTGGTATCCTGCTCACGTAACACCGCTTGCTGACGAAGGAGGCAATTTCCAGCATAACTATCAAAGCTCTCGTTTCTTCAGTAATGTTTACGGCGAAGTAAACATTCTCAGAAACCTCAGCTTCCGCACTCAGATTGCCGTTGATGCTTTCCATCAGCGTGAAGGTCTTTATCAGGACTATGAGAGTGTTGGTCGTTACCAGAACCCGCATACTTCTTACATGCGTAAGGTTACAACGGAAAATACAAACTGGACATGGGATAACACTTTGAATTTCAATACTGATTTCGGTGCTTCCCAGCATACTCTTAATGTGCTGCTCGGACATGAAATGATCAACCGTGTGCAGGAGCAGACCGGTATTGCCGTTACTGCCGATGCCAATCACTACTACGATGCAAGCTTCTATAAGATGCAGGCTAACGGTACGCTTATTGACCCGTTGTCAGCCTCTACTCCGTATACAAAGCAGACATTGATGTCTTTCTTCGGGCGTATTAACTATTCTTTCGCTGAGAAATACCTTTTAACATTCTCTATGCGTGATGATGGTTCATCAGTATTGGCCGAAGGTAATAAGTGGGCTGTGTTCCCGTCAGTAGCTGCTGCATGGCGTATCACCGAGGAGCCTTGGATGATTAAGACTTCCGCTTGGCTGAGCAACCTCAAGTTGCGTGCTTCATGGGGTCTTGCTGGTACTGCTGCCATAAGCCCTTATCAGACTCACGCTCAGCTCAGTAACTATACTGTTGACGGCGGTAAGATTCCGACAAACATTGCCAATCCTAATCTGACATGGGAGAAAACTTCTACATTTGACGTAGGACTTGACTTCGGCTTGTTCAACGGACGTGTAAACGGTAGTGTTGATTTCTATTGGAGCAACACAAAGGACCTTCTGTTCTACGACCGTGCTCCTAAGTCTTCAGTATTCAGCCAGATTATATCAAACGTTGGCAGCACATCCGGTCATGGTGTTGAATTGTCACTTGATGCTGATGCTTATACTGCAAAGGATTTCAACTGGAACATCAACTTCAGTTACACATATTCAACTGATAAGATTAAGAAATTGTCAGACGGAATAGAATCTTTCCCTGTTAGCGGTACACAGTATTTCATTAAGGGTGAGCGCGTGCATACATTCTATGACTACAAGGCTGATAACACATGGGCAGTAGGTGAGTATGATACTTATGTGAATGACTGGAAATCACGTCATCCGGGCGAAGAGCCAACTTATAAGTCTGCCAATGGTAGTTATGGTGATCCGGGTACACCAAAGATTGTTGATGTCAACGACGATGGTATAATCAATGATGATGACCGTGTTGTTTATAACATGGACCCGACAAGCTTCCTTGGCTTGACAAATACATTCACATATAAGGGCATTTCGCTCAGTATTATGTGCTATGCTCAGTTCGGCGGATATATGAGATACCGTCTTGGTGATTATATTACTTATGATAATGCTAACTGGGGTGATGTTGATTATTGGACTGTTGACAATCAGCATGCCAAATTCCCGAGCCCAGGTCTGACGAGTGCACAGCAGTCGCTGTATGCTTCTTATCAGACATCGCTTCAGTATGAAAAGTCTGACTTCTTCAAAATTAAAGATATCAGCCTTGGATATGACCTTCCAAAGGACTGGATCAGCAAGCTTAGTCTTTCCAGACTGAAAGTTTATGCGTCTATGAAGAATTTCTTCTCGTTTGGCGAGGTTGATGACTATGATTCTGAGCGCGGCGGCGATATTTCTTTCCCGCTCCAGAAGCAGGTTGTATTAGGTATAAATGTTGAATTCTAATCTTTCAGGAATAATATGAATAAGAAATTATATATTGTGATGGCCGCTGCGGCGTTAACTGTTGGCGCGACGTCTTGTTCAGATTTCCTTGATGAGGATAATAAAACCGGTACTACAGCTCAAACTGAATATGTGACTGAAAGCGGACTGAAAGGTCTTGTCGCAAGTACTTATTCATTTGCTCGTGGCTGGTATGGAAAAGAGCCTGGCCTCGGATTGGCAGAGATGGGTACAGACCTTTTCTATTATGGTTTTGACTGTAAGCAGAAGTCGTTGGTAAGCTATAACTTCGGTGCAGAATCCCTTGGAAATAATGTTCAAAATAATCCATGTCTTGACCAGTATTGGGAGTTGTTCTATAATGCTGTTGATGTTTGTAATAATGCCATTGAACAGGTTCACAGCACAAAAATCAATTCTTTGACCACAAAAGACCGTCAGGATTTGGTTGCTCAGGCTTTCTTTATGCGCAGCCTTTATTATTTCAATATGGTTAATATGTGGGGTGCTATACCTTATAATGAAACGCATATTGATGCTACAAACCGCACAAAGAGCCCTGTCCGTAAGCCAGAGAATGAAGTTTACGGTCGTATTCTTGCCGATCTTGACAGTGCTATTACCAATTTCGATAATGCTGGTTCTTACTCAAAGGCTAACGGCAAGGCCAATTATTGGGCTGCCCGTGCGCTGAAGGCTCGTGTGCTGCTTTATGCGGCTTCATGGCTTGGCGGACAGCTTAATGAGCAGGTGGCTGATAACGATCATTATTCTTCAATGACCACCGCTGACCTTTATCAGGCTGCAAGTGATGAGGCCGATGCAGTTATTGACAACTCATACGCTTCATTCTATGATAACTATGATGATGTATGGTGCATGGAGAATGAGTCATACGTAAACAACAACGAGGCTTTGTTCGGAATTGTTTATGATGAGGACATGAAGACGAATGTCAACTGTATTCCTTATCGTTATTCACGTACTACGAGCGGCGGTTGGGAGAACTATAACAGCTTGATAACACGTACAGGTTATTCCCGCGGCGGTAACGCTATGCTGCTTATGTTCGTATCTAAGTGGAACAACGGATGCGCTGACTTAGGTGGTAACGGCCGTAAGAATACTAACGTGTTCCTTCGTGTAAGCGCCTCTAACCATTCTATTCAGAGTGCTTCAACTGGAAACAATGTAGATGTATTGAACGCATATTCTCCTTACGGTCGTGGATTCTGCCGTTATGTACCATCTCTTCGTTTGTGGCAGCTTCTTGAGGAGCATGCTTCTACCGACCAGCGTGCCAGAGTTACTCTTCAGGATCATTATGACATCGGTAGTCCGGATCTTAGCAAGAATGCAAAGAACTATCCGGAACTTCAGGATACTGCTATCTTTTATAGTGTTCTTGATGGTAATTCTGCAGAGGGCAAGGCTCTTCAGGCATGGGCAAAGAACCGTTATCGTATACAGTTCGCTTCAAACGGTGATATACCGGTTTACACATCATCGGATCCAGCTCTAGCAGAGCCGACGGTAGAAGCAAAACCAGTTTCTGACGTTTATGGTGACAACCGTTATAATTCAGTAATGATTGGTGGCTGGCAGTCTTATCCTGGCATACGTAAGTTCCTTGATTACTTCCAGACATCTTCTGCCGCAACAGCATATAACTCTCAGTATCCGACGAATGATATATCGTCACGTGACTTTATCGTTATCCGTCTTCCGGAGATGTATCTAATCAAGGCAGAGGCACAGCTTGCACTCGGCAATGAGCGCGAAGCACGCAATGCACTCAATTCTATACGCCGTGTTCGTGCTATAGAAGGTACCAACAATACCATCTCACGTTCTGAGCCGATTACTCTTGACAAAATACTTGATGAGCGTGCAATTGAGCTCTGTGGTGAGTACCAGCGCTGGTTTGACCTGAAGCGTACCGGTAAGCTTTATGAGTATGTCCACAAGTACAACCATCAGGCTTCACAGGCTCTCGACGCTGACGCAACACATCACTACCTGTATCGTCCTATACCTCAGGAGGAGATAGATGCCGTTCAGAACATGGCAGATTCTACTAATACTGATTATACTAAGTATTTCTGGCAGAATCCAGGTTATTGAACATTGTTTTAGTATTTATACATATTAGTTGACAGCGTGTCAACAACTCGTTTGACGAAGGGATCCATATTCACTTATGGATCCCTTTTTCGATGTACGCTCGGCATGAGCATTGTCTAACGGGTGGAAGTCCCGAGCAAGCCCTAATA
>OMUH01000099.1 GCA_900314195.1 uncultured Prevotella sp.
ACAAGTCAAGGAAAGTCAAGGTGAAAAAGGTAGGTAGACCTAAGAAGCAAAAAGAGGTCGAACTGGATAAGTAGTACAGAATGGGGTAAAACTCAGATAATATTGACTGCCGACAGTAAACAATACGAGTATTATTGCTGCAAGAGACAGAAAGCCGGATATGCGTTTTATCTTTTTATAGTCAGAAGAATTTTCTTTCGATGCAACCACAGCATTTCTGGCTATTTGCATGTTGACGGTCATCAACGCGTATTTAATGTCTGAATCGCGGGCTTCTCCTACTTCCTTCATTGCTTTTGCAAGATGAGCAGAGCAAACAGCTTGTGACAATAACAGAGTGTAACAGCGAATCCCTATTTTGACAATGTGTTCTTTAAGACTGCAACTTCGTTGGCGCCATGAATGTCTGGCCAGGAAAGATTTTTGTCTGAATACTTTGCGTATGATGACAAGCCGATAAGCAATGCACGCTTATTGGCCGCCTGTAAACATAGACATGCCGGAAACAGAAATGCGGTGATTATGAGAAAGGCCCTTTTCATATTCTGCTGTAAGGTTGATTATGAATTGTTTACATTAGTAACAGCAAACGACATTTTTACAGTCAACATTACATTAAGCTGATTTATAAAACTTGTCGTTTGCTGTTAGTGTAAAAATAATCAGTGATTATCTTTACCGTGGTCGTTGGACCGTTATTTTTTAATCTCGGGATATGCATATTTCCCGCCGGTCTGCTTAATAAGCTGGCGTGCGTAATCTTTTGGATAGCCAGGGCGTGTGACTCTTTCTCCAATACCTGTGGCCGTACGTTTGAATACTCCGTTTTCTTCCGGCTTTATAACCATATCATTATATTTAACAATAAGATAATAAGCCAGCTGACGCCAGCGAGTTATCATTTCATTGCCTTTTTTGCAACTGTAAGCAGTGAGATAACTTACGCCTTCCTCACGGCTGCCTTTAAGCTTGGCCAAGGCTTCTTTTTCTATGTCAGCCTGTTCTTTAAAATAACTTTTCTCAAGGGAATCGCGCACAGCTTTCACGCTTGGGAAAAGCATGTTGTATCTCGGATATGTCATGTTGCTCACCCAGTTGCATACCCAGAAAGCATTCTTGTCAGAGAATGTCACAGCATCGGCACCGGGGGTGTTATAGCATTCCGGCTGAGTTGTGTTGGCACAATAAACAGGCGTATAAGCAACCATGTTTGGGTCGTCATTTCCGAACCATAGCACACCTCCTATTTCTCTTGGCAGCCAGCTGCGCAGTTGTGCTATGTATGTAAAGCCTGTCTGCTGTGTACTCGTAGGCCTTTCATTGAAGTATTTTTTTCCATCCACTTCATATACCAAAGGAGTCGGCCTGTAAGGCATTTCCCAGATGCCACCGCCAATGTCTGTGCTGTCAGCCACGCTTAACGGTGTATTCTCATAGTGGTCGCGCATGTCGTTTTCCAGGTCTTTGAGAGATAGCTTTCTGTCCGGTTCTATCCAGAGTGGCATATCCTCGGCATCAGCATCTTTGCCCAGTGCCCACGGCAACCACGCTGACATATTCTTATAGTGATTAAAGAAACTCCACACACGTGCATCACAAAAACGCCTCCCTTCGAAATCAGGCTTTGCATAAGTGTCTTTCCAGCTGAAGTCTTTGTCCTTTCCTGTATACCACCCTTTTTCTCTTGCAAACTTTATAACGTTTTTCGATGTGAGAACTTCTGTGTTGTATTTTGAAAAACATCCTATACGGCTTTGGTTTGCATGTCCGCAGATAGCATTGTCTGGTATGCGTACAGCTACCCATACAACCTTCTGTTTCTTGTCGCCACCGCATCCCATCATTTCCATTATCCATGCTTCGTTTGGATCACAGATAGTGAATGTCTCTCCTTCAGAATTATAACCGTAAGTCTCAGCAAGAGTAGTCATTACTTTTATTGCCTCACGTGCATTTCTTGCTCTTTGAAGCGCAAGGTACATAAGTGAGCCATAATCGATAATTCCGGTAGAGTCTGTCATTTCTGTTCTGCCGCCATATGTTGTCTCACCTACTGACACCTGATATTCATTTATATTACCTATAACATTATATGTAAAAGGTGCCTCAGGTATAAAACCGTGTGATGCATGTGTGTCGTAGTCGATGATCTCCCGCTTTGAACCTTTTTGATGGCTGCCTGCCGCATAATGACAAAGACCGGTAAACATACCATAGTCATCGGCATTATAAGTACACATAACACTTCCGTCAGTGCTGGCATTCTTGCCGACTATAAAGTTAGTGCATGCAAGTGCATTTGCTGATAACATGGCTGATATTGCGAAAAGAAAAGATCTACGGTTGATTATATTCATATCATTTTTGTTTTGATAAATAATGGGCCGGCATAAATACTGCGGCCCATTATCATATTTAGATATATAAAATTATATTCTTTAGCAGGCCTTAAAACTCAGGTCAAGGCCCTTCACGCTGTGTGTCAGAGCTCCTACAGATATGAAATCTACACCCTGCGAAGCGTAGTCACGTATGGTGTCAAAGGTTATGCCGCCGCTCGACTCCGTTTCAAATCGGTGGTTAATCAATTCGACAGCCTTGCGCGTATCCGGAACAGAGAAATTGTCAAGCATGATACGATCTACGCCTCCACAATCGAGCACCTGTTGCAATTCTTCAAAATTGCGCACTTCAATCTCAATCTTCAAATCAAGGTTTTTCTGTTTGAGATATTCATGACAGCGCGATATAGCGTTGCTTATTCCTCCGGCAAAATCGATATGATTATCCTTAAGTAATATCATGTCGAAAAGTCCGATTCTGTGATTCATGCCGCCACCAATCTTTACAGCTTGTTTTTCAAGAACACGCATTCCTGGAGTGGTTTTTCTTGTGTCGAGGACGTGAGCGCCAGTACCGGCAATACGCTCCACGTATCTGTGAGTCATAGTGGCTATACCACTCATTCTCTGCATAATGTTCAGCATCGTACGTTCGGTTTGAAGCAGAGATCGCACTTTGCCTGTCACGACAAATGCAATATCGCCTTTCTTAACCGGAGTTCCGTCTTTAAGCAGTACGTCAACCTTCATAGTAGGGTCAAAACGTGAAAATACTTTTTTCGCAACCTCTACGCCTGCAAGAATTCCATCTTCCTTTACAAGTAAATGGCTTTTACCCATTTCTTTTTCAGGAATGCAGCACAAAGTAGTATGGTCACCATCACCTATATCCTCTGCAAACGCGAGGTCTATAAGTTTGTCTTCTAATTCTTCTACACTTAACATATCTTTCCGTTTTTAATTTTTATTGTTTAATAACCTATTCATTCAATTATATGCCGTCCGTTTCTTATGGCAATCAGCTGGTTGTGTGACGTGTATTGAAGTACCAGCTCACCACCGAGCCATTCTGTCATTGGCATTTCTTCGCGCAGCACACCATAGGCAGACACAAAGTCACCCGATAACTTAATCCACGCCGGCTCGTTAATAACTATATCACCTTTAATGCTGTTAACCGCAATCCTGCGCATATAAAGAATATATTATCTTCGTTTTAAAAAGCATTTATTTATTACCTTCCATGCGCACAGGCATTCCGCCTTGTGCACTTGGCGGCAACTGTTGCGCCGGAGGAGTCTGAGGAGGCAACTGACCTTGTGGAATTTGCTGTGGTTGTGGCACAGGTGGCTGTCCCTGCCCTTGATTATTATATGAACCGCCAGGCATCTGCTGTGGCATATTGGTATTTGGCAATGGCTTCATGTGCATCCTGTAAAGATGAATATCCTTGACAAGCATAAGCTTCAATGTCGTCAATGATGTTGGCATACCTCCGTAATCACCACGGTTAAGTATGAAAAATCCTCTGATGCTCTTGAAGCCAAGGCTGTCACGATCGTCTATTGACAGTGAATATGGCTGGGAGTTGTTAACTGACTGGGTCATTTGCGCAACGCTGTCATTGCCGAATGTAACCGCCAGCATTACAAGTCCGTCTCTTACACCATCTTGAAAGATAAACTGAGACTCAAAATCCAGCATTACCCTGTCGCCTTTATGAAAAGTCGTGTCAACCTTGAAATCAAACGACTGAAGGTTGAACGGAGTCTGTACGCTCAGAACGAATGCCCTATTGCCATTCCACACATCAATGGTATCACCTGCCGACAATGATCCGAACTTACTTGTCTCATTCATGGAAGCACCTATTTCATCTGCCTCATTTTCAAGGCGTTCTGCCAAATCCTTATATATTTCATTCAGTAGTTCTATGTGACGGCTGTAATATTGCATGCTGTGCTCGAAATCATTTTCCGTGACATCATACTTCTTCAATACTGCAGCCGTATAAGCTCTGTTGTCAACAGCATAATCAGCACCTTGCTGACTGGCTGCTGCAAGAGCGATGTGATAATCATAGAGAATATCCTCCATCTTCGATTTACCAATGATATCCGATGGTATACCCGGCTTACAACTGTAAAGCATTACAACCATAAGCATTGTAATAAAGAAGTTAATGCCAAAGAAAATGTGGTTTCTCATTTTTATATGCATAGTTAATGCCGCAAAACGTTCAAAGATAAAAGAAAGAATTTTAAGAATATTTATTTTCCCTGTTGATTTTCTTCTTTATTGCTTTTCTTTCTTGAAAAGACAAGCTCTAAATCATCTCCAGTGGCCGCAAGCTCTTTCCTGCAGAATATTATCAACGCGAAAACACTTACGGTTATAGCCGCATCGGCAAGATTGAAAATAGCATTAAAGAAAGTAAAATTGTCTCCGCCTACAACCGGCATCCAATCCGGCCATTGCGAAACTATAATAGGAAAATAAAACATATCGACGACTCGCCCTGTGAGGAAACCGCCATATCCAGTACCAAACGGAACAACAGATGCTACGCAGTCAACATACGACTGACTGAATACGAGCCCGTAAAACAATGAATCAATTATATTTCCGGCTGCTCCAGCCATAACCATTGCAAGCAAAGCCACATATAGATCAGACGGATTTTTCTTGCCTATCAGCCTGTGCAGATACCAAACCAGGAATGTAACGGCAAGAATACGGAATATAGATAGAACGTACTTATTGAAAAAAGTCATTCCCCATGCCATTCCATTGTTTTCTATAAACTGAATATAAAACCAATCTGTTACATGTATTGATTCGCCAAGACACATGTGGGTCTTCACCCAGATTTTAATAACTTGGTCTGCCAGTAGTATTACTGCAACGATAAGTACTGCCAGCAGACTTTGTCTTTTTGCTTTATTCATTATCAATGATTACGGTTCTTTTGTTTTGACTCTACGCTAAGAGTTGCATGCGGAACGGCCCGCAAACGTTCTTTAGGAATTAATTCTCCTGTTATGCGGTCTATTCCGTAAGTTTTGTTATGTATGCGGACAAGGGCAGCCTCCAGTGCTTTTATGAATTTCTGCTGACGGCTCGCCATTTCCAGTGCCTCTTCTTTTTGAATTATTTCCGTGCCCTCTTCAAGAGCCTTATATGTTGGCGATGTGTCGGATACATCATTGCTGTTTGAATTGTCAAGACGTGACATCAATTCTTTATATTCAGCGCGCGCCACTTCAAGCTTTTTATTTATTATCTGACGGAACTCCTCGAGCTCCTCATCAGAATAGCGTGTTTTCTTTTCCATAATGGTCTGAAGGTTTAGCTGTATTTGAATTAGCGTATGTTATAATGCTAACTTAAAGTTTTACTATTAAGTAGATGTTTTAATACGCGACCAGGAATGACACTGTTTGAGCAGCATCATCCCTGGTCACGATAACTATATTTTATTTGCTCTTTTCAATTAAGATATTAATGTCAAAATCATCGAAGTTGGCGACGGTGCCATTATTGTCTGCAATGACAATACTATTGGCCAGTACCTGGCTTTTTATCAAATCACCAAAGCTTTCTACTGCCGCACTAACCTTATCATTCGGCGACAATGTAACTTTTATATGATCTGTAATCTCAAGACCGCTGTCCTTACGGATGTTCTGAATGCGGTTTATAAGTTCGCGTGCCATACCTTCCCTGCGCAGCTCGTCATTAAGCTCGACTTCAAGTGCTACAGTCAGGTTGCCGTCGTTGCTTACAAGCCATCCAGGAATATCCTCAGATATAATCTCAACGTCGGCCGCGTCAACGGTAACCGGCTGCCCACTGACTTCAAAACTGTAGGTACCGTTCTTCTGCAGACTGTTGATTTCATCCTGTGTCAGCGCATTCATCTTTGCTGCCACTTCTTTCATCAACTTACCATATTTCTTACCCATCACACGGAAGTTGCACTTCACTTTCTTAACCAGGAAACTGTCATCGTTGACGAACTTCACTTCCTTTACGTTAACTTCGTTTTTAATCAGTTGAGATACCTGCTCTATATATCTCTTCTGAGTGTCGTCAACGGCAGGGATGATTATCTGTGACAACGGCTGGCGTACTTTGATGTTCACCTTACGGCGGAGTGACAGAACCATTGAGGTTATTTTCTGAGCAATGTCCATTCTGCCTTCAAGGTCAGTATTGATGACTTTTTCATCAACAACAGGGAAGTCTTCCAAATGTACACTTAGCTTCTCTCCGCAAAGATCATGATACAGCTGATCGCTGTAGAACGGTGCAAACGGTGCAAGCACCTTTGCAACGGTCATCAAACAAGTATACAATGTCTGATAAGCACTCAGCTTGTCCTCACTCATTTCCTTGCCCCAGAAGCGTTTTCTGTTCAGACGAACATACCAGTTGCTGAGGTCGTCATTAACGAAACTGTCTATGAGTCTTCCGGCCCTTGTCGGATCATAGCCATCAAGCTGTTTCTCTATACCCTTTACAAGAGAATTCAGTTTTGATATAATCCATTGATCAATCTCCGGTCTGTTCTCTATTGGTATCTGCTTGTCGGCAGGATTAAACTTGTCAACATTGGCATATAGCGCAAAGAAACTGTACGTATTGTACAATGTCCCGAAGAACTTACGTCTTGTTTCGTCGACACCGTTTGGATCAAATTTCAAATTATCCCATGGCTCTGAATTTGTGAGCATATAGAAACGCACAGCATCAGCTCCATATTTGTTAAGCATCTCAAACGGATCAATGACATTACCGACATGCTTGCTCATCTTGTTCCCCTTGGAATCAAGAACAAGTCCGGATGATATAACATTTTTAAATGCCACGCTGTCGAATATCATCGATGATATTGCATGCAGTGTGAAGAACCATCCTCTTGTCTGGTCTACACCCTCGTTAATGAAATCAGCAGGATAGAACGCAGGCGGAACAGGCAGTCCTTTGTAATTGCTGTCTACGAGCATTCTGCGGTATTCATCGATATTTGCTGCGCCATTTTCTTTTATAGCTTCGGCAAGGCGTCCGTTACCGTCTTTCTCGCCGGCAATCTCTCCTTCAAAAGGATAATGCTGCTGTGCGTATGGCATAGAACCAGAATCGAACCATACATCAATAAGGTCAGCTTCACGTTTCATTGGCTTACCGCTGTCACTGACGAGAATGATATTGTCTATGTATGGTCTGTGAAGATCTATTTTTTTATAGTTTTCTTCAGAATAATCGCCTGGCACAAATCCCTTGTCTTTAAGTGGATTGCTTTTCATTATGCCGGCAGCAACACTCTTCTCTACCTCTTTGTATAGTTCTTCAACGCTTCCTATGCATTTCTCGTTACGGTCTTCGTCACGCCATATAGGCAGCGGTGTACCCCAAAAACGAGAACGGCTAAGATTCCAGTCGTTAAGATTCTCAAGCCAGTTGCCAAAGCGCCCGCTTCCTGTCGATTCCGGCTGCCAGTTGATGGTTTTATTCAGCTCAACCATACGTTCCTTCTTTGCAGTGTCTCGTATAAACCAGCTGTCCAGAGGGTAATAAAGCACAGGCTTGTCTGTACGCCAGCAATGAGGATAGCTGTGCACATGCTTCTCTATTTTGAACGCACTGCCCTCCTGCTTCATCTCCATGCAGATAACGACATTAAGGTCGTCTTCTTTCTCAGAACGTTTTCTGTCCCACACTCCGTTAGGATTATATTTCGGATCATAAGCGTTCTTTACGTAATCGCCGGCATGATTGGCATAGAGATTCTTGTCTACACAACTTTTAACAAACTCATTGTCGAGCTCGTCCATGGAGAAATACTTTCCTTGCAAATCCACCATTGGCCTCTGCTCACCATTCTTTGTTATCATGTATATGCCAGGAATGCCGGCATCCTTTGATACCTTGGCATCGTCAGCACCAAATGTCGGAGCAATATGAACAATGCCGGTACCATCTTCTGTCGTAACATAGTCGCCGGGGATAACGCGGAAAGCCTCACTGCTCATTTCAACAAAGCGTTCCTTTCCGTTTTCACCGATAAAAGTCTTGTCGGGGTTTGCCTTTGCATATTTAAGGATAAACTCTGCGCTGTAGTCGTTAATTCTTTCGCACGGCATCACCCACGGCATAAGCTGCTTGTAATGAATGCCGACAAGATCTGTGCCTTTGAAATGCCCGACGATCTTCCATGGGCAAATTTTCTTTTCCTTGTTAAATTCGCCGAGCTTGCCTTCTTTCACTTCCTGCTTAATATCAAAATAAGCACTAAGGCGCTTTTCTGCCATTATAAGCGTAAGCGGCGTACCTTTATATGGATTATACGTTTCTACTGCAACATAATCAATCTTAGGTCCCACGCAAAGTGCAGTGTTTGAAGGCAGTGTCCACGGCGTAGTGGTCCATGCTATGAAATAAGGCTTTCCCCATGCGCTTCCGGAGAGCTGTTCGTCGGCGCTTCTCAGGTTATCCCAATCATTTGCGTCAATTTCGAACTGAGCCGTTACCACTGTGTCCTTTACGTCACGATAGCATCCCGGCTGGTTCAGCTCATGCGAGCTTAATCCTGTTCCGGCTGCCGGCGAGTAAGGCTGAATGGTATACCCTTTATACAGTAATCCTTTGTTATAGAGCTGCTTGAGCAACCACCACAAAGTTTCTATATATTTATTATCGTATGTTATGTATGGATGTTCGAGATCGACAAAATATCCCATCTGTTCTGTTACGCGTGTCCATTCAGACGTGAACTTCATCACGTTCTCACGGCACTTGCGGTTATAGTCTTCAACGGAAATATATTTGTCGCTCTTCTTGTTGTCAATGTCTTTCTTTGTTATGCCGAGTTCTTTTTCCACACCAAGCTCCACAGGCAGTCCGTGAGTATCCCAACCGGCCTTGCGCTTGACCTGATAGCCACGCATCGTCTTATATCTGTTGAAGGTATCCTTTATCGAGCGGGCAAGGACATGGTGAATTCCCGGATGTCCGTTTGCTGAAGGTGGTCCCTCGAAAAATATGAACTGAGGTTTCCCTTCCTTCTCATCTATTGACTTATGGAAGATGTCATTTTTCTTCCACTCCTCCTCCACGTCCTTGTTTACCTTTACAAGGTCCAGTCCGTTGTGTTCGGTGAATTGTTTTGACATAATTATGTTGTCCTTTATGATGAATATTCCTTTACAATACATTAAGCGGAAACGGCCTGCTATTTGCTGCTTCCGCCAATATCGCGGCAAAGATAATAAAAAAAATTGCTTTTACAAAAAAATGCCAATATCATTTACGATATTGGCATTTCACTAAAAAATATATGCTGAAATGAAATTAATACTTGTCAGCTTCGGCAGCCTTTGTCTTTGCGTCATCAGCGCCGTAACGAGCATAATAGGCATTGTATCGAAGCTGTCCCCAACGCATCTGCTGCTGTTTAGGATCGAGCTCCTTACATTTGTCGTAATTCTTTATAGCCTCTTCAAGCAGCACATTGGCCGTTGCTATAACCTTTGCGTCGGCAGCCTTGTTCTGATAGCAAGCTGCAATATAGAACCAAGGGAACGGACTTGTAGGGTTAGCTTCTGCGGCAGCTTTCAGCGTTTTTACAGCATCGTCATATTTACGTTTGTCAAACTGATCCTGACCTTTGTAGAAAAGAGCTACGAAATTCTTCGGATCCTTAGCGAGCACACCTTCGAGCATAGCCTCGCCGGCAGCATTGCCGTCAAGTGCTGAAGTAACGCCGTACAGACGTGCGAAAACAGTCTGGTCATTAGGTCTTTGATTGAAGAGAGCCTGAAGCTTGTTCTTGTAATTTACAGAATCTTCTCTTGTCTTACAACTCTTCTCCATAGCCTCGAGCTTCCAGCTGAAAGCATCTTTGGCATATTTCTCGTCTCTTTCTGCATACGGCACCCAACGCTCCACTTTGTCGTATTCCTTGTTCTGAAGAGCTACATAGCTTGCAAGATAAGCAAACTGGCCGAGAAAAGTTTTTTCAGCGGTTGTATCAATACCGGCGAAAAACGGCTCGTTCTTAGAATCAAGATAAGCTCCTGTGAATTTTTCAAACAGGTTATTGTTGTTGTTCCAATAGCCGCCGGCTATGTTGACAAGGTTTGTGCGTATTGCGTATACGACAGCCTTGTCGCCGTCATACTTAGGTTTAATCTTGCCCTTTTCGTTTGGCATGTTGTCATACTTATAACGCAGAAGTGCATTCTCAACAACATTTACGGCTGCATTTCCCATTTTCAGAGTGTCATACGGAACGATTTTTGAGTTCTGTCCCATCTGTTTGTAAACGGTGTTCTTGTCGCTGATTTCGCTCTGAGCGTTATAGTCTTTTTTTGCAAGCTCAACGAGATGGTCGTAGGCTTTGGCCTTTTCTTCATTATTCAACAGTGTGTTGACGTTAGCCTTGACAGCCTTTACAGCCTCGTCATAAGTGCCGATGCTCAGAATGGCTTTCAGCGCCGGACTGTCGCCGGCAAATGTGGATACTGTTCCTGCAAACAGCATTGCCACGATCATGATTTTTTTCATTTTCTATTTGTTTTTAAATTTAGCAAATTAATTTTGTGTAAGACAGTTACATGTTTTCTTTAAACAACAACAGCTATACAGCTGCCGCTTAAAGAAATACATTGTAGTTACTGTTCTGTATTACCTGTCTCAGTATCGCTGTCTTGCTCACTTCCGTCAGCATTTCCGTCGTTACCGTCAGCATTGTCAGTCTCAGAGTTACCTGCCGGAACATCGGCTATGCTGTCATTCTTTATAGCCTCACTTTTCTTTTCCCATTGTGAACGGCTTTGCTCTTCAACCGCAGCTTCAAGTTCAGAACTCATCACCTTGCATACACTTGAGATCTCGTCATTTTTCTTAGTTAAGTTGATGAGCCTTACGCCTTGTGTGGCACGTCCCGTAACCCTTATATCTGCAACGGCAAGACGTATCACAATACCGCTCTTGTTGATGATCATAAGGTCATTCTTGTCGGTAACATTCTTAATAGCCACCACACGTCCGGTCTTGTCGGTGATAGAAAGCGTCTTGACACCTTTTCCGCCACGGTTTGTCACACGGTATTCTCCTACCATTGACCGTTTTCCGAAGCCCTTGTCACTGACAACGAGTACAGTCTCTTCTTCCGGATTGTTGACAACTATCATTCCGACAATAGCATCGTCATCACCGTCAAGTCGCATTCCTCTGACACCTGTGGCATTACGGCCCATCGTTCTGACTGCATTCTCGTCAAAACGCACAGCATGTCCGTTTCTGTCGGCCATGATAAGCTGGTTGTGTCCGTTTGTCAGTCTTACATCTACAACTTCATCGCCTTCCTGTATGTTTATTGCGTTCACACCGTTTGCGCGCGGACGTGAATACTGCTCAAGCGATGTTTTCTTGACATAACCATTTCTGGTAGCGAACACCACATAATGAGAGTTTACAAACTCCTCATCATTAAGTCCGCGCAAACGCAGGAATGCATTAACCTGGTCATCGGAGTCTATATTCAGAAGATTCTGGATGGCACGTCCTTTTGAGTTCTTTTCGCCTTCAGGTATCTGGAAGCACTTCAACCAGTAGCAGCGTCCCTTTTTAGTAAAGAACAGCATTGTCTGATGCATTGTTGCCGGATATATAAACTCCGTGAAATCTTTTTCACGTGTCTTTGCACCTTTCACGCCTATTCCGCCGCGTGCCTGTTCTTTGAAGTCAGCAAGCGGTGTGCGCTTGATATAGCCGGCGTGACTGACAGTTATAACTACCGGGTCGTTAGGATAGAAATCCTCGGGGTTGAATTCTTCTGAAGAATATTTTATCTCTGTGCGTCTTGCGTCGCCGTACTTCTCTTTTACTTCGAGCAGGTCGTCTTTCATGACCTTTTTACACAGTTCCGTATCGTTAAGAATCTGATTGTAATAATCGATTTTCTTCTGCAGGTCGTCATATTCTGCATGCAACTGATCCATGCGCAGGCCGGTGAGCTGACTGAGGCGCATGTCTACGATCGCTTTCGACTGAATGTCGTCAATGCTGAAGCGTTCTTCAAGGTTCTTCTGAGCCTCGGACGGCGTCTTGCTGGCCCTGATGATGTGCACCACCTCATCGATGTTGTCACATGCTATTATCAAACCTTCCAGGATGTGTGAGCGTTCCTGAGCCTTCTTAAGGTCAAATTTCGTGCGGCGTATGGTGACATCGTGTCTGTGCTCAACAAAGTATTTGACACATTCTTTCAGACTCAGCAGTTTTGGTCTGCCTTTTACAAGCGCAATGCAGTTTACAGCAAAAGTGCTTTGCAGCGCAGTCAGCTTAAACAGCTTGTTCAGCACTACGTTGGCATTGGCATCGCGTTTAATGTCAATGACAATTCTCATTCCTTGCTGCCCCGACTCATCGTTTGCATTTGCAATACCGCTTATTTTGCCGTCTTTGACCAGATCAGCAATGCTTGTAATAAGCTGAGCCTTGTTAACGCCGTATGGAATTTCAGTTATGATTATCTTGTCCTGACCGTCTTCATTGTCGATTTCGGCTTTTGCACGCATAACGATTCGTCCGCGTCCGGTCTCGTATGCTTTCTTTACACCGTCTATGCCATATATGTATGCTCCTGTCGGGAAGTCAGGCGCCTTGATATACTTCATCAGTCCGTCAAGGTCTATGTCCGGATTGTCAATATATGCGCAGCAGCCGTCAATGACCTCGCTGAGGTTGTGTGTAGGTATGTTTGTGGCCATACCTACGGCAATACCGTTGCCACCGTTTACAAGAAGATTAGGTATCTTCGTTGGCATGACGGTAGGTTCCTGCAGGGTGTCATCGAAGTTGTTCATCATGTCGACTGTGTCCTTATTCAGGTCGTCCATGATGTGTTCGCCCATCTTGCTAAGCCGGCATTCTGTGTATCGCATGGCAGCCGGAGAGTCTCCGTCTACAGAACCGAAGTTTCCCTGTCCGTCAACAAGCGGATAACGCATGTTCCAGCTCTGCCCCATTCTGACAAGAGCGCCATAGACTGATGAGTCACCGTGAGGGTGATATTTACCAAGAACCTCACCCACAACTCTCGCACATTTCTTGTAGGGCTTGTCACTGGTGTTGCCTATGCCAAGCATACCATACAGTATACGGCGGTGAACGGGTTTGAAGCCGTCACGAACATCCGGCAAGGCACGCGCCACGATAACCGACATGGAGTAGTCAATATATGACTGCTTCATCTCTTCGCCGATGTTGATTTTTTTTATTCTGTCGAAATCGACAGTCTGTTCATCGTTCATTTGTTATTTGTTATTTTATGTATTTTGTATTGAGACGGAATGCCGGATAAAAGTTATGAAATTATGGCATCATCTGAAAAGTGCCAAATTTGAAGGCAAAATCGCGTTTTAGCCCATTTCCTTTCGTTCTGTTGCATTCTGTTGAATTTAAACTTATGCAAAAATACCATTTTTTTTTGAAAGAAAACGCGTCAGAACGAAAAAAAACATGCTTTAATAATAGAATGAGAACAACCGGCTGTCTTTATGATGAAATCAATGCATTCATAAACAAAAATATCGGCGACTAAAAAGCCGCCGATATTTTGTTAGAGGTATAAGATACCTCTGTTATAAATAATATTCTCAATTACAATTTAATGATAAGATATTTGCTTACGCTCCAGAATTTATCAACATTATTGATGTGCAGCACAGATGTACCGTCATTATTCTTGATAATAGTGTAAGAGCCAGCCGGCATCTGTGTCATAACCTTAGGATTTGAAGACTTCAGGCGAATGTCATTGTAATTACGAACGTCAATCTCGTCAAATCCGTTTGCGCTGAGACTTGATACGTCAACTTTCTTCTTTGCAAGGAAGCCGCCCTTCAGCAGTCCTTTTGCCTTCAGCTGTTTCGATGTTCCAATAGTAACGTAAGCTTTATGAATAGATGCATCCTGCTCACTGATTACCTGCTTCTGATCAGCAACAGTCTGATTAAGTGCGCTCTTCTCTGTTGTCAGCTGGTTAACACTTTCAGTGAGCTGTGCTATATTTGTATTCTTATCATCAAGCTGCTTCTGCAAGTCTGCAATCTGTGCATCCTTTTCATCAAGCTGAGTCTTATAATAATCAATAAGTTTCTGAACACGCTGAGAGTATTGTGTCTTATTCTTTGCAACAGATGCCTCCAAAGCATTTATGCGGGCTTTCTGACGAGCTATGATCTGCTTAATCGCACTAAGCTGAGTGCGCAGGTGTGCCTTATCAATTTTCTTGCCTTCAACTCCCATGTTCTTCAGATCTTTCTCAGCGCCTGTTATGCTGTCAAGACCGTCAGACATTGTCGTAACGAAGTCAGCCATAGATGTTATGTCTTCTTTGTGCAGACTGTCAGAGAGAGACAAAGAATCAAGCTGCGACTGAAGCTTTATCTCTTCAGGGCTTTTTCCGTTATTACAAGCTGTAAAGGAAATTCCAACTGCAAGAATTGCAGCAACTGCCAAACTTTTTGATTTATTCATACTTTTATAATATTAAAAAACTATTTTATGTTAGTATTTTTGTCTATGCTTTCTTTTCTTGTGACAAAAATATAAATAGTTTTCTTTCAGACCAACTAAATGCCAGTAAAATTTATTTTTTTTACATTTTTTATGAAGAATGTGTTGTTTTTTAATTCAACATATGTCAAATGTTCATTTGAACATATTCATTATTTCAATCGCAACAGTTTTCATGTTATAATTTCTGTCAAACAGCAGCGGATAACTTGTACGCCCTTTTATCGGCCAGTTGTTAAGCCAGCTGTCGGCATCGCAAACTCCCCAGAAATTCACACGTTCTATATGTTCTTTATGACGGCTTATAATTGAGAATATCTCTTTATATCTTTTGTCGAAAAGTTGCTGGGCTTTTTTGTCAAGTCCGTCAACATAAGGATTCATCTTCTTGTCGAAAGCGTATTTCTGATTAATATCAGCTCCGCTGAAACTGCTTGGATTAGGAAGCATGTTCAGGTCGAGCTCTGATATGTTCACTTTTACACCGTTAGCCGATAAGGAGTCAATGGTCTTTTCGTATTCCGCATTGTCGGGATAGTTGGCTCCTATATGGCTTTGCATTCCAACTGCGTCAATCCGGCATCCGCGATGTCTCAAATATCTGACCAGCTTACATACGGCCTCACGCTTGCCTTTGCTGTACATATTATAATCATTATAATATAGCTGTGCCGTACTGTCAGCTTCATGTGCGAATTTGAAGGCATAATAGAAATAATCATATCCAATAGCTTTGTACCATGGAGATTCCCTTACTGAGCCGTCATCAAGGAAGGCCTCATTTACAACATCCCATCCGTAAACACGTCCTCTGTATCTGCCTACTACAGTATATATATAATCATGCATACGTTTAAGCATTTCCTCGCGTGAAGGCGCCTTGCCGTTTTGCCCTGCAAACATCCACGGCGATGTCTGTTCGTGCCAGACCAGCACATGCCCTATTACTTTTATGTCATTGTGATTGCCAAAATTTACCAGCTTGTCAGCATCACGGAAATCATACATACCATCAGCAGGAGCTATTACCTCAGGCTTCATGCAATTTTCAGCTACAATAGCATTATATTGTTTTTCTATCAAATCTGTTGCTTTAGGCTGCTTGCCATCCATCTGAGTTGTGTTTACTGCACACCCCACAAGAAAATATTTTCCAAGAGTCTGTTTGATTGTCTGCGCGTTCACTGTCAGGCAAGCCGTCAGCAACAATGCCGGTAATACTGTTTTAATCATAATTGCTTTGTCTGTTAAAACCAATGTTCGTTTTTATTATGATGTATCTTTAATGAATACATTTTATTATTCATCATATTATACATCATTGTAGTATACAACGTTTAATACACAACAAAGGTAGCAGTTTATGATAATATCAACAGTGGATATTATTTCATAGCATTTTATTTTTGTTTCATATTGTCTGTTTAAACAAAGGCTTGTGTCGTCAGCAAATCAGAAATAGTACAAACTATGCTCTTGGACTATATTAAAAAGCACATATAGTTCAGTTCGTATGGTTGCGCCACGTCATGAAACAAAAAAAACTATTCTACATCCAGCGGCATGCGGTCTATTATAGATCTGCCAAGAGTAACCTCATCAGTATATTCCAATTCATTGCCTACAGAAATGCCACGCGAAATGACAGTTATCTTAACACCGAAATTCTTCAGACGGCGGGAAATATAGAAATTTGTGGTATCGCCTTCCATGGTAGGACTCAGTGCAAGGATAATCTCGCTGATATTGCCTTTTGCAACTCTCTCAACGAGCGAATCAATCTCCAGGTCAGAGGGACCTATTCCGTCAACCGGCGATATGATTCCGCCGAGAACATGATAAAGGCCATAATACTGCTGTGTGTTTTCTATCGCCATGACATCGCGGATGTTCTCTACCACACAAACAGTTGTTGCGTCACGATGTGTGTCAGAACATATCGGGCATACGTCAGTATCACTTATATTATGACAAATCTTGCAATGCTTGACATCATTGCGAAGATGTGTGATTGCCGATGCGAAATTCTCAACTTGTTCCTTTGTCTCACCAAGCGTAAACAGGGCAAGCCTTAAAGCTGTCTTGCGTCCTATTCCAGGTAATCTTGAGAATTCTTCAACGGCATTTTCCAGCAGTTTAGATGGATATTGTTCTTGCACTTTTCTAATTGTTTTTGTTCAACAGTAATGCTGTAGTAAAAACAGCGAAAACGCCTGTACTGTCGTTATTTATGACAATACAGGCATCTTTGAGGATATACTTTTTTATTTATTTTAAGTCTTTGCCCGTTCTGTTGCCTGCTCTGCGGAACCATGCATAAAACCAAACGCATGCAATCACAAGGACAACAGCACCAAGGCAGTAGCCTATAGTTGTGTCAAGGCCTAATGCCTGCGGGCTTACGAACAAGAATGTGGAGCAAACAGTGGTCATGAACAGAGCCGGCACAAGAGAGATGACAAACGGCTTTTTCTTTTGGCACAGATAAACCGTTATTGTCCACAGCGTAAATACGCTGAGTGTCTGGTTTGCCCATCCGAAATATTGCCAGATGGTGTTGAAGCCATCAGGATTTTCCATCTGCCAGGCCAGTACGCCTCCGAACAGTCCAAGCCAGCTGCTGCAGACAAGCTGAACGACATCAGGCGCAGAGAAATACTGGACGAGTGTCTTGCCGCCGCCGTTGTCCCACTGCTGCATGAATGCGGCAACCTTCTCAGGCCCTACTACATCTTTCCAACCGCCGTAATAGAAGAAATACATTGACACAGTAGCCCATATCAGTGCTACAAGACCTTCCGTAATCATTGCACCGTAAAAGATAGGGCGTCCCTGTCTTTCATCTTTCAAACAACGCGCCATGAGCGGGCTCTGCGTGGCATGGAAGCCGCTGATGGCACCGCAAGCTATTGTTATGAACAAACAAGGGAAGAGCGGATTCTTTGTCATAAAATTCTCAACACCAAGCATTTGTGCCGGATTATTATTGTTACAGTCGGCCGCATTGCTCCAAAGCTCCGGCAGATGCGGCATTTTTATGATAAGTCCGGCAAGCAGAGCTACAGCCATGAAAAGAAGCGAAAAAGCAAACAGAGGATATATCTTTCCAATTATCTTGTCAATAGGCAGCATCGTGGCAACCATATAATAGGCAAAGATAACGAATACCCAAACCAGCAAGCCAATGTTCCACAAGTTGTTGAGAATAATAGCCGGACTGTATACAAACACAGTTCCCACCATTAACAGCAACATAACCGAGAAGACAAGCATTAATTTCTTAGTGCGTTTGCCGAGATAACAGCCCACCAGCTCCGGAAGGTTTGCTCCGCCGTGCCTCACGCTGAGCATACCGCTCATGTAGTCATGCATGGCTCCGGCAAAGATGCACCCCAGTACAATCCATAAGTAGGCTTTCGGACCATACCATGCACCCATTATGGCGCCGAAGATCGGACCTGTTCCCGCTATGTTGAGGAATTGTATCATGAAAATTTTCCATGCCGGCATGACCACGAAATCCACGCCGTCGGCCTTAGCTATGGCCGGAGTGGAACGGTCGTCAGGAGCGAATACATGTTCCACAAACTTGCCGTATATGAAATATCCTACGACAAGCGCCAAAAGAGATAACAAAAAAGAAATCATTTATTTTTAGTTTTTATAATTTTTCAGGTTGTTACAAACTGTTATGCAAAAATACATATTTTATCTTTATAACAAAAAAATATTCGTATCTTTGTTGCAAATTTGAAATTAGATGCATAATTCATACATTTTCCTACAGAAACGCAAATCCCCATTACACATATTATATATAGTCACACTGTCGCTGCTGACGTTGTTGCCGCAACCGCAGCATGCAGATGCGCAGTCATTCTATTATCCCTTTAATCCTCCTAAGGCTGAAGTCAGAGCCGTGTGGGTTGCCACTATCGGCGGCATTGACTGGCCGCACAGCTATGCACGGACGCCATATAGCATACAAGTACAGAAGCAGGAGCTCTGCCGGCTGCTTGACCGCATCCGCGATGCACAACTTAACACTGTCATTATCCAGACGCGGGTTCGCGGTACTACTGTCTTTCCGTCATCCATGGAGCCATGGGACGGCTGTCTGTCCGGCATTCCCGGTAAGTCTCCCGGTTATGACCCGCTTGCCTTTGCTGTAAGTGAATGCCATAAGCGCGGACTTGAATGTCATGCATGGATAGTGTCTCTGCCTCTTGGCAAATGGAACAGCAAAGGCTGTGCTGACATGCGGCGGAAATATCCTGCACTCGTGAAAAACATAAAAGGCGAGGGATACATGAATCCTGAAGACGTGCGCACGGCCGACTATCTTGCTCGTTTCTGCAAGGACGTTACTGCAAGATATGACATCGACGGTATTCATCTCGATTATATTCGCTATCCGGAAGACTGGCGGCTCACGGTTATGCCACAGCAGGCACGAGACAACATAACAGCAATAGTCAGGAAAGTGTATGTGGCAGTGAAAAACGTGAAGCCGTGGGTGAAGGTTAGCAGTGCCCCACTTGGCAAATACAGTGACCTGACAAGATACCCAAGCAATGGATGGAATGCATATAACAAGGTGTGTCAGGATGCACAGGCATGGCTGCGCATGGGCATCATGGACATGCTATTTCCTATGACTTATTTCAGAAACAACAATTTCACTCCATTCGCCATTGATTGGAAAGAAAACAGCTGCGGCAGGATGATTGTGCCCGGACTCGGAATTTATTTTATGGATCCGCGTGAAGGTAACTGGACCATGAGCGATGTGACAAGAGAGATGAATACCACCAGATACCTTGGAGAGGGCTATTGCTTCTTCCGTGCAAAATATCTTATAAAAAACACCAAGGGCATTTACGATTTCACAAAGAACATCTTCAACACTACGGCGGCTGTCATTCCGCCAATGACATGGCAGAATGACAGACGGCCGGCAGCCCCGTCACAGATAATCGTTGGCAATGACATGCTGTCATGGTCGGCCGGATGTGCTTCAAACGATTCTCCTAATATTTTGTATAACGTCTATTCTAGCACTACATATCCTGTAGATATTAATGATCCGCACAATCTGATTATATGTCGTCTGCCTGTTTGCCACGCAGCTTTGCCAGCGAAAGGCAGATACTATGCCGTTACAGCCGTTGACAGATATGGCAATGAGAGCTCTGCCATTCAAAGTGCTTCCGGCAACAATACCAACGAAGGAAGAAGAATTCCGCAGCTGTTTGAGTATGCTAACGGGATTGTTACTTGCAACAAACCGTCAACATTATGGTCGCCGCTTGTCATAATACGCGACATGCAAGGACGTGTGATAACAAGCCGTACTTTCAGCAATAACAGAATAAACGTTTCTTCACTGCCTGACGGTATGTACGAAATAAGGTCTCTGAATCCGAAAGACATTAGTCACAGACTTGGATATTTCCAGAAAAGATCAAGATAAGTAATATGTAAAAATAACTTCCGTAATTTTTTTTTTCAATATTCTTAAATCAACGGAAGTTATTTTTTTACCTAAAATCCTGCTTAAAACAGACTTATTACATAATGGAATCAGGGTATGAAATATTACGGTAATGCCAAATTTTATTAATTATCAATTTTTTTTTTGCCCGTGTTATATCAATTGATTAACTTTGTCAGTAAAAAATAAAATTATTCTGTCTTAATTATGAAAAAGATTGCAGCTACTACAATCATATCGCTTCTTATGGCAACTGGCATCATGGCCCAGACAAAGGAGCAAATGGGAGGAATTTACTATGCCTATCATCCTGACGAAATGTCAAGTATGACTCCGGCGCCGAAAGGATTCGACGCAGTGTACGTATGCTATGTAGGACGCGGAGGCTCCGGCTGGCTACCTTCTGATGCAATATACGAGCGTGTTAACAAGAATTTTCAGGATGATGCCAATCTGACAGCACTCGGAAAAACTGTTAAAAACGAACTTCAGCAAGTGTGGAACAATGCCCACGGCAACGGCGGCAAGCTGTCTGCCGTAGGCGAAAGCCAAATACAAGGAATAGCCTCACGCATGGCCTCACGCTGCTCTTCCGTGTTTTCAAAGAAAAACCATATAAAAGCACGCTCAAGCATCTTGCCGGTAAGCAAGAAAAGCATGGAGACAATGACAACAGAACTGCTGAAGCAACAAGGCAGCCTGCAGATAGACATGCTTGCTGACCAAAGTGACATGGATTGGATTGACTATACTTCTGACGAGATGCGACAGCTTATAAAATCAACACAACCGGCATATACGACAACGCCGGACAGATTTATAGCTACCCTTTTCAATGATCCGTCAAAAATATCCAATAAGAGACAATTGATGACTGACATGTTTGATATTGCGTCAGACATGCAGGACGTAAACACGAAGCAGGAGTTTTACAGTTTGTTCACCCCGCAAGAGATGCGCGATATTTACAAAGCTACCAATGCTTCAATGAGCAAATGCAACGGACTGAACAAATATAACAACAAAGACAATCTGAGATGCTGCGCGCGTTTGTGGCAGAATATAAAGGAAAATGCCGATGCGGCTGTTACATCCGGTGACAAGTCAGCCACTCTGCTCTTCAGCAGCCCAGAAACAATATACCGACTTGTCAGCCTGCTGCAGATTAATGTGCCGGGACTTTCGGCAGACGGTATGACCGACCAGATGGATTTGGTGCTGCCCGCTGCTGCCAACCTGCAAATGGTCTTTTACAGTGACGGCACTAACACTCTTGTAAAGTTCTTGTATAACGAACAGGAATGTACTGTTCCGGTAGCATCAGTACTTGAGCCTTACTACAAATGGAGTGACATTAAGACATCTGTAGATTATACCATAGCACATTTAATGTAAATTATATGGTAATACAGATGTAAATTATACATGTAGACAAAACAAGCAATAACATAACAATAAAACAGCCGGCATGACAGATAAAAAATAACAAACTGTCATACCGGTTGTTTGTTTTTTATTTGTTTGGCACAATATTTGTAATTTAAAGAAAAGATTTATTATTTTTGCATTTATAAGAAGAACTAAATAAACAGAAAGGAACAAATAATTATGCCCAGTCAATTTTCAAGTAAAGTATCACAAGTGCTGGCATTCTCCCGCGAGGAGGCTACACGCCTTGTCAGCAGCTCTATAGGTCCTGAGCATCTTTTGCTTGGCCTTCTCCGCGATAAAAAAGGAATTATCTTTGACGTCTTTAACAGCTTTGACGTTAACGCATCAGCCATCAAGGAAGAACTTGAAGACAAGGTTCGTGAAGATGAACAGGATGAGCCGATAATAACATCTGAGCTTGTCTTAAACCAGCAAGCAAGCAACATTCTTAAACTGTCTATTCTTGAGGCACGCCTCCAGCATACATCAATCGTTGAGGAACAGCATCTTCTGCTTGCCATTCTTCACGACAAGACTGACAACGGCGCCAAAAGCGTTTTGGAAATGAACAATATGAATTATGAAGATACCTTGGCCTTTTTCGCCAAGAAGACAGATACAAAAGTTAAAAACGGACTTGAACTGTCTGATGACGAAGAAGAGGCCGAAAACAGCTCCGATTACAACAGTAACACCGGCAGCGGGAAGTCTGCACAAAGCACTGCAACTGCAAGACATTCAAATGGTAAGACGCCTGTGCTCGACAAATTCTCCACTGACTTGACGCAAGCGGCTCACGAAGGAAAACTAGACCCTGTCGTTGGTCGTGAAAAGGAGATTATGCGCGTTATAGAAATCCTTGGACGCAGGAAGAAAAACAACCCTATTCTGATTGGAGAACCTGGCGTCGGCAAGAGTGCTATAGTAGAGGGTCTCGCACAGCTCATCGAGAAAAAACAAACATCGCCGGTGCTTTTCAACAAACGGCTTGTCAGTCTTGACATGACAGGCATTGTGGCTGGAACAAAATACCGCGGACAGTTTGAAGAACGCATAAAAGCTCTTATTAAGGAGCTTGAGCAGAATCCGGACATAATCATCTTTATTGATGAGATTCACACAATCATTGGTGCCGGCTCGACACCTGGCTCCATGGATGCTGCAAACATTCTGAAGCCAGCCCTTGCCCGTGGCACCATACAGTGCATTGGAGCGACAACGCTTGATGAATACCGTAACAGCATAGAAAAGGACGGTGCGCTCGAAAGGCGTTTCCAGAAAGTTCTTGTAGAGGCTACCGACAAAGAACAGACTCTGCACATACTGAATAACATTAAAGACCGGTATGAAGCTCATCATAATGTGACCTATACCGACGAAGCTCTTCAGGCATGTGTCAATTTGGCAGACAGATATATCACTGACCGTGAATTCCCAGACAAGGCCATTGACATTATGGATGAGGTGGGCTCACGAGTTCACATTCAGCATGCAACAGTTCCACCAGAGGTTATAGAGTCAGAGAAACGACTCGCTGAAGTCATTTCAGAAAAGAAGAAAGCTGTTAAGGCGCAGAATTATGAATTGGCTGCCAGCTACCGTGATCAGCAGACAACTATTGAGCGTGAGCTGAACGAGCTCCAGACAAAATGGCAGAACGGCGACATTTCACAGCGTGAAAGTATTTCCGAGGAAGATGTTGCCAACGTCGTTGCCATGATGACCGGTGTACCGGTACAACGCATGGCTCAAAAAGAAAGCATCAGACTTCGCACTATGGGTGCCGAGCTGAAGAAAAATGTAATAGGACAGGACAGGGCTATAGATAAAATGGTAAGGGCCATACAGCGCAACCGCGTTGGACTAAGGGATCCTAACCACCCTATCGGTGCTTTTATGTTTCTCGGCCCGACCGGTGTCGGAAAGACATATCTTGCAAAGAAACTTGCTGAAATTATGTTCGGCTCACAAGATGCGCTCATTCGTATTGATATGAGTGAATATTCTGAAAGCTTCAACACCAGCCGGCTTATAGGCGCGCCTCCTGGATATGTTGGCTATGAAGAAGGCGGACAGCTGACTGAGCAGGTCAGACGGCATCCATATTCTATCATACTGCTTGACGAGATTGAGAAGGCTCACAACAATGTATACAATATGTTGCTGCAAGTGCTTGACGAAGGCAGGCTCACAGATGGCAACGGCCGTCTCGTCGACTTCAGAAACACTGTCATAATCATGACCTCCAATGCCGGTACACGCCAGCTGAAAGAGTTCAGTCATGGCATAGGCTTCACTGCTGCAAATGCCAACGGACTCAGCATGGATGACAAGGATAAAGAATATGCCCGCAGCGTCATACAAAAGAGTTTGAGCAAGCAGTTCTCACCGGAATTTCTGAACAGGCTTGATGAAATCATAACATTCGACCAGCTTGATTTGCCGGCTATAAAGAAGATTATCGACATAGAGCTGAAAGGGCTGTACAGCCGTGTTGAAGAATTGGGCTATCACATTTCTATCTCTGACAAGGCAAAAGAATTTGTTGCAACGAAGGGATATGATGTGCAGTTTGGCGCTCGTCCTCTGAAACGTGCCATACAAACATATTTCGAAGACGGAATTTGCGAGAAAATTCTCAGTGGTGATCTAAAGTCTGGTGATGTCATTGAAATTGATAAAAAACCAGAAAAGGAAGAACTGACATTTAAAAATAATCTTGCTGAAGTCAACGCTGAAACTGTAATGGAAAATGATTAATAAGACATAATAGAACAAAGGCGGATATTCTAAGGTTTGAATACCCGCCTTTTTTTCTTTACGCATTCATTGAATTTGACAGTTAATTCAGAAAACAATAAAATTACGTCATGCCCGCTGACGGGCTGCATTTTTTAAACGTTACGGATACATTTCTTATAGAGTCAATATGGATATGAAAGTTTTGGAATCTCTGTCACTCTGCCCTCTTTTTTCCGGATTTGAGAAAAAAGATATAGAAGCAACTATGGCTGATGTCAGATACCGCATTATAGAATATTCCAGACATGAGATATACGCACTTGCCGGCATGCCATGCCGAAATGCAGACATTATCATAGACGGAACACTTGTCTGCCGTATGTCGGCTACGGAAAAACAGGTTGAGGTCAGCCGCCTGCATAAAGGCAACATCGTTGCACCAGCCTTTATTTTTGGCAAGGACAACGGCATGCCGGTAGGTGTTGAAACCGACACACCTGTCACCATTTTACGAATATCCAAGGAAGAGTTTGGCAGGCTCCTCGAAACAAACTATAGAATTAACACGAACTTCATACGCATACTGTCCAACATCAATATTTTTCTGACACGGAGGATGCGTATTATAAGCCTGTTCAGTGTCAGGGAGAAGGTGGCATGGTTTCTTTTTGAGATTGCAGCTGAACAAGGCTCAAGCACCATACACCTGGCTCGTTCACGACAGGAGATTGCTAACTCCTTCGGCATTCATAAATTTTCACTCCTGCGTGTTCTGTCTGATTTCCAAAATGAAGGTGCAATAAAAATTAACGGGAAAGATATAACAATCCTCGACAGGAACAAAATGAAGTAGTGGTTTATAACTATATGTTTATCAGTGTCTTATGCTTATGAATAAACGTAAGCTATAATGAGAAATTTACTGAAGTTTTTTTTTGTAACTATTCAGCTGCCATATCGACCTTTGGCGATAACAAGTTGTTGATATAACAGGGTTAGTTATATAGAAGCGAATG
>OMUH01000135.1 GCA_900314195.1 uncultured Prevotella sp.
GAATACAGGTATTGAATTTACCATTAACACGGTGAACATTCTTAAGAAACATTTTCAGTGGACTTCAAACTTTGTGTTCTCACTCAACAGAAACAAGATACTGTCATTGGATACCGAGACAGGCTCTATGCCGCGTTCTTTCCAGGTAGGCTCAGACACACAGATTGTGACCAATACTGTTGTCGGAAAGCCTATCGGACAGTTCTGGGGGTGGAAAGTCATTGGACGTTTCGATGAGCCTACTGATTTCTGGTATAAAGATGAAAACGGAAACGTAAGGCAGGTTGCCATTCCGGAGGGATGCACTATAGGCAAGAACGGCACATGGCTTGGTGACTATCGTTTTGAAGACATTAACGGAGACGGAGTTATCAATAATGATGACCAGACATTCATAGGAAATCCGGAGCCTAAATTTACATTCGGATTCGGAAATACTCTGTCATATAAGGGTATAGATCTTAGCTTCCAGTTCAGCGGCTCTGTCGGTAACAAGGTCTTGAACTATAACAGACGCCAGCTTGAGGTGACCGGCTCTACTTCAAACCTGCTTACAAGCGTGCTTGATTACGCGCGTGTAGAGAAAATTGATCCTGACGGTCCTGACGATTACCGTAACTATCATGTTACGAACCCAGGTACTTCAATGCCGCGCCTGTACACTGAGAGCTACTCAAACCTTAACAACAGGGTCAGCGATGCCTTTATTGAAGACGGCTCATACCTCAGACTGCAGAATGTCTCTCTGAGCTGGACTTTGCCACGCAATTGGGTATCAAAGATATATCTTTCTAACGTAAAGATATATTGTAACATTCAGAACCTGTTTACAATAAGCAAGTATGACGGTTATGATCCTGAGGTGGGAAGCTTGTGGGGCGATGCTCTTAAAAACGGTATAGACTATGACCGTTATCCTTCTCCGCGCATTTATACCTTTGGATTGAACGTTTCTTTCTAAAAAAAGAACACGTAAGAGTGTCGTTAAAAATCAATTAAGAAAACAGAGATTTATCAAGTCTTATGAAAAGAAACAAAATAAATATAACCGGTCGTCTGAAGAGAAACAAGCCTGTATGTGCATTGCTGTCAATAGCGGTCAGCTCAATGTTGCTGTGCTCATGCGCAGGCGATTTCCTCGACCAGACAAACTCGCATCAGCTGTCTCCTGAGAAATTCTTCGATTCTGACGAAGCTGTCGAGCGTGAAGTATGGCCACTGTACAGCTATGTCTGGTATGATTTCAATGATAAATTCTATTACGGAATGGGCGACGGCCGTGCCGACAATATCACGGCGCAATATTCCAACTACATATATCCGTATACGAATTTTACAGAGACCTCACTGTCACAGGGACTTACTGAGGCATGGGCAGCACTTTACAGTGTCGTAGCCCAGTCGAACAACGCCATTAACAATATCCGCAATTTCTCTCAGTCGTCTGTGTCAGAGGATGCCAAGAACAGAGCTATTGCCGAAGCGCGTTTCATGCGGGGTGTGGCATATTGGTATATCAGCTCTTTATGGGGCTGCGCTATTATATATGATAATACGTCAGCACTTGTGAATAACTATGTAGTAAGTCCTAATCCAGGGACAGACGGCATGGAATTCGCCATCCGTGATTTAGAGTATGCTGCGAAGTATCTTCCGGCTACGCCGTCAGGTGCAGGCAGGGTGACTAAATATTCAGCCTACGGCATGCTTTCGCGCGTTTATCTCTCCATGGCAGGACTAACCACTGACGGACAGTATGACGGAAGTAATGTAGCTGTCAACTTCAACCGCGGCACAAGAAATTCTTATTATGTAGACCTTGCGAGAAAGGCTGCCAAGAAAGTTATTGAAGAAAGCGGTGCGTCACTTCTTGACAACTATGCTGATTTGTTCGGCGCGTCAACGATAAACAATAACAAAGAGAGCTTGTTCCAGCTTCAGTTCATGCAGGGCTCCGGCGTAGGTGGTGCGGCACAGAGCATGACGCGCTTCCTTGCGTGGTCGACAATGGTTGCCGATCAGAATGCATGGGGTGGTGCAACTTACTGCTCGTATGACCTGTGGAATGAGTTTAAGAATTATAAGGATGCCACTCTTGGCGAGACCGTTGATGATAAGATTCGAAGACATAATTCCGTGGCTTCATACGGAGAATCATATCCCGAGCTGAGTGCAGATGACAATGATCCGTATGTGTACGGTGTTACGGAAACAGCCGGCGATCAGGGCGCAAACATAAAAAAATATGTGATTGGCACGAAAAAGGTTAATGGCTTCTCTGAACCGAACAACTCTGGCATCAATACATATATGCTTCGCCTTGCGGAAGTTTATCTTAATTATGTAGAGACATTCCTCGGTGACAACGACCAGACATCTGATCCGGAGGCTCTGAAATATTTCAATCTGGTGCGTGCGCGTGCCGGGATGCCTTCAAAGACCACTGTCACCTATGAGGACCTGCGTCATGAGTTCCGTGTTGAATTTGCATTTGAAGGATTGTATTGGTATCAGCTTGTCCGTCGTGGTTATTATCACCAGCAGGAAGTGGTCAACTATCTGAACAATCAGAACAGAAACGCCAGCTATTATGAGGCTTCTACACATACATATAAGCTCAGCGATAAATACACGGCGCCGGGACCTGATGTGGATATAGCCAAGGCTTCTGATTTGTTGCTGCCTATAAGCAATACGGACCAGAGCAAGAACCCGCGTCTGAAGCCAGACACTGACGGCAATGTCAGCACAGTGCCGTATTCGTTCGGAGAACGTGAAGTTGACGAGGCATCTCTGTTCAATTAGCGGAATGTGATAATCTTTTTGTAAACATCTTAAAACGATTATACAAATGAAAGTTCTAAAATATATAACATTATTATTACTGTCGGTATTTGTTTTTACGGCATGTTCTGATGACGATGGTGCCGGTTCGGCAACAATGTCCATCAGCAAGGTTTACCTTGAGGATGCCAAGTCGACAGTTACTGACAGGGAAGTGTCGTTTGCCCGTCTCGGGCAGCTGCTCCGTATAGAGGGCTCCGGGTTTACAGGATTGAAAAAAGTGTATATAAATGGTTATGACACGTATTTCAACGGTGCCCTGCTGACCGACAACAATATATGGGTGACGCTAAACATCAAGACACCTATAACAAATGCGGTTGACAGCCTTCGCAACACCATAGTGCTTGTAAAAGACAATTCGAGTCTTACGTATCACTTCACGATACGTGCATCGAGCCCTTCTGTGACAAGTGTTGACAATACTCTGCCCATGGCTGGCGAGAAGGTCACGGTATACGGAAGTAATCTACAGGAAACAAATAAGATAACGCTTCCTGGCGGTGTTGAGGTTACTGACAACATCATCAATGATGCTGAAGGCAAATGGTATTCTTTCATTATGCCGGAAGGTGTTACTGAAAGCGGGTCGATAACAAGCGAGGGTGCCAACGGCACAGCCGTTACACCGGCCTATTTCAACAACAACAACTGCTATATCATTAACTTCGACGGAAAGGGTGTTCAAGGCTCATGGAGTGCTACTTACAGTGCTGATGACCTCGTAGACGATCCGCTTAACAGCGGGCGTGGAAAGGTGGCGCAGATTGTGCCGGATGAGCTGAAAGGCGGCGCCAATGCCAAGGGCTTCTGGACATCCGGAAACGACGAGCCTACCGATGACTGGACACGAATGACGGAATTCATTCCTGCAAATACTCCTGTTGACTCAATAGCTCTTCAGTTTGACGTGTATGTACCTCAGACGTGGTCACTGTCTGGACAGATGGAAATAACCCTTCAGAACAATCTTGCCAATTATGGCTATGGCTCAGGCAATACAAAATATAATGCCGACTACATCAATCAGGCTTATGCCTGGGTGCCTTGGCTAGACAGGGAGACAGGTGCAGTGACACCGTTCACCACAGGCAGCAGATGGCAGACTGTAACCATTCCTTTAAGTGAATTCGGCAATTACACAAATAAGGATAAAACATGGACTTTCAAGAATGTCATTGACGACAAAAACGGAGGCAGCTACAGGAACTTCGGATTTCTGTTTGTTAACCCGGACTTGAAATACAGTGAAGACCTGACTTACACGGCAACAGGGATAAGCGGCCTGAAAATATATGTTGACAATTTCAGATTAGTGCCGATCACTGCAAAGAGTGTAAGTGATTTTGATGATTAGTATTATAAATGAATAAGCAGTTTGGAAATTTTCCGCGGCCGGCTGTACGGCCGGCCCGGGAAATTTGTTGACAACGCTTTTCTGTCTTAATATAAAAACAGACAACAATGAAAATTAACAAACTATTTATATCATCCTCCTTACTTGCCATGCTGCTGTCAAGCTGTGATGACCAGATTATGGAGTGGGGGCGTCCTGACGGGCAGCAGACGGTTACAGAAAGTGAGATTCCGCTTGCCGTTAAGGAGGTGCTTGCCAATTATGAGCCTATAAAGACATACGCGCAGCAATATATGCCTAACACGGTTATCGGACTGGGCATGAGCGCGGCAATGTATAATGAGTCAGCTTCTACAGGGTCTGCCTATAAAACGCTTGCTGATGAGAATTTCCAAATGTTCACCACCGGCAATGCCATGAAGATGGATGCTGTCGTTGGCAATAGCGGAAACATGACATGGACTGCTGTCGACAATATGCTTGACAACATGCCGGCAGACATGCGCCTTTACGGACATAACTTTATCTGGTATCAGCAGCAGTCGCAGACTTATCTGAAATCGCTGATTGCACCAACAATGGTAATAAAAACTGACGGTAACATTGCTTCAATATTAAAAAACGGATCTTTCGATTCTGATGTAAGCTCATGGAGCAGCTGGGGTAACAGCTCGACACGCGAATGGCTTGACAAGAAAGACAATCAGAACGGTGTCGTTCACCTGCACAACCCGTCTGACGGAGCTGACTATTATGTTGCCCAATTCGTTCAGGATGTTGATCCTGCGCTGACTGTCGGCACGGAATATACTCTTCGTTTCAAGGCAAAAGCTTCAAGCTCTACAGGAAGCCTTCAGTTTGCTGCGCAGATGAATAAAAGTCCTTATTCCGGTGAGGGCTATCATGCCATACAGCTTAGCACCGACTGGCAGACGTATGAATATAAATTCACACCCACCAAGGAAGGCATGAACCGTCTGTGTCTGAATTTCGGCAAGGTGGCCGGTGATTACTGGCTTGACGACATACAGTTCGGCGTTAAAAAGGAAGATCCGATGAAAAACATCCTTACTGGCGACAACTCAAACTTCGACGGTGGCACAAAAGGCAAATGGTCTTCATGGGGCGGCAGTTCAAGCTCTGATGTTGAAGAAGGTGCTGGCAGAAACGGTTCTCATGCGCTCGTTCTGAAAAATCCGGACGACAAGAATTTCTGGGATGCGCAGTGTGCATATACTTTTGACAATTATCTCGACAGCTCAAAGGTTTATATGATTCAGTTCTGGGTAAGGAGCAGCTCTGCTGCCGGACAGGTTCAGTTCCAGTATCAGAATGGAACAACATACGGCTCACAAGGGGCATATTCAACATTCTCACCTGGCACAGAGTGGTATCTGTGTGAAAAAAAGTTTAAGCCGGCCTATGACAATGTGAACAGAATTATCATTAACTTCGGAAAGGTGTCAGGCAATTATTATATTGATGATGTGAAGTTCGGCATAGCAAAAGACCAGACGCTCGACGCTTCGGCCAAGCAGTTCAGGTTCGTGAAGCGCTATGCGGGAAGACCGCGCCGCGCAACAACCATCACTTATGTAGTGAAGTCGCCGGAGGAGAAACGCACTGTACTTCTTGGGGCTATGGACTCATGGATAAAGGGATGTGCTGATCATCTCAAAGAGAAGAATGTTGTGCCATATGGCTATGACGTTATAAACGAGCCTATCACCGATGGTACTAACAAGGTGCGCGGTGTTGATGCGGGTGCTTTCGGAGGCAGCTCAACTGATGATAACGGAAATGTGACCTATGATACTGCTCCTGAGGAAAGCGCAGCAGACGGCCTGACTCTTAACTGGGGTGACAACCGTTTCTATTGGGGATATTATGTGAAGGATTATGCCGTGCAGGCTTTCCGGAAAGCCCGCAAGTATCTGCCGGCTGAGACAAAGTTATTTGTCAATGACTATAATCTTGAAGTAAGTCCCGGCAAGCTCAAAGCTCTTATTAAGTTTGTCAACGATATAGATAAAGCCAACGGCTCGCCTATTGTAGACGGTATAGGCTCGCAAGTGCATTTCAATCTTAAATCTGCGACAGACAATGTAACGGAGAACGACTCTCTGATTGCAAGACTGCGTAAGCAGGTTGATGAAATGTTTACGACAATGGCTGCTACCGGCAAGCTAATCAGAATTACTGAATTGGATGTTGCTCTCGGAACCAGCTCACCGTCGGCAGCGCAGTATAAGTGTCAGAGTGATTGCTATAAGATGATATTCGAAAGTTACAAAAAGAATGTTCCGGAGGCACAGCAGAGCGGAATAACGATATGGACGCTGAGTGACAATGAAAAGGAACATGAATATTGGCTTAAAGGTGATGTGCCTAATTTGTTCGACGCAGACTATCTTCGCAAGTGGTCTTATAAAGGTGCTTGTGACGGTATTGCCGGCGAAGACCTCGGACTCAAATATGGCGGCGATGCCTATAAGGCCTACTATGAGAAGCAGAATGTTTCTTCAACGGTAGCTGAATAAAATCAGTTCCACACACAAAAAAAGCCGGTGTTCCTAAAAGAACACCGGCTTCTGTTTTGTTACTTTTTCAAATTAAAATTCGCTTTTAATTTTCTTAGAATCCAAGAAACTCTTGCGATCCTTCATCATTTGGCTGAAACGAGTAACCACTTTAGTCTCATCTGCCTTGTTAAACGATACAATCGAGTTCATAATGCTTATTTATTTAAAACATCGCAAAAATAAATAATTCGATCAACATATCAACTTAAAATTAATAAGAATGTTCTTCCTGTTGTCTTGTTTATTGATTTACGTCAATAAATATGCAATCTTTATGAAATTACGCGCAATCGTTTGTTTATAGTTGTGAAATATGTTTTTACGTAAAAAATATATTATAGCCGTTAATGTTTTTGAGTTATACTTCAAAGTTACTAAAAATCAATGAGTTATGCGAATTTTCAAAGAATTATTTCGCTACTTAAAACGTTAAATATCAGAGCATTATATTAACAACTCAACGGGTGATATCAGCCTCTGTTTCTCGGAACATCTAACTGGAC
>OMUH01000098.1 GCA_900314195.1 uncultured Prevotella sp.
AAATTATGTCCTTTGTGCGTGGCCTTGAAACCGCCGCTTTTCTCATCAAATAATTTATTTTTATAATCGCTGTTTCTGCCGGATTATGAATGCTGAGCCAGATATTCAGATAAGCAGTCTTTACGTACGGGTGGGCTATAACTCGCCGGCATATTTCAGACGACTCTTCAAACAGGAATATGGAATTACGCCATCGGAATATCTGCTGAAAAATCAGCAACAGCAAACTGATAAATAGACATTTTTACTATTTATATCATTAATTTATCGTATTGTCTACCATAAATGATAACTAATATGGGTATCTTTGCAAGGACATAAGTAATCTTACTGATATATACAACACATTATATACAATCTAAAAAACTATTAGCAAAATAATGATTAACAGACTACACCTGCGAAAAAAATTTATTTCTAAAAGAGAATTGATTTTACCTTTGCTTGCCGGACTGTCCTTGACGGTATATGCGCAAAAGAACGGCAACAATGCCGTTCAGCCGTCATTCACTGAATGGCACGACTTGAGCGTTAACGAAATCAGCCGTTACAGGCTGCACACGGATTTCTTCGCCTTCGCGCCCGATGACGACACGGCTGTCATCAACTCTGGCAACAGGTTTAAATCAAAAAACTATGTAAGCCTCGACGGAACGTGGAAGTTCAGCTGGGTGGCCAATGCAGACGAGCGTCCCGACGGATTCTGGAAGACTGATTACGATGATTCAGCATGGAAGGACATGACCATGCCTGGCATCTGGGAAGTGAATGGCTACGGACAGCCGGAATACGTAAACATTGGCTTTGCATGGCGCGGACACTTCAATGAACAGCCGCCGGCCGTACCTGTGAAAGACAACCATGTGGGCTCCTACCGGCGGGAGATTGATATTCCATCCAACTGGAACGGCAAACAGATAATAGCTCATTTCGGGTCGGTTACGTCAAACATTTATCTGTGGGTAAACGGCACCTTCGTGGGATATGCAGAAGACTCAAAGGTCGCAGCTGAATTTGACATATCGAAATATCTGCATACGGGCAAGAACCTTATTGCCTTCCAGACATTCAGATGGTGCGATGGCTCTTGGGATGAAGACCAGGACTTCTGGCGGCTGTCAGGCGTGGCACGCACAAGCTATCTTTATGCCAAACCTGCCGACAAACATATTGATGACATCAGACTCGTTGCCGGACTGAAAAATGATTATACCGACGGTACGCTTTCTGTTTCGGCAACGATGAAAGGAAATGCTGCCGTAAACATTGTACTTACAGATGCCGGCGGGAAGACCGTGGCACAGAAAAACGCCGCTGCCGACAAAAACGGAAAGATTACAGCTTCTATTGACGTACCGGGCGTGAACAAATGGACTGCCGAGACTCCATACCTGTACAACCTGAATATCAGCGTTACTGACACCAAAGCTGCGAAACGCGGTGCCGCCGTACGCACTTACGAGACTGTTCCACTGAAGGTGGGATTCAGAGAGGTTGAGATAAAAGGCTCACAGCTGCTCGTCAACGGACAGCCGGTACTGATAAAAGGTGCCAATCGCCACGAAATGGACCCCGACGGTGCTTACAATGTTTCTCTCGAGCGAATGGTGCAGGACATAAAGATAATGAAACGCCTGAACATAAACGCTGTCAGAACAAGCCATTATCCCGATGACCCGCGCTGGTATGACCTGTGCGACAAATACGGACTGTACGTAGTGGCTGAGGCAAACCAGGAAAGCCATGGCTTCGGCTACAGCAAAGATGCCATATCGGGCACACCGCTCTTTGCAAAACAAATCATGCAGAGAAACCAGCACAACGTGTCGCTGAACTACAATCATCCGAGCGTTATCATCTGGAGTCTTGGCAACGAAACGAAATACTCAAAAAACTTCGATGATGCCTACGACTGGATACGCTCGCAGGACACCAGCCGGCCTATACAGTATGAGCAGGCCGGAAAGAACGGTCATGCGACAGACATTTTCTGTCCGATGTATTATGACGTGAGACACTGCGACGAATATTCTGCAAACGCAGCATACACCAAGCCACTCATTCAGTGCGAATACAACCACACCATGGGCAACTCCGGCGGAAACTTGAAAGAATACTGGGAACTGATAAGGAAATATCCAAAATATCAAGGCGGCTTCGACTGGGACTTTGTTGACCAGGCTCTGCATAAAAACATTAACAGCGAGCTGCTTGCAGCCGTCAACAGCAACAACCACTCAAAAGGCTATCTAACCTTAGACGCAGATTATCTTAATAAACTTGAGGCTAAGACGGCATCTCTTGAGCCTGGCTCAGGCAACCAGGAGCAATACTGCTACGGCGGCGACTACAACAGCTATGACCCGTCGGACAACAACTTCAACTGCAACGGCATCATAGGCCCAGACAGACAGCTGAACCCACACGCCTATGAACTGGCTTATCAGTATCAGAACATCTGGGCATCATCAAACAACTTCGATGGCACCGACGCGGATGTGAAGGTAAGAAATGAATATTTCTTCCGTGACCTGTCAAACTATGCTATGCACTGGACGGTGCTCAGCAACGGCAAGCCTGTGGAAAGCGGTGTCATTGACAATCTCGACGTCAAGCCACAGCAGACAGGTACATACCATATCAGTTCGAAAGAATGGGGCGATTACCTCAATATCGACTTCAAACTGAAAACGGCAGAGCCGCTGATGGAAAAGGGACAGACCATTGCCTACGCACAGATAGAAAACACTGAAGAGGCCGTTGTTGACACGGCCTTCGATGATGAGAAACTGAGACTGAAAATTATAGACAAGAAAGGTTCGCCTAATATAACTGTAACTTCAAAGAAAGACGACACTGACAACAATGCCGTTATCTCCTTTGACAGGCAGACAGGTTTTATTTCCGAATACTCAGTCAACGGCAAGAGCATTCTCGCCAAGGGTGGTACGATAAAGCCAAATTTCTGGCGGGCACCTACCGACAACGACATGGGCGCCGGCCTGCAGAAGAAGTTCAGATTGTGGCGCAAGCCGGTAATGAAGCTAACCTCGCTGACTGCGAAAAAAGACAAGCAGACGAAAGCTGTTACCGTGACCGCAGAATATGACATGCCGCAGGTAAAAGCAAGTCTTGTCATGACATACAACATCGACAACAACGACGGAGGCTTGACAATAACAGAAACACTCAACACAAGCAGCACGGATAAAGTAAGCGATATGTTCCGCTTCGGGGTTATTGTCAACCTGCCTTACGACATGGGCATGAGTGAATACTACGGCCGAGGACCTGTAGAGAACTATGCTGACCGCAAAGACTGCATGCGCATGGGGCTATACAAGCAAACAGCCGAACAGCAGTTCTATCCATACATACGGCCGCAGGAGACAGGCACAAAGAGCGACATACAATGGTGGAGACAAAGCGGCAACGGCACCACTATAACAGTTTCATCACCTTCAGGCGCATTCTATGCATCAGCATTACACTATGACATAGACTCGCTCGACGACGGAGAAGAAAAGCACCAGCGCCACAGCTATCAGGTTGAGAAATCGAAATACACGAATCTGTTCATTGACGCCGAACATTACGGCGTGGGCGGAACAAACTCTTGGGGCGCATGGCCTTTGGAGAAATACCGTGTTCACTACGGCAACAAATCATTCTCATTCAACATCATTCCTGAATAGAAAACGGTAACAGGCTATACTGGAAAATTCTATTTATAATCTACCTAACATAAAAGGGATGCTTCGTGCGAGGCATCCCTTTTATGTTTTTTATTTACCATTTTTTATCAAGTCATTCAGCTCATCAGCAGAAATGCCTGTCGTTTTTGAGATTTGCGCTATTGACATTCCACTGTCCTTCAATGCTGCGACAAGCGAATACATACGTTTTTTCTGTTCTGACAACAAACTGTCTTTCTCAGCCAATTGGCTGCTCTGCTCAGCCAGCTGACTACTCTGCTCAGCCAATTGGCTGTTCTGCTCAGCTATCTGATTGCTCTGCTCGGCTATCTGATTGCTCTGCTCAGCTATCTGATTGTTCTGCTCGGCTATCTGATTGTTCTGCTCGGCTATCTGATTGCTCTGCTCGGCTATCTGATTGCTCTGCTCGGCTATCTGATTGCTCTGCTCGGCTATCTGATTGCTCTGCTCGGCCAGTTTTTTATCTTGTTGTTTGATTTTCTTATCACGTGTCATGATGGCTGTATCACGGTCTTCTATTGCCGAAAAGAACTCATCCTCAGCATTCATATCCTGGCGCATATCAGCATCAGCGGCAGCAAGTGTCAGACGATGAAGTATGTAGCCCATACCGTCATCCTGCGTATAGGCATTCTCGTCAAGAGCAAGCAGATGACGATTGTCTATATCTGCATTGCTTTGATCGAACACACTCAATACCCTGTCAAGATGACTGTTGAGCTGACCATGAAGGAGCGGTATCTGAACTATGATGCTGTCGTGCTGAAGACTGTCAATAAACGGATCAGGAATACCTTTCTCTATTTTGTTACCGGCTCTGTCACATACATTATGACTGACATAAATAAGAGGCTCATCTATATCGCCAAGCCTGTGGCCAAGAATGTATATAGCAACCATTGGCAGCGAATATTGTTTTCTGTCACCTCTCTGCATATTGCGCTTGTCGCTGTATTGCGCTCCGAGATACTGTCTGAAGCGGAGTGTTTCTGTCTCAAGCCACGTTTTCTGAAGTTCTATCAATATATGATATTCCGAACCGTCCTTTTCCTTTATCGTAGCTGTAAAGTCGAGACGGAACATGGATATGCTGTCACGGGTCTGATTGCTGTACTCATGCGGGCGGACAGACACTTCCTTTATGTTCTTATTGAGCAATGCCGACAGTATCGTCTTTGCAATGCGCTCATCTTCCATTAGATATTTGAAAACGGAATCGTAAATAGGATTGGCTACGTGTATTATCATGACAGTATTCTATTTTTTGTCAAATATAAGCATTGTTTCCGGTTTCAGCAAGAATATATAAAGAAAAAATCCACAAATGCAGCGTTTAACGACATTTGCGGATTTCCGATGTTGTCCTAGGCGGATTCGAACCACCACTGACAGAACCAAAAACTGTAGTGCTACCATTACACCATGGGACAATAATCGTGTGCAAAAATACTGTTTTTTTATGACACGGCAAAGAAAATAGTTTTAATTATTTCCGTTCTTGACAAAATACGATAATCATCCGCATAACATCAAAGGTTATTCTGCTAGGACATAAATGTATTGAAATAATGTTGCAGAAAAACATAATGTGTAACAATAAAGCCCTATTGCATGGCAAAAGCTTATCACAGGAAGACAAACAAATCAAGGCAAAAGTATGATGCGTATCTCACGTACGCTTATCATAGGACCACAAAACAACAAGGACCGGCATTATTGTGCCGGTCCTTGTTTGTGTAATTTTCAAAAACAGAACATTCGAAAATATTGGTGTCCGCTAAAAATGCAAATGGACATGAATTCTTTCCGCAATACTACTAAAATGGTATTGCGGAATTGTTTTTTTAATGTCAAGCCCCCTTTAGTCGAAAAGTGACGGTTCTGGTGGATTTTCTTTTGCACTTTCAAGCATTTTATTCCAGTCTTTTTAGGGGTTTTCCAGGAATGTGTATATGCTGCCATGCGTCGAATTTCTTCACATACCGTTCACCACCTATATTCTTACTGAATTCTAATATTTTGGGCTTGTCAAGCAAACTTATTAGCTGACCAAGAACCGGCTGTCCGAGAAAATGTGTACCTTTGTGCATAGTTATCTGGTTTTGTTAGTAGAAACAAAGATAACACAAAAGGCTGAATTCCAAGCGAGGAATTCAGCCTAATTTTTTTTACACTTTTTTTTCTTCAAAAAAGTTTAGCGGACACCAATAATTCGAAAATTATTTCACCGTAATAAGGAAATAATTCTTCTTGCCTCTCTGCACGAGCAGGAACTTGCCGTCAACAAGATCATCAGATGTGATGATACGTTCTGCATCGGTTACTTTCTCCTTGTTAAGGCTTACACCGTTGCCCTTAACCATCTTTCGCATCTCACTCTTGCTCGGGAAGATCTGCCATCCCTCACGGCAGAACAAATCAACAGCCTTTGTGCCGAGAGCATCTTTAGACACCTCATAATGAGGCACATCTTTAAACACGTCATTGAACGTTGCCTCATCGAGAGACGACAGCTGTTCTTTCGTAGCCTTGCCGAACAGTATGTTTGACGCGGCAATGGCCATGTCAAGCGCCTCTTTCGAATGCACCATGGTAGTAACCTCTTCTGCAAGTCTGTGCTGCAGTATACGACGTCCCGGATCTTTATGATGTTCTTCCGTAAGAGCGTTTATTGTTTCTTTGTCAAGGTCTGTAAATATCTTGATATATCTCTCTGCGTCAGCATCGGTCACATTAAGCCAGAACTGATAGAATGCATACGGCGTAGTCCTGGCCGGATCGAGCCATACGTTGCCGCTCTCGGTCTTTCCGAATTTCTTTCCGTCGGCCTTTGTAATCAGCGGACAAGTGAGACAGAAGGCTTCATTCTCGCTTCCAAGAGTACGGCGAATGAGTTCAATACCTGTTGTCATGTTGCCCCACTGGTCATTGCCGCCAAGCTGCAGACGCACACCGTAGTTTTTGTAGAGATACAGGAAATCATACCCCTGCAACAGCTGATAAGTGAATTCCGTAAACGACAGTCCGTCGCGTGCCTCACCGTTAAGACGTTTCTGCACACTGTCTTTAGCCATCATATAGTTAACGGTTATATGCTTGCCTACCTCACGTGCAAAATCAAGAAAGCTGAAGTCTTTCATCCAGTCATAGTTGTTAACCATGACAGCCTTTACTGCCCCGTCGCCGTCAAAATCGAGAAACTTGGAAACCTGTTTCTTTATAGCTTCCTGATTGTGATACAGCGTGTCTGCATCAAGCAAGTTTCTTTCCTGGCTCTTTCCTGATGGGTCGCCAATCATTCCGGTGGCTCCTCCTACAAGCAGATAAGGCTTATGGCCGCAATTCTGAAGATGCCGGAGCATCATTATGCCACATAGATGACCAATGTGCAGCGAATCGGCCGTCGGGTCTGTACCAAGATAAGCTGACACAACATTCTTCATGAGGAACTCTTCCGTTCCCGGAGTGATTTGCGCCAACATTCCACGCCATTTAAGTTCTTCTACAAAATTTTGAACCATCGGTATTTTTTTTAATAAAAACTTATTGATTATTATTCATAAAATCAAGAAACATCAAAAAAGTTTCTTGGATAAGAACGTCACGGAACCGGATCATAGCCGTGTCCGCCCCATGGGTTACACCTCAATATCCGCCAGACAGCGAGTGCAAGTCCTTTCACCGGACCGTATTTCAGCAAAGCCTGCCGCGCATATTCGGAACATGTGGGCGTGAACCTGCACGAAGGCGGTGTCAGCGGCGAAATAAACTTCTGATAGAACAATATTGGCGCAACGAGCATCAAGGTGATGGCCTTAGAGACCATCCGCAGAATCGATCTCAAACCCCTCAGTAATTCATTCAGCATTCTCATCATCTGCTTATTTTCTCACTCAGCCGTGTCATAAGGCGTTCCACCTTCTCTGCCACATCGCTGGTTGAATACAGCCTGTCATCAAGCCATATAAACGCCATCATCACCTTCTTGTCCGGCATATTGACATCCAGGCTTTCGGCGATGATGCCTTTATTCTTTCTGAAAGCCTCTCTGACCTGCCGTTTGACGCGGTTGCGCTTCACGGCCCGCTTGAAATATTTCTTTGGTACACTCACAAGCATCTCTGCCGGAGCATCAACGACGCCACGGGAAGCAATGTGATAGACAAGCCTTAACGGAAAAGCAGCCATAGAACGGCTGCCACCGGAGAAAAGAGCCTCCACATCGCTGCGGCTGTGCAGCCGCTCGCATTTTGTGAGAGTATGTTCACCCAATTTTTTAAATATAAAAGAGAATTTTATTCTATGCCGTTTTCATGAAGCAGATAATCACGCAAGGCACCCGTCATTGAAGGATATTTCTTTGACGGCGCTGTCAGGTCGAGTCTCAGTCCTTCATCTTCAACAGCCTTCGCCGTTGCCGGACCGAAGGTTGCAATTTTAATATCGCCTTGTTTGAAATCAGGAAAATTCTTTTTCAGTGCCTTCACACCCGTCGGACTGAAGAAAACCAGCATATCAAAATCGAATGTCTTCTTATCTTCCTCTTTGAAGTCGTTGCTCACCGTACGGTACATTACGCATTCCGTATGCTTTAATTTCTTGGCGTCAAGCATATTCTTAACGTCATCATTATGCACAGAGCTTAAAGGAACAAGGAATTTCTCACCGGAATGCTTCATCATCAGCGGTACGAGGTCGGCAATCTTGCCGGTATTGCCAAAGAACACCTTGCGCTTGCGGTACTGAACATATTTCTGAATGTACAGAGCTATAGTCTCTATGACACAGAAATATTTCATGTCTTCAGGAATGGTAACACGCATTTCCTTTGCCAGTTTGAAATAGTTGTCAATGGCATGGCGGGATGTGAACACTACTGCCGTATAGTCAAGCAAGTTGATTTTCTGCTGACGAAACTCGCGTGCCGTCAGACCTTCCACTTTAAAGAAAGGATGGAAAGTACACTTCACGCCCGCTTCCTTTTCTATGTCATAGTAAGGCGATTTGTCACTGGTCGGCTTAGGCTGAGAAACCAAAATCTTTTTAATCATCTGTTTCCTGTAATAATCCTAAAAATTTATTTTCAAATAGCTTCCTATTCTTAGCAACGAGCCCCACAGCAGGGCCAGAGGCATCATTTCAAGGGCACAAAAGTACAAAATATTTTGCACAAAACCGCCTTTACGTTTAAAAAAGACAATATAGCACTTCAAAAACGACAGTATTTTAACCAATACGACAACGATAACAGCTATAAGAGCCACGGTATTGTCAGCCAGTCCGAAAAAGGCCATTATCAGAACAGCCGGATAGAGCACCACGCCTTGCATGGATGTCAGGAAGAGCGCAGCCTTCAGCCACTGCTCATTGCGTTTCATATCAAAGAATACACTGTCGACAAGTGTATACAGCCCGGCTTTCACACCATAATAAACAGCAATGACGGCCGTATACAGGCCAATAACCTGATACTGCTCTATTACGAACGCGTCAGAATCCGAACGTCCCCAGAAGAAAAACACAAGTGCATAAAGCAGACATGACTGCAACACAAAGAACAGCTGATAGCGCAGCTCTGACGATGTTTCTGTTATCTCGGTAGTGCCATGATGCGGTTCCCGGAAAAAGTTCTTCGCCTGCCGCGCAAGGAAGCTGTGCGAATGCGCAAGCGCCACAGAAGCAAGCATAAAACACGCAAGCAACACACCTGTGATGACATTGTCGCCGGTAATGACATATGGCACCGGCGTACCGGCAATGCCATTCTGCGGTGCTTTCAGCTCCGGGTGATAAAGCGAGTCATCGGCAAAGAAACTGTGCTCCATGAACGACGGCAGCGGTGCCTTCAGCGGGTCTACCGGTTTCGGCTGCCCCGGCAGATGCAACGTGTCTGGCCGGTGACTCCAATTGGTAACCGGCGCAACAGGACAATTGGCCTGTATTGCTGAATCAAGCTGCTCTGGCGTACAGTCGTCAGGCATCCACCGCGACACCTCATAAGGAGTCGGCGGACCGTGCCTGACGGTCTTGACCTCTTCGCCGGCACCGTCGGCTGTCATCTCAAGCAAAGAATCTGCCTGCTGTATCATAAAAAATTATGCTGATAGAAGATTATAATAAATTCACGAAAAACCTGCGGCAAAAGCGGCCCACCGTCATCCAGTATGGCAGACATCTTTGCCGCAGGCTCATATTGTGTAACTGCCGTAAAGTGGCTTTATCTACATTACTTAATAGAGAATTCCTTTCTTATGCTGTCAACAAGGTCAAGCTTCTCCCATGTGAACAGTTCCACGCGCATGGTCTTCGTCTCATGATACCGGCTCGTAAACGTCTTGGTGACCCATTCGTTGCGGCGCCCCATGTGTCCGTAGGCTGCCGTCTCGAAGAACATCGGCTGTCTGAGCTTCAGACGTCGTTCAATGGCCTTCGGACGCAGGTCGAACATTGAGTTTATCTTCTCGGCTATCTCACCGTCGCTGACACCGACATGTGACGTACCGTAAGTGTTGACATATATACTAACAGGCTCAGCCACGCCGATGGCGTAAGCCAGCTGCACAAGCATCTCATCGGCTACACCGGCAGCGACCATATTCTTGGCTATGTAACGTGCCGCATAAGCCGCGCTGCGGTCTACCTTTGACGAATCCTTGCCTGAGAAAGCCCCGCCGCCGTGGGCACCCTTGCCGCCGTAGGTGTCGACAATAATTTTTCTGCCAGTAAGGCCCGTATCTCCGTGCGGACCACCGATAACGAACTTTCCCGTCGGGTTTACGAGATATTTCACCTCACCCTTGAAAAGTTTCAGTATTTTCGGACCACACTGAGCCTTCACCCTAGGCATAAGTATGTTTATTACGTCATGCCGTATGGTATCGAGCATCTCACGGTCAGCTTTCTGCTGTGCCTCCGGCGTGTCGTCAGCTGGTTTTACAAACTCATCATGCTGTGTTGACACCACAATGGTGTGAATACGCTCTGGCGTGTTGTTGTCATTATATTCAACCGTCACCTGGCTCTTCGCGTCAGGCCGCAGATAAGTCATCTCCTTTCCCTCCTTGCGAATATCGGCGAGCGTGCGCATGATGAGATGTGACAGTTCAAGGCTTACGGGCATGTAGTTATCTGTTTCTGTTGTGGCATAGCCGAACATCATACCTTGGTCGCCGGCTCCCTGATTGTCATCGCTGCCATTGTCAACGCCGCGGTTAATGTCGTCACTCTGCTCATGAATGGCACTCAGAATGCCGCAACTGTCACCGTCGAACTTATATTCGGCTTTGGTATAACCGATTTTGTTGATTGTCTGCCGGGCTATCTGCGGAAGGTCGATATACGTTTCCGAGCGTACCTCACCCATGATTACCACCTGTCCTGTGGTAAGGAATGTCTCGATGGCACAGCGTGCCTTGTCGTCGTATGCAAGAAACTGATCAAGAAGGGCGTCACTGATCTGGTCGGCCACTTTGTCAGGATGTCCCTCAGACACCGACTCTGATGAAAATAAATAAGACATAATTGCTGTTGATTTTTAAAATAATTATAAAAAATGTTCATCAGCATTCCTCAACCGTCTGAGGGCTGGCCGCGGGCGCTGTTGTCAGCTGCGCCGGCCAACGGCATGAATGCAAATCGTGTGCAAAGTTAATAATAAATAGCTTATCAGAGAATATTTTCGTGCGCATTCTTTTTTATTTCGCCACATATTATTAAACTGATCAATTAAACTAATTAATTAAACTGATCAATTAAACTGATCACCCGTAACAGATTATCAGCTCATCGTTTTTTCTTTTCCCTGTATTCAATGTTTCTCGGATGATGTTCAAGTATCTCGCGTCTGAGGTCACTCGTTTCAAGATGCGTGTACACCTCCGTTGTGCCTATATCCTCATGGCCGAGCATGGCCTGTATTGCTCTCAGGTCAGCACCGCCACGCAGCAGTGCCGTGGCAAATGAATGCCGCAGTGTATGCGGAGAAATGGTCTTTTCAATACCGGCCTCATTGGCATAGCGCTTTATCATTATCAGAATCATCACGCGCGTGAGATGATGTCCGCGGCGGTTCAGAAAGACATAATCTTCCTCGCCTGGCTTTATGTTCATCTGCCGGCGGTCAATGAACCACAGTTCTATCTGATGAATCGCTGAATCAGAGATGGGCACGAGCCGTTCCTTGCTGCCTTTGCCAAGCACCCTGACGAATTTCTCATCAAGATAAAGGTCACTGAGCTTCAGATTGACAAGCTCAGAGACGCGCAGTCCACATGCAAAGAGTGTTTCTATTATGGCCTTGTTGCGCTGTCCCTCCCATTTCGACAGGTCAATGGCGCCCTCCAGCTGATCAACTTCCTCAACGGTAAGGTATTCCGGCAAATGATCACCCGTCTTCGGCGACGGCAGCAGCTCCGTAGGATCATAATCCATGTATCCGTCGAGCTGCAGATAATGATAGAATGACCGTACACCACTCAGTATGCGGGCCTGCGAGCGAGCGCCCACACCGCTGTCGTGCAGTCCGGCAGCAAACTGTTCCAGATCGTCCATCTTAGCCTCAGCGGCAGCAAGATGATGCTCTTGCAGATAACGTTCAAGATAGCCCAGGTCATGGCGGTAGGCCTCTATCGTGTTAGCCGAATAGTTGCGCTCAAGTTTCAGATACCGCATGTAACGCGCCACCACATTGTTGTCTTTATTATTGTCTTTATTACTTTGTCTTTCGTTGTCGTTTTCCATTTTTTATCTTTAACTTTGCAAAGATACAAAAAAAGAAGCCGCAGCAGTTCTGCGGCAGCCGACTTCATAGTATTAAATTTTCACATTATTTGGCCGCAACAATTAGCCGCATAATTTTTTTACAACATATTTTCAAAATATTTTTATTTTTTCAAAACAACAATGAAAATACAGATTATAAACGGTCCGAACCTCAATCTGCTCGGCGTGCGTGAGCCGGGCATCTACGGCAAGAGCTCTTTCGAGAGCTATCTGCCGCAACTGAAAGCCAAGTATCCAGACATCACCATCGACTACTATCAGAGCAACGTCGAAGGCGAGCTGATCAACAAGATGCAGCAGGTTGGCTTCTCTTACGACGGCATCGTGCTCAATGCCGGCGCATACACCCACACCAGCATAGCACTTCAGGACTGCATCAGAAGCCTGCGCTGCCCCGTTGTCGAGGTGCACATCTCCAACGTGCACAAACGTGAGGAGTTCCGCCATCACAGCTTTCTCAGTCCCGCCTGCCTCGGCGTCATCTGCGGCTTCGGCCTTTTCGGCTACGACATGGCCGTCCAGGGCATAATAAACAACGCTCAGCAGAAAACAGAATGACAGACAGCGACGCTCTCGACAATTATATTGATGCCCACACAGACCGCGAAGGTGCATACCTGCACAGCCTGTGGCGAGCAACAAACATACACACCATTCACGGACGTATGGTAAGCGGACACCTGCAGGGGCGGCTGCTGAAGATGCTTGTCAATATGATCCGGCCGCACCGCATTCTCGAGATAGGCACATTCAGCGGCTACAGCGCCATCTGCATGGCCGAGGGACTGCGCGACGTCGCCGCAGAGACCGGCGACGATGACCGGCGTCTTTATACGTTTGAGATAAACGACGAGATGGAAGACTTCACCCGCCGGTGGATAAACGGCTCCGACGTGGCCCGTTACATCGACTTCCGCATAGGCAACGCGCGCGAGCTGGCCCCGGAGCTCGGCGTCACGTTCGACATGGCTTTCATCGATGGCAACAAGCGCACATATACAGAAGATTATGAGATGACTTTGTCTCTGCTTCGGAAAGACGGCTTCATCATTGCCGACAACACTCTGTGGGACGGCCACGTCATTGACCCGGAATATGACAAAGACAGCCAGACTGCCGGCATCCGTCGTTTCAACGACTTCATTACGACCGACAACCGTGTCGACAAGGTCCTGCTGCCTCTGCGCGACGGACTGACACTGATACGGAAACGGTAAGCCATGCTTACCGTTTCCTGAGCTGTCAAAGCCGGCTTTTCTCTTCCTTGTTTGACGATTCAAACATATTCTTAATCTTGTTGAACAAGTTTCCGAATTTCTTTATCACAGTAACGCTGACAAGTTGTGTGTCATTGTAGTTATTGAAATCCTGTCTGACACCGTTTGAGTAATAATAATATTTAGGTGAAGATGTTCTGAACAAGTCCTCAGCATTCAGCATCACAGAGAAATCTTTCTTACTGTTGGTGTAAGAAATGCCGCAGTTAAAGTTCATGGCATTGTTGCGCCTTCTGTAATCATAATAACCCGGAACATCGTCTTCAACCGACAGAGATGCCGAGAAATTCCTGCTTATATAAAAATGACAGTCTGCCGACAGACCGCAGCCCCACCCACATACATCATCAAACGACGTGCTGTTAGAATTATATGAAGAATATGTAAGCTGTCCTGACAAGGTTGCCTCAAGCCACGAGCCACACTGCACAGAATATTCCGCGTCAACACCATATTCATAAATGTCAAGATAGTTACCGGCCTTTTCTATCTGACTGCGGACATCATTTTTATCAAAAACAACCATATTGCCGAAATCATCACTCGTCTTGCTGCCGTACAACTTCACATAGAAATCATATCCATGCATATACGTCAGAGCCGCGTTACTGATATATGCCGGTTTAAGAAACGGGTCGCCAACAGAATAATCAAATTTACTCGTATACCATCTGAACGGATTCAGCAGCCTATAGTCCGGCCGTTTTATTCTTCTCGACAATTCTGCCGACAGCGAGTTGTTGTCATCAACGGCATATTTGATATTCAGCGAAGGAAAGAATTTTAAATAATGATTCCGGTCGGTCTCGTTCAAAGAATACGACAGACATTTAGTAGCCGTGGCCTCTGCTCTTACACCGGCATTAACAATAAAAAATCATTAAAAATAAAAAATTTTCATTCAACGAGCAACAGACTTCATTATCTCATTCACAGTCATCGTTGCTGCTGAATCCGAATGCCTTGGCTGTGAAATGGCCTTCCCGCAGCAAGGTGCCCATGCGGCGCGCATTGTCACGCATAGCGTTATATTCGTCTTTGGTCATATTTTTCAATCTGCCGTCCAAATCACGGATACTGTCAATGCTGAAGCCTATATTGTTCTTCTCAACAAAATCTTTCATTGCCGCCTTGCGCCATACTATCACCGGCAGGCCGGCACTGAGGTAGAAGCTTGTCTTGTGAGGATTGTTTATCTTCAAATATTCCCCCCAGTCACCAGTGCACTCGTCGAGCGACCCGCCGTCCCATACAAGGCCGAAATCACCTTCCACATCTCTCATCAGCTTTTCTTCCGGCAGCTTTCCGTGATAAGCAATTCTGTCATCACTGCCGTCGCCCTCGTAGCCCGGCCCGTAAAGGTCAAGCCTCCATTCTGCCATACAATCCTGAAGGTTATAAAGATAAGCATTCCGCCATTTATACAGTCCGCCGGCATATACTATTCGCCACGGCGAGTGAGGCACGGCATAATCATGTGGCTTTTCATCTATCAGATAATCAAAGATATGAAGACAAACGGTCTGTCCATTGAAGCCATGCCCGACAACCCACTTCTCCATTGTCTCATTGTGCACTATCAGCACATCAGTTTTCGAAAGCCTCTTGTTCTCCTGTTCCGGAGTCAGCTTATGGCGTCTGAAGGCACCGAGGTCGTGAACGACCGTTTTCACGCTTGCCCCTTTCCAGTGGGCAAACGTACAAGCGGTGTAATAGAACTTCTTCATCGGATATTGCAGCAGCAGAGTGTCACCTTTATGCGCGCATGTCAGTATGCGTATTACCCCGGTCAGTTTGGCCGCGAAACGGGCCACGGCGCTGCTGCCGTTTATCCGCGGCGACAGGTTATGACAGCCCCAGCGGCTGAACAGCTCGTCTATATCTGTCTTTGCCTTGTTTACCGTTCTTACCTCTATGTAATGTTTCATTTTTTATATTTTGTCTTTTTCTTAAGCAACCTCTTCAGCGCCGACCGTCTGTAAGCTTTTCTCACCTCCGGCAGCAGGTCTTTGTAGCTGTGCTCCGCGTCAATTATCAGTTCGCCGTGGTTTGTCGGTGCCATGACAGGCGTCATATAGTCATCGCCGTACTGAGTGCGAAGGAAACGGTCATTACAGATTGAAGTTGTATCCCAGAGTGATGAGAAATGTTGAATTGTGGTTCTTGCCCTACGGCTCATTGTAATCGCTTACGTCGTTAATGTCGGTGACATTCCACAGATAGCGGGCATCAAGTTCGATGTTCTTGCAGCTCACTGCCAGTCCTGCCGGAATGGTAAAGCTGAAGTCTTTAAAACCACCTTTAATGCTATTGCTATAGCTGCTGCTTCCATAATCATAATCCCCGTCATAGTAAGTCTGCACATCGCCCTTAGCCTTGGCAGAAACAAGAATGTCCATTTGTGCGCCAGCCTTTACGGTAATGCCGACAGGAATATTGAGCGGCAGATGAACGTTCAGCATCAGCGGAATATTGATATATCCGAGAGCAGCCTTGAGGTTATGCATTCTTGCAACATAGGAATAGTCGCTGATATAATCGGCAATGTTGAAGTGGGCATCTTTACCTTCTCTGGTCAAGAATATTGTATTGTTGGCATCATATTCACTATAGTATGATCCGGAAGGAGTATTCTTTGATGCTGTCAGCATCTCTCCATTGATCTTTGCGCCCTGCATGGTGTAGAAAGCGCCAAGGGAGAGACCGAGGGTCTTGTTGAAATGATACTCTGCCTCAACGCCGCCGCCGAAGCCAGCGCGCGAGCCATAAGCATCATCAACATCTTTGCCATCATCACCGGTTATAGTTGATATGGTCATACCGGCACGCGGAGTAATAGTCCATTTACTGTCGTTGCCGCTCTGAGCACTGACAAACGTTGGAGCCATAAGAAGCAAGCCTCCAATGACAAGCGTGAACAAATTAGTTCTTCTCATAATTATTTTTTATTGCAACAAGTGTATTGATGCCTGCACCGACAAGATCGGAAAGGGCAAGCAGGTTTACTTTCAACTCTTGATTCCAATTCTTTATTATGCTTTCATTTTTTTAGAATTCGCAGTTATACAGTTTTTTTGGCAATATTGCCACTTTTTCCGTGTAAAGTTAATACAATTCCATCAGAATCCAGACAATCAACACGAAATTTTTGGCAATATTGCCACTTTTCCCTTGTGTTAGATAATGTACGACTCGTTTTCAAGTTTAATTTATGCTTCTACAGCAAGTATGATAGTTAAACAACCTCAAAGAAACTTTTGAATTTGACCTTTAACGATTAAAGTCCCATCCGCATATATACTATATGTCGATGGGACTTGTTGTTTTGATTGTATGGTTGCTGAATATCACAGAGCATCATTGCGTAAACACACCCAACTCAAACAGTTTGTTTACGCAATTACACAAAAAAAAGCAGCTATAAAATTCGTAACTGCTTCATTTTCAATGTGGACCAGATAGGGCTTGAACCTATGACCTCCAGATTATGAGACCAATATAATGATATTCTGTGATAGTCTATAATTTGTAACTATACTGATATCCAATGAGTTACATTTTTATGATTTTCGCTGAAACTCACAAAATACCCCTAACTGAAATAGTTTGTTTACGCATTGTTTACGCAGAATTTGGGGCATAATAGATGGTTAAAAGCAACAGACTACAATCTGGAGGTTTCAAATGACCGAATGAATTTGTCCCAAACCACCGAACAAAACTCTGCCAAATGACCAAACGAAAGGAAGCCAAATAACCAAATGGTATATTAGTCTTGCCACAATAGATAGTACTATATCTTGGCATAATCTCAATATTTTGCATAGATTGCGCCAAAATATAGCATTATTATTTGGCATAATCTAATATTTTAATTGCAGAAGTTATCATACTCGAAAAGTGTGTAATGTAGTGTTTTCGTTCTTTCTCTCGAAAGATGCAACAATGGTGTTCTACTCAAAGCTCTAATGAGAATTGTATTAACATCTCATTTTGAACACAAAAGCAGGCTTACAAACACGTCATTTGCACAAAAAAAAATCATAAAAGTAAGCCATAGAAAGGCAATTTTTCGATATAACCAAAGGGTTATACAAGATATTTTTTATAATTTTGTAGCCAACAAAAGACATCCTTCGACAACTATTAAAAAGACAATGTAGATGGTGGAACAGATCAAGTAGCAAGTCAAGTAATACAAATATAACGGGAATATGGCCAAAACGTTATTCAAATACATCGACTTCAAAGGTGGATTGGCGATGCTGGAGCATCACAATCTACAGTTTACCAATGCTACTAAGTTTAACGATCCATTTGACTGTCATCCTGCTCTTTTTGATTATTCCAAGGTTCCCGAACGTCCCCATAATTGGCCTCCTGCTGATTTTCTTTCTATGAAAGGAGAAAACGACATGGAGAACCTGAGAAACAGCACATGGATGTGTTGCCTATCAAAGGTTCATGACTCTTTATTGATGTGGGCATACTACAACAACCACAAGGGAATATGTATTGGTCTAAACAAAGAGGCCGTTCTGAATAGTTGTCAATACAAGTTCTTTGGTTTAATGTCTCCTTTTGCAGCAGAAGTTAGGTATAAGGATATTTTGCAAAAGCCAGATTATTTCAAAGACCATCCATCATGGAATGATTTATTGCTCACTAAGGCGAAAGCCTGGGAACACGAGCAAGAAGTCCGCATAATTACAAAAGACCCAGCTTGGGTTCATGCTGGTCGAGACATACCTGATGAATTCAAAAAAGAAGATATCGTTGACTGGAAAGAAATAAGGCATTATGTGCCTTTATCCAGCGATTGTTTTGAATCGATATTCTTAGGTGTAAACATGTTACCTCGTAATAGAACGAAGATTATCGACATTGCAAATAAACTGAATCCAAACATAAAGATTTATCAAATGACATTAGACCCAGAAGCCTTTAGGTTGAAGGGAGAAGCAGTAAATTTATAAAGAAAGAATGATCAATATACGAAAACTCGAAGCCGAGCTATGGGAGTCGGCAGATTTATTGAGACAAGGCAGTAAACTTACAAGCAGTCAGTATTGTATGCCTGTGCTGGCTTTGCTGTTCTTACGCTATGCCTACAGCCGCTACAAGATGGTAGAGGCAGAGATATTGCAGAACCGCCCTAGTCGTGGTGGGCGAGTGATGCCTGTGGAACCCAGCGATTTCGCAGCTAAGAGTGCATTGTATCTGCCCCGTGAAGCACAGTTCGACTATCTTGTGAACTTACCAGACAATATCGTGGCTGCGGGTCTGAAAACTAAAGACGGACAAGAAATAAACTCATTAGGCGAAGCCGTCAACAACGCTATGCAGCTGGTAGAAGACCAAAGCGAACAACTGACAGGCGTACTACCCAAGACCTACACAATGTTCGCAGATGACCTCCTACGCGAGTTGCTTCGTATTTTCAACAATAAGACCATCGACGAGGTTGGTGGCGACATCATCGGACGAATTTATGAATACTTCCTTTCCAAGTTTGCAAAAGCGGTAGCCTCTGACGATGGTGTGTTCTTTACGCCTAAGTCATTGGTGAAAATGCTCGTCAATGTACTGGAGCCCACGCAAGGCATCATGTTGGATCCTGCATGCGGTAGTGGTGGTATGTTTGTTCAGACAGGCGACTTTGTAAATCAGACCGGACTCAATGCCAACACCAGCATGACGTTCTTCGGACAGGAAAAGGTAGAATACAATGCCCAGCTCTGTCTGATGAATATGGCTGTTCACGGCTTGAACGGCAAGATTATCTCTGGTGACGAAGCTAACTCATTCTATCACGATGCCCACAATCTGGCTGGCAAGTGCGACTATGTAATGGCCAATCCGCCATTCAATGTCGATAAGG
>OMUH01000043.1 GCA_900314195.1 uncultured Prevotella sp.
AGAAACGGCAAAGCAAGGGCCAAATTGTATAGTGTCTCAAATGGAGGTTTCTTTAATCAAGTGTTTAGCTACCCCCCCCCGACAGGATTTTGCCGGTAAACTTTTTGCTGTTGGCGGAGCCGTAGAACTTATTCTCAACCTTGTCAAGTAGACCGTATTCTTTTGTCTTTGCGTACATAGCAGGAATCAAGTCGAGCACTAGAGCATTGTTAAGCCACACTTTCATGTAGTAAATTGCGATAGGATTATAATATGTAGAAAATGAGTCACGATTGATAAGAAGCGGAGCCGTGCTAGAGAAACCATCAGCATTTGAGTTAGTGCCCACACTTATTCCATTAATAGTAGCAGTATCCAAATCATGAATTGATGTATATTTTGTATCGAGACTTGTTGAAAAAGAATATTCACTTCTATTAGCACCACTCGCAAAGTACATAGTATTCATATTTCCAAAAGCTCTGAGTTGGTCGCACCTTCCTGCTTCATTGGCAGAATATAGTACAAAGATGCCATTATTTTTTGGTATAGAATATTGACATTCAATTTTGAATGTGCTGTTCATTACAAGCCCAGTGTTGATATACGGAGCTGCATAATAGCTCTTGGCATCATTCAAGATATATTCGCAAAGAATATACTCATTGCCTAAAAAGGCTATCTTGCACTTAATTCCTATCATGCAGCCCTCCTTTCTTCGCTAATGTTACAGAGGGCCGCAAGTGTTGCCTTACGTCGTGCCCCCCCCATTTCACTTTCTGCAAGACACCAGTCGGTAAGAGAGCCCTGCTCTAATTTCATTTTCCTGAACATAACATATTCGTTTAGTTTTGGAATCGGCTTGAATGACATATATATCACCTGACCGGCTTGATCAGCCGTGCTGTTTTTAGTCAGCGTGGCGGCATATCTATGCCATTTATCCTCATCCTTGTTAATATTAATATTAGTGGTATTAGTGAGATTTAGTGTGGCCGGGCCACACATCACCGTTATCATCAAGTTTGTGTCGCAGCTGGCTTTTACCTCAACACTCACTTCTCGCTCTCAGCCGAAGAGGCCGGCTCTGTACTCCCGGAAGCATCGCTCTCAGCCGTTCCCTCGATGAGGGTCTTCAACTGCTCCTGCACGCCGCTCAGTGCCTTGAATGCCTTCTCGGTGTTGTCGGCAGTGAGGCCGTAGAGCTGATACTGCAGGAGGTCGTTGTACATCGAGGTGTTGATAGCTCTTGGCATCATTCAAGATATATTCGCAAGGAATACACTCATTGTCTAAAAAGGCTATCTCGCTCTCAGCCGAAGAGGCCGGCTCTGTACTCCCGGAAGCATCGCTCTCAGCCGTTCCCTCGATGAGGGTCTTCAACTGCTCCTGCACGCCGCTCAGTGCCTTGAATGCCTTCTCGGTGTTGTCGGCAGTGAGGCCGTAGAGCTGATACTGCAGGATGTCGTTGTACATCGAGGTGTTGAAGCTGGCGATACTCAGACCGCCGTAGAAGATGTTGCCGTTGGCACTCAGCACCCGTTTCTGCTGCTCATCCATCTCAAAGTTGCCGTTAACGGTGAGCTTGGTGTCTGTTCCGTCAACATAGCTGTAGCTGTTGTTTGAACTCTTTGATAAAATCTTTAATGTTCCCATAATCGTTTTTTTAATCGTTTAAGATGTTATTATAAACGGCCTTGAATAAGTCCACTCTCCTGTTGAGTTATCTATTACAAGCTTGCCTTTTGTATCTTCCTTGTATGTTGTTGACGTCTCCAGCCTCTGCTTCTTCTGATAGTACAAGTCGACCGTGACGCCAGTTCCTGCGGGTGACGCCATAACGGCAGAGAACTTAGATACAGCAGTGCCCATGACCGTGAGACTTTCTGTAGAGCCTATCGCCACATTGGTGGAACTGTCATAAATAACGGTATATACACCATATTCATCAGTGACAACGACATACAGATTGGTGCTGTCAATAGTTATTGGCGAGGTTGACTTATTCGTAACGTTGAACACAATACTTATGTAACGTCCAATAATATCAAGGCTGCCACTTGATTTATCCAGGCCCTCAGCACTAATGCTGCTGACAGTGAAAGTAATCTTGCTGTCCAGGGCATTGCTGTCAAATGTCTGTCCGAGGCTCCAAATTGTATCACCGTTCGGATTAGTTCCTATCAGACAGGGTATGCCATTAGAGTCAAGACCGATTTTCACTCCCGCCTTGCCTTTTAGCACCGAGAAATAACCATTTGCAACCGTCATTATAATGCTGTTCGCCTGATCTGCGCAAGTCAGGCTCCTAGCCTGAAGGTTGCCGTCCTTGTCGACAGCCGCCGTCTCCTTTCCCGAGTTGTTCCTCACGAAGAAGTTGTCAGCCCTCATCGTTATCTTACCTGTCGTGATGTCGATGCCCGTTTCGCCTAATTCCGCCTGTGAGCGTGACCATACGGACGGTGCTCCTTGTTCTTTCGTGCCAGCCTCGAACTGTATGCCTGTCAGCAGCAAAAGTGCTCCCGAAGCCGCCTGCGCAGAATAAAAAAGTACCGTTTGCGCATTCGTCATATCAAGTGTATAATTAAAGTATACTGAATAACGTGCCCATTTGTCTGTTATTAATAGATATGGCGTATAGATGCCTTCTATTCCTATCTGTGCTTTCAGAGATGTGATGCCACCCGTTTTCGCCCAAAAGCTGAGGCAATATCCCTGTTCCTTTTGCAGCTTCAACGCAGACTGAGCCTTATGTCCTCCTGCATAATCGCCAATTTCAAAGTAAATTCCACTGCCCACATTTGATATGGTGAATTGTACTCTGTGGTCAAATCCTAAGGGATAGTCATCTCCGTCAGTGTTGATGCTGTAGTAACAATCGTTCGTCCAAATATAAGGTCTAATATCCTCAGCCATGTCGAACGCCCCGTTTATCCACATGTTTTTTCCTGTCGCCATGGAGCCAACCTTCAATGAGATGTCACTTGCCGTCTGTTCGATGGTGGTCATCCTTCCGTTGAGGTTCGAGATTGTGTCGCTGTGTTTTTTGGCTGTGTCTTGGATTGTTTGGATTTCGCCATTCTGGTTTGCCAAGGTAGTATTCATCGTGCCAAGCTTCTGGTTGATGTCTATCGCCACACCTGCCTCTATCGTCACGGGTACATTGTCATAGAGCACTGTGCCGTCACTGAGCGTCACCGTCACCGGTATATTGTCAGCAGGACGGTCTGTGCTGGTATAGCTCTTACTGCCCTTACCGCTCAGTGTTCCCTCTGTATTGTTGACCGTAGTTGCTACCGCCTTATCCTCGATGACGGCTGCAATAGTGGCAATCGTAGCATTCTCAGCTTTGTTTCCTACCATCTTCACAGCCTTATAGTGCAGCGTATAATGCAATGTGAATGTAGCATTAGTGGAACTATCAGAGGCCTTGACAGTAGCTGAGCAGTCTGACATAGGTACGAGACGGTAGGAGACGCCGGGAGTTCCCACTCCGTCAATTCCATCCTTACCGTCCTTGCCATCCTTGCCAGCAGCTCCCGTGTCACCCTTGGGACCTTGGATACCCTGGTCGCCTTTATCTCCCTTGTCTCCCTTTTCTCCTTTTATCAGCACCCAGCTCTTAACCTCTGTGTACTTGTTAACGTCATCGTTAATGTTCGTGTCCTGATAGGTGCCATAGTACTGATGACCTGCATCTATGGTCGTCGTCACGTCATTGGGCGACTTAGGATTTGCTGAGGAGGCATAGAGAATATGCGTTGTTCCGCCTTTGCTTCCATCCATGCCGATACGTCCAACTGAGTAACTTTTAGTGCTGTTTCCGTCGCTATACGCAACCGTTGTCCGTGTCCACAGATATTTGCCTTGCGCCAGCTGAGGAACGGCGGTCTGCCAGCCCGATGTAGGTGGCGTTGTTCCGCTGTCTCCACCGGCATACTCCACCTTGGTGGATGTCACCTTCACACTCGTGCCGTTGTTGCCGTCATTCGGAGTGTAGCTCGTGCTGACAGTATTCGTTGATGTGCCGTCAGTATACAGAACGATGGTCATCACATAGCAGTACTTTCCCTTGTCAGGCTTCTGTGTTGGGTATGTTGTCTGCGACTGTACACCGTCCCAGTTAAGAGATGCACCTGCGACAACGTTATTGATGACCTTATATGACACGGCTTTCACGCCAACACTGGAGCCGTCACGGATGACAGGCAGAGACTTGCTACACAACTTCTTATCTCCGACATACATGTCGCACGTGATAGTCGTGCAGTCCTTGCTCAGATAGAGATTGCCACCGTCAGCGACAGCTGTGGACGTGTCGTGCACCTCAATAGCAGTGCCCAGTACAGTGCCTTCTCCGTCATAACAGCAGAGGATGGCCTTGTCTACGACGCACGACTCACCGCCGTTGAAAAAGTCAGCTTCAAGAACAGCATTCTCCGCTGTCCTCACGCTATCAAAATTCAGACTATCACAACGGATGCCGTTGAGGACAAAAACAATGTCATAGTCCTCAACAGCCGTGAAAGTCGCCCGTCCTGTTGCCTGTATTGCCATATATACTCAAATTATATTAGTAGTCAAGATAGCCTGAGAAGCTGGTCTGCACGGCATTGGCCAGCAAGTG
>OMUH01000129.1 GCA_900314195.1 uncultured Prevotella sp.
CTCACAGAATAGTCCAGTCCCATCTTCCTGGCTGCCATCTTAAGGCAGTTCATAGGGGTGAAGGACATATTGAAGTGTGTCCTGAGTTTATTTGTGCTTCTTGCCTGGCATCATTCGTATATTTCCTCTTTTGTTTCTTAAAAATCGAAATTCTGCAGGTCGCGCATTTTATGTGTATTTCCTATTAATTTTTTTTTATAAAATAACATCTGATATTGTTCTGATTTATATTTGTCTTTCTTTCAGCGCGATGTTATAGTTGTCATAAGTCTTAATGCCCGTTATGTCTTTTATCACCTTAATGAAATCCGGGAACTTAACGTTTTCCTTGCCGATAATGCCCTTTGTTTCCAAAATCATAAGATCGTTTACCGGTTTGTGATAATTGTCAAGCTCAAAATACTGACCGTGATATATAAAGCTGTGCCTTTCCTTATATATCTTGTTTCTGTAAGGGTCGGCCTGCTGCAGCATCGACTCGTAGAGGTTGTTGTTGATGGTGCGGTCGGTCTCAACCATTTCGTTGTTCTTAAGAAGCTTCTTTACCGTCAGCGTATTGGCTATTTTGCCGTTGTCAACGCGTCGTCTGAGCCTTATCTGGCTGCCCGGTTCTGATACGAGGTATGTCTGTGTTATCTGACTTGTCATGCAACCCTCCGGCAGGTTGCCCACTAGATTTACGATGTATCTGTGCTCATCGACGATAGGCTGGGGCAGGCCGAGTATGCTGCTTATTTCTTTTATCACTCTGAATATCTTGTTGTCGAAATTCTCATGATTGTTTATCACTTTCAAAAGCGGATGCCCGGTCCATGCATTGATAACTTTCTTGTCTATTTCTCTTGCAAGTTGAATACCTTCTGTGCGCTCGCTGTTGTTGGCGGTTGTGTAGAACTGTTCGGCACCGTCGGCTGCGCTGACAAGGTGCAGCACGGCGTCGTATCTCTTCTCGCGCAGTTCTGATGATGATGTGCCGCATTCAGCGGTGATTTTTGCCCACAGCCCGGGATTCATATAGGCAGATATGTCCATGGCTCCGCGGTCGCAGACGATAAGAACAGGACGGCTTATGGTTTCTGCCATGCGCGTAAACTTGTCTTCTATGTCGAGCTGCAGCTGAAGGGTGGCCTTCTCGCCTTCATAAAAGAAATCTTCGTTCTTAGTAAGATAGTTCATGCCGGCCTGTGACATAAGTGTAGGCATCTCGGGAATGGTGAACACTTTGTAGCCTAATCCTGTGAAGTGTTCGGTGATTTTTACCAATGCTGTCGTCTTGCCGGCACACGGGCCGCCTGTCAGTACTATTTTTGTGATGTTATTCATTTATATAGAACAAATAATAAGAAAAACGAGGCAAAGTTAACAATTTTATTTGTTTTTATAATTAACAAATCTTACCTTTGTGCTTGGCTTAGCCATAATTCCTGATGATATTCATTTTTATGCAATGCACGGATGGAAGGTAAGAATGGTTTTATTGTACACGAAATGCTGTAAATGAATAGTGTTTCTTATCAAAAGCTTTTGTATTATGAAATATATGATTTTGTCTGATATACACGGAAGTATCGGACCTTTGAGAAAGGCTGTCGGCTATTATAATGATATGCATTGTGACATGCTTGTTATATTGGGTGATATATTGAATTACGGTCCGCGCAACCGTGTGCCGGATGATATTGACGCAAAGGGAATAGCAGAATTACTCAATTCCATGGCTGAAAACATTGTTGCCGTCAGGGGAAACTGTGACTCTGAAGTAGACCAGATGCTGCTTGATTTTCCTGTTATGCAGACTTATATGCTGCTTGTTGACAATGGCAAGAAACTGTTTCTGACGCACGGACACATATATAATAAGGAGAATATGCCGAAGGGACATTTTGACGCAATTGTTTACGGACATACGCATTTGTGGGAACTGTACAAAGACGGAGACATTGTGGTTTGCAATACGGGAAGCATTACTTTCCCCAAACAGAACCGTATTCCTACTTTCGCGGTGCTTGAAAACGGAAACATAACGATTTATGCTCTTGAAGATGGAAAACCGGTTAAAACTGTTGGTATTTGATGCTGATGACACGCTGTGGGAATGCCAGAAATATTTTGACCTTGCCGAGCGTGAGTACTGCCGGATTTTAAGTGATTATCTTGGTGCAGATGATGTGTCGGACTCTCTTTTTAAAACAGAAGTGGCCAACATGCCGTTGCTTGGCTACGGCGTAAAGGCTTTTACGCTGTCGCTGATAGAAAATGCGGTCAGTGTCAGCAAAGGAAAACTGCCGGCCGACAAGGTTAAAGCGATTATCGACATAGGAAAGTCATTGCTTAAGCTTGACGCGCAGCCATTGCCAGGGGTTGTTGACACACTGGCAGCTATAAGAAAGCTTGACCGCTTCAGAATGGTGGTTTTTACAAAAGGAGAAATACAGGATCAAGAAAACAAATACAAAAGGTCAGGACTGGAGCCTTTCTTCGACGACTTCGTAGTCGTGTCAGATAAGACGCCGGCAAAATATCAGAAACTTTGCCGCGACAACGAATGCGTCATATCAGAGATGCTTATGGTGGGCAACAGCTTTAAGAGCGATATCGCGCCGGTTCTTCAGCTTGGCGGGAACGGGGCTTTCATTCCTCATAACATGTGGAGACATGAAAAGGTTGAGACTTATGACCACGAAAGGCTGAAAGTGCTTTCCCGATTTAATGAATTATACGGGCTGTTTTCTTTTTTTTAATTCTTTCAATCATTTATTTACAAAAAAACCTTATCTTTGCAAAAAACAAAGCTAAAAAAGCCGCATATGCGTAAAATTTTTCTATTGACCGTGTTCCTGTGCATGACAGCTTCTGTATTTGCACAGGTCACTGCCAGACAGTTTCAACTGAAAAACTCGTCTGACGGCGAATCTGTATTATATGTGTATTTGGCTGATAATCCTACGGGACGTGCCGTGGTTGACTGCCCGGGAGGCGGATATTCTCATCTTGCCATGGACAAGGAGGGCACTGACTGGGCAGAATATTTCAACAGGCAGGGTATAAGCTATTTTGTCTTGAAATACAGAATGCCTAAAGGAAATCATGACATTCCTCTTTCTGATGCTTATAATGCTGTCAGGACATTGCGCGACAGTGCCGTGCAATGGCATATAAATCCTAATGATGTCGGAATTATGGGCTTTTCGGCGGGCGGACATCTTGCTTCGGCTGTTTCCACTCATGCTGATTTCGCATCCAGGCCGAACTTCTCGATTCTTTTTTATCCTGTAATTTCCATGTCATCCGGCAGAACACATCAGGGGAGTGTGTATGGCTTTATGGGCGACAGCAGGAATGATAAGGAGGAAGTAAAGAAATGGAGCAGTGATGAAGCGGTAAGGCCGCATCTCACTCCGCGTGCCATTGTCATTCTTGCCAATGACGACCATGTAGTGCCGGCGCTGACAAACGGTGTGGCATATTACCGGTCTATGCGTGAGCGGGGTAATGAATGCTCGCTGATTATTTATCCTCACGGCGGACACGGGTTCGGGTTCTGGAAGAATTATGCTTTTCATGACATTATGCTTTCAGAGCTTACGGCATGGCTGAACAGCTTCAAGGCACCTGCTGCAGACGCGAAAAGAGTTGCTTGCATCGGCAACAGCATCACCGATGGTATGGGAATAGACATGTCCGATGAAAAAGGCTACCCGGCAGTGTTGCAAAAGAAGCTCGGCGCTGGGTATAATGTGAAAAACTTTGGTGTCAGCGCACGCTGTCTTTTGAACAACAGCGACCTGCCTTATCAGAAAGAATTGGCATGGGCCGACGCGAAGGCATTCAACCCTGATATAGCAGTTATCATGTTAGGTACGAATGATTCCAAACCGCACAACTGGAAAAATAAAAGTGAGTTTGTGAAGGATTATACTGACATGATTTCACAATTGAAGAAGCTGCCTGCAAAGCCGAAGATATATATATGCACTCCTATTGCCAGCAATAATGATGCATGGGGTATATCCAATAAGGTTATTACGGAGGAAATAATTCCTCTTATAGAAAAGGTGGCGAAGAAAAACGGTGCTACGCTCATAGATGCGCATACTCTTTTTAAAATGGAAAAAAATATGGTTCAGAAGGACGGCGTGCACCCGACGGAAAAAGGTGCGTCACGTCTCGCGGATATCATATATAACTCTTTAAAATAAACACAGTCTAAAAATATGAAAAAGCTTTTACTTCTGACATTAGTCGTTTTATGCTGTACACATGTTTTCGCGCAACGTGTTATAGTGAACGGTGTACCATGGTATGATGACCGTGACAGTATTGTTTGTGCACGTGGCGCAAACATCCTTTATGATAATGACGTGTACTATTTATACGGAGAATATAAAGTTGACAATTCTAACAGATTTAACGGCGTTAGCTGTTACACATCGAAGGACTTGTGCAACTGGACATGGGCCGGACTGGCTTTGGATATTCAGAAAGACGGCCGGCTCGGCGCTAACACTGTCGGACAGCGCCCGAAAGTGCTGCGCTGCCCCTACAGTGGTGAATATGTTATGTATATCAGTACGAACAATATGGACGGCACTGACCCTGTAGTGTGCTATGCGGTCAGCACGAGCCCTACCGGACCGTTTACGTTCAAGGGGCCGGTTAAGTTCGCAAATCAGCCATTGAAACGTACGGATATAGGCGTTTATTATGACGAAGAAAAACAACGCGGCTATTTACTTGCTGAAAACGGCGAGATCTATGCTTTGAGCATTGACTATCATTCCTGTATGAACCTTGTTCATCGAATAAAGGATGCTGCCGGACTGAAATCACCGGCTATGTTCTACAGAGATGGATATTTCTATTTCATTGGGTCCAAGGATACAGGATGGGAAAGTAATGACAATGTATATTTTACTTCAAAATTTCTTTTCGGTCCATGGCAGAGTGGCGGAACGCTTGCGCCAGCAGGTACCGGTACGTGGAACTCGCAGACATCATACGTATTCCAGTATACTTATGACGGACATCCTTATTGCATGTTCATGGGTGACAGGTGGAGCTATCCTTTGCAGCACAGCGCTGCCAGCTATGTGTGGCTGCCGTTAATGGCAGATGGTGTGGAGCTTCGCTTGTCTCGCTTCCGTGAAATGTGGGATCCGTTCTACGGGCGTACAGAGGATATTAGCAAGTTCGGCAGCGTAGATTCTATTAATTGCGGTACGTCGCTGACAAAGCCCGGCGAGACTTACGATGTCAATATCAAGGTGCGTCCCAATGGCAGGATAATGGTGTCAGGTGTGACGAGTAAAGATGGCGGCTATGCTGAAGTTGAGTTGCAACAGGTTGAGGGCTTCGAGCAGGTTGAGGCAAATGTCAGCTTCTACAGTCCGCGGTTCAGAAATGGCATCGTTTATATGTCGCCTGAACTGCCGAAAGGCTTGTACCATATAACAATAAAGGTGAAACAGCTAAAGCCAAGTTGGACATCCAAAGACGGCACTACTTATGGCTCAACAGGCAATAAGGTCAGCATACAGAAAATTTACAGTGTAGGTAAATAGCACCTTTATATTATACTAAAAAGGACGGTTTTACCACTTTTATATAAGCAGTGATTGTCTGTTCTTTCGGAGCGGCAATCACTGCTTATTTTTGTTTAAATATGAGAAATCGTTTCGTTTAAATACCGTAATGTTATGCTTTTAGTAGTCTTTGTGCTGTGGAAATAAAATTATGAATTACGCAATTATCCAATCGATGATATTATATTACTTGTACGAAAATCCAATCGATATTATATTGCAGGCACAAGGTAAAACCACAGCAAATATAAATGAGGATGGCTGCTGATATTAAAAAATCCCTTATAAATTATAAGGGATAATAGTGGAGCTGGCGGGAATCGAACCCGCGTCCGCACAAGGAAACCATATACTTTCTACATGCTTATTCTGAAAATGGATTTTCGAGTTGTTCCTAAGCTTCAGACTACCTGTAACAACCTTATCTTCTAAAATCTCATCCGGACATCGAAGCATATCCGGACTATTTCCGATTTAATCTGCACCGCTGAATCTCTGGATTCGGAACAACATCCTCGGAGCGATGTCTCGTCGCCTCACCTTGTGAGGCGATTAAGCCAGTAATCTACTGTACTTCGATTAGGCAGCGAGAGCGTAGTTGTTTTCGCCAATTAATTTTTGACCGGTGTTATTAAGGAGACAACAGCCGTGACTCCGCATGCTTATATACCATCTCTCTTGCCGTCAAATCCAGGCAGCCCCGTGAGGGTCTATCTTAATTGTAGCTAATAATGATACTATAATCATGGCAAAATTACTAATATGTTTTTGATTGACAAAGAAAATAATTAGAAATTGAATAAATAATTTATAATGTATGTTTTTTTGCAATTTAGAGTTTGCAAATAATAAAATAATAATTAATTTTGCATGTAGGAATTTTTAAACACAAAACATCAGTTTACACTAATGGAAGAGGCTTTCTTTCGCACTCATTCTTATCTCGTAGAACATCTGTTTGCCGGTGTTCGTCGTGGACTTATGGACGAGATTGACTGGAATGACCGTTTGATTGGCATCAAAGGGTCACGAGGGGTAGGGAAGACTACATTCCTTTTGCAATACGCCAAGGAGCATTTTGATTCTCATGACCGGCGTTGTTTGTATGTAAACATGAATAATTTCTATTTTCAGGGACACAGTATATCTGAATTCGCGTCTGACTTTGTTTCTAACGGTGGTAAGGTGCTTCTTATAGATCAGATTTTCAAACAGCCAGATTGGGTTCGTGAGCTGCGTGAGTGTTATGACCGTTATCCAGACCTGAAAATAATTTTTACCGGATCAAGCGTTAACCATTTCAAGGAAATACCGGAATTTCGCGGTATTGTTAAAAGCTATAATCTCAGAGGATTTTCTTTGCGGGAATATATCAACCTTGAAAGCGGAAATAATTTCCGGAAATATTCCTTAGACGAGATAGTAAACAATTACGCACAGATAACAAAAGATGTTTTGCCAAAGGTAAGCCCAAACAAATATCTTGACGGTTATCTTCATCACGGTTTTTATCCGTTCTTTCTTGAAAACCGCAATTTCTCGGAAAATCTGCTCAAGACAATGAACATGATGACCGAGGTTGACATATTGCTAATCAAGCAGATAGAGCTGAAATACCTTTCCAAGATAAAGAAACTATTTTATCTGCTTGCTGTCAACGGTCCTAAAGCACCTAATATCAGTGTTCTTGCCGAAGAGATTGAGACAAGCCGGGCCACGGTGATGAATTACATTAATTATCTGTCAGACGCACGTCTTATTAATATAATGTATCCCGTCGGACAAAAGTTTCCGAAAAAGCCAGGCAAGGTGGTTATGCATAACCCAAATCTAATGTATGCTGTTTATCCTGTCCAGGCTGACATGCAAGATGTCATGGAGACATGTTTCATAAATATGCTCTGGAAGGATCACAAAGTCAATTTAGGAACAAAAGAACATTATTTCACTGTAGACGAGAAGTATAACTTCAGGGTAATCGATGCTCACAGTACAAAGAAAATAAGAAACAGTTCTGACGTTTTATATGTGCGCTACAACACAGAAGTAGGAACTGACAATAAGATACCGATATGGATGTTCGGATTTCTGTATTAAACAAGCAAGGAGGGCAATCATAATAGACTAATCTAAGAAAACAAACATGATATTCGGCTTGAAAGCTATGAATTTCTAAAACGAAATACTGAACAAAGGGAAACTTAATAAAAAGAGAAAATATCAAAAACATTTATTAATAGTTTTATCTATATTTAATATGGCTAAAGAAAAAAAGTTTATCACTTGTGATGGTAACACCGCTGCCGCTCATGTAAGCTATATGTTTACCGAGGTAGCTGCCATCTATCCTATTACTCCGTCATCACCGATGGCAGAGCACGTAGATGAATGGGCCGCAAAGGGTCGTAAGAACCTGTTCGGACAGACTGTTTCCGTGCAGGAAATGGAATCAGAGGGCGGTGCCGCAGGCGCTGTTCACGGTTCTCTTCAGGCCGGCGCTCTTACATCTACATACACGGCATCACAGGGCTTGCTGCTGATGATACCTAACATGTACAAGATTGCAGGTGAGCTGCTTCCTTGCGTGTTCAACGTTTCTGCACGTACACTTGCTTCACACTCTCTGTGTATCTTCGGCGATCATCAGGATGTTATGGCATGCCGTCAGACCGGCTTTGCTATGTTCTGCTCCGGTTCAGTACAGGAGGTTATGGACCTGACAGCTGTTCCTTACCTGTCAACACTTGAGAGCTCAGTACCTTTCATCAACTTCTTCGACGGCTTCCGTACATCTCATGAGTATCATAAGGTTGAGGAGATGGATATGGAAGACATCCGTCCGCTTGTTAATCCTGACTGGATTAAGAAGTTCCGCGACAGAGCTCTTTCTCCTGAGCGTCCTGTAACACGCGGTACAGCTGAGAACCCTGAGACCTTCTTCACACATCGTGAGGCTTGCAACGGGTATTACGATGCAATACCAGAAATCGTTGAGAAGCATCTTGCTGAGATTTCCAAGATCACTGGCCGTGAGTATCATCTGTTCAACTACTATGGTGCCAAGGATGCCGAGAACATTATCGTTCTTATGGGATCTGCCACAGAGCCAGCACGTGAGGCCATTGATTACCTCGTTAAGCAGGGCAAGAAGGTTGGTATGGTTGCCGTACACCTCTATCGTCCGTTCTCTGTTGAAGCTATCCGCAAGGCTATTCCTGACACTGTTAAGAGAATTGCTGTTCTTGACAGAACAAAGGAGCCGGGTGCAGAAGGCGAGCCGCTGTATCTTGATGTTAAGTCAGCTCTGTATGACGATCCTCGCAAGCCGCTCGTAGTAGGCGGTCGTTACGGTCTGGGTTCTAACGATACCACTCCTGCCAAGATTGTTGCAGTGTTCAAGAACCTTGAGCTCAATGAGCCTAAGAATCACTTCACTGTCGGCATCGTTGATGATGTAACATTCACATCTCTTCCTGAGGAGCCGGAAATTCCTATGGGCGGCGACAGTCTGTTCGAGGCTAAGTTCTTCGGACTTGGTTCTGACGGTACTGTAGGTGCAAACAAGAACTCTGTTCAGATCATAGGTAATAATACCAATAAATATTGCCAGGCTTACTTCAGCTATGACTCTAAGAAATCAGGTGGTTTCACTTGCTCACATCTTCGTTTCGGCGATGAGCCTATCCACTCTGCATATCTTGTAAACACTCCTAACTTCGTAGCATGCCACGTACAGGCTTACCTGCACATGTATGATGTAACACGTGGTCTGCGCGACAATGGTACATTCTTGCTTAACACCATCTTCGAAGGCCAGGAGCTTATTGATTTCATTCCTAACCACGTTAAGAAGTATTTCGCTAAGCATAACATCAAGGTTTACTATATCAATGCCAGCAAGATAGGTCAGGAGATTGGTCTGGGCAACCGCACCAACACTATCCTTCAGTCTGCATTCTTCAGAATTACCAAGGTAATCCCTGAGGATCTTGCCGTAGAGCAGATGAAGAAGTTCATCGTTAAGTCTTATGGTAAGAAGGGTGAGGATATTGTCAACATGAACTATGCAGCCGTAGACCGCGGCGGTGAGTACAAAGAGCTTGCTGTTGATCCGGCATGGGCAAATCTTCCTGAGGATGAGAATAAGGTAGACGACGCACCTGATTTCGTTAAGGCACTCGTTCGTCCTATCAACTCTCAGAGCGGTGACCTTCTGAAGGTTTCTGATTTCGTTAAGAATGACACCGTTGACGGTACATGGCAGAACGGCACAGCAGCTTGGGAAAAGCGCGGTGTAGAAGCATTCGTACCTGTATGGAACGCTGAGAACTGTATACAGTGTAACAAGTGTGCATTCTGTTGTCCTCACGCAGCAATCCGTCCGTTCGTTCTCGACGAGAAAGAGGCTGCCGGCTTCGATGCAGAGACCATCGACATCAAGGCTCCGAAGCAGCTTGCAGGCATGAAGTTCCGTATTGAGACATCAGTTCTTGACTGTCTTGGTTGCGGCAACTGTGCTGATGTATGTCCGGGCAAGAAGGGTGAGAAGGCTCTTAAGATGGTTCCGTTCAACATCGACGATGCTGCAATGACCAAGGAAGCTGAAAACTGGGAATACCTTGTTAGAAACGTTAAGTCTAAGCAGGATCTTGTAGACATCAAGCAGAGTCCTAAGAACTCACAGTTCGCTCAGCCTCTGTTCGAGTTCTCCGGTGCATGCTCTGGCTGCGGTGAGACACCTTACGTTAAGCTTATCTCTCAGCTCTTCGGTGACCGTGAGATGATTGCAAACGCAACAGGTTGTTCTTCAATCTATTCTGCATCAATACCTTCTACTCCTTACTGCACCAACGACAAGGGACAGGGTCCTGCATTCGACAACTCACTGTTTGAGGACTTCTGCGAATTCGGTCTTGGTATGGCTCTTGGCAACAAGAAGATGAAGAAGCGCATCACTATGCTGCTCAATGAGAAGATTGCTGATGACAAGACATCTGCCGAGTTCAAGGATGCAGCCAAGAACTGGATTGACAATCAGAATGACGCTGACGGCTCAAAGGCTGCTGCAGCTGTTCTGAAGCCGCTCATCGAGAAAGATGCTGAGGCAGGCTGTGGCTTGGCTAAGGAACTTAAGACCCTTGACCACTATCTCGTTAAACGCAGCCAGTGGATCATCGGCGGTGACGGTGCTTCATACGATATCGGTTACGGTGGTCTTGACCACGTGCTTGCTTCAGGTGAGGATGTAAACATTCTCGTTCTTGATACAGAGGTTTACTCTAACACCGGCGGTCAGTCTTCAAAGGCTACACCTATCGGCGCTATCGCACAGTTCGCAGCTGCCGGCAAGCGTGTCAGCAAGAAAGACCTTGGTTTGATGGAGACAACATACGGTTATATCTACGTAGCTCAGATTGCAATGGGTGCCGACAATGCTCAGACACTGAAGGCCATCCGTGAGGCTGAGGCATATCCAGGCCCGTCTTTGGTTATTGCATACGCACCATGTATCAACCACGGTATCAAGGGTACCAAGGCTGAGAAGCGTAACATGGGCCGTTCACAGCATGAAGAGGCTCTGGCTGTTCAGTGCGGTTACTGGCATCTGTGGCGTTACAACCCTGAGCTTGCTAAGCAGGGCAAGAACCCGTTCCAGCTTGACTCAAAGGAGCCGCAGTGGGATAAGTTCCGCGAGTATCTGCTCGGTGAGGTTCGCTTCTCTTCACTGAAGAAGTCGTTCCCTGACGAGGCTGAAGAGCTCTATGCCGAGACTGAGAAGAGCGCTAAGCGCAGATATAAGTCATACGTTCGCAAGAGCCAGGAAGACTGGAGCGACGAGGCTGAATAATTTTACAGTCAGAACAGCTGAATATGATAATTCTGGAAGTCAATCAAATTCCTGAATAATTATCTGACAGTTTAATTGATAATTAAAGGGAGTCATTATTGAATATAATGGCTCCTTTTTTTTTAGTTGTTTGCAATTATACGAGGCTGTTATTACCTTAAAAATAACTTGACCTATAGGTCTTATTTTTTGCACTTTACAAATAAGAAAATGCTGGAGTTGTTTCCTGAACGTTATTAAAAGTGTTAATAATTATTCTACTTTTTACATACTTCCTGCAACCGTTTGA
>OMUH01000006.1 GCA_900314195.1 uncultured Prevotella sp.
GCAACAGAACCATTCTGTTGCCGGGCCGCTCTTTATCATAAGTTTGTAAGTTTATCAGATACGTAAAACTATCAGTAGACTCTCGGTCCGAAAATAGCCGTGCCTACTCTGACCATTGTCGACCCGTGAGCCACTGCTATAGTGTAGTCGTGGCTCATTCCCCACGAACGCTCACTGAAAGCATCATCATCTTTAAAGAAGTTTTCCTTCACTTCATCAAAGAATCGTGCTGCCGTGTCAAATTCTCCGGCGATCTGCTTTTGATTGTCAGTGTTGCTGGCCATCATCATTAATCCGCGAATTCTCACGTTGGCAAGCTGACGCCATTCACCCTGCTGCAGAAACTGCCGGCAGGCATCAAGCGTGAAGCCATATTTCGTTTCCTCATCTGCTATGTGAAGTTCCAGCAAGACATCTATCACCCTGTTGTTTTTCTGAGCCTGCTTGTTTATCTCGCGCATAAGCTTAAAGCTGTCACACGACTCTATCATAGATATATAAGGCGCTATGTATTTCACCTTGTTTGTTTGCAGATGTCCGATGAAATGCCATTCTATGTCTTTCGGTAAAATCTCGACTTTTTTCTGCAACTCCTGCTCATGGCTCTCGCCGAATATCCGCTGTCCGGCATTATAAGCAGCCTCAATATATTCTGCCGGATGATACTTGCTTATGGCAACGAGCCTGACTCCTTCCGGCAGATTATGTAATACGCTCTTTAAATTTGAAGCAACATCAAACATACTTTATATTTTTAACAATATCCGTAACCGGCTATATTTTCATTACAGTAATTAACCGCATTACTGCAATTAACCTCACTATGAGGTATTAGGCGCAACTGTTCGGTTTAACCAGATCGCTACTCACTTACGTCAGCAGAATGTTCCTGTTTTCCCGGTTCTTCATTTGCACTTTCTGCACCGGCGCCTTCAGCTTCTGAGGAAGCATTGTTGTCTTTCAGAAACTCCGGGACATCATCTTTTGCCCCGTCTGCTTTGTTCTTATCCTTAGGCGCATGATGTTCGAAGACATCCATAATAGCACTCTCAGAAATTGACGAAATGACATAATCAATCATTGTAGAGCCCATGACCTCATCGATATGTTTTACGGCAAGAGGCAGGCTGCCTGCCTGGACAAGATAGTTGACCGTACTTTTCTTTTCCTTCTCAGTTTTTTCGTCAATGGTGATAAACTGCAATTTTGCCTTATACCACTTGTCATCTTTCTCCATATCAGAAAAGAATATCTCGCCATAAGCAGCCGGCTTAATGTCCTTTATCTGAAGCTCACCGCTCGTATAAACAGACATCTCGTCAATTATAGAGCTTTCGGCCTCAGTGAAAGACAAAGCGTCGACAACATACTGCTCCGTCACTTTTTTCTCCGTTCCGTCTTCCTGCATTCTCTCCAGCCGGACCTTTGTCTCAAACCATGTGCTTGTTCTTGATCTCATCACAAAAATATTTTAGTTATTCTACATGTTTTACTTTACTGCCAGCGCTTCTTGTCCGAATATTGTAATCTGCAAGCTTTCAACAGCTTAACATTACAGCCATGTAAAAAAAGAACTGGCATATCCGGATTTCAAAGCAGCATATAATGCAAAAGTAAGAAATAAAAACAATAAATAAAAGATAATAAATAAAGAATGTTGCCAAAATATTAAATGCGCATTCTCAAATTATATTTGTAATTTTGCCTGATGAAACATGGAAAGACGCATTTACTGTTAAGAACCGGAATGCATGAAAATAAATCACGGAATGATGAAAAGCGGCAATAAACGCAAAAAAATAACAAAACTAAAATTCACAGAGGTTTTCTTTCTGCTCGTTGCCGTACTTGCGATATTAAGATGGGCATGTCCTGACGTGGCAAAAACATCGCAGCAGCTGACGGAGGAAAAAGAAAAGGCCAGGCAGGATTCTATAAAAAAAGCTGTTGCCGACAGTCTGGACAAGGCTGACCTGACAGAGGTTAACGGAATCATAGACGCTTCGGAATTAGACAAGGGAGGAACATCTATATTTTTCAACGCCGACGGTACACAGGCCGTGCACCGCATCGTCAGCGTTCCGAACTTCGGAAAGACTTTCCCTGACTTAAATGACATTCAGCTGACAGCTGCCAAAAAAAGGGGCATTGAGCCGGTTCAGAACAGGGAGGAGGCTGAGAAACTGAAGGAAAAACTCGTTTACATCGGGAGCTCGCCCTATTACACTATTGACAACCTGCACAACAGCATTCCATATCTTGTACCGAGGGCTGCCGTTCTGCTGAATGACATCGGACGGGCTTATTTTGACAGCTTGCAGATAAAAGGCATACCGCTGCACAAGCTGTTGATAACAAGCGTGATGAGGTCAATGGATGACGTAAGCAGACTGAGAACTCACAACAAAAACGCAAGTGCACATTCATGCCACATGTACGGCACCACTTTTGATGTGAGCTACAACCGCTATCTGACAGTTCAAACAGAAAAACAGCAACGGCGGAAAGTCAGAAACGACTCCCTTAAATGGGTCCTGAGCGAGGTGCTGCGTGATATGCGGAAAGAAAACAGGTGCTACATTAAATATGAAGTGCACCAGGGCTGTTTCCACGTAACGGTACGTTAATAATGCTAAGCAATGTGATATTTCAGCAAGCCGTCAATAGGACTTTTCATTATTACTGACACGCTGTAGCCTTCTTCATCAGCTACTGTCTCAAGCAGATGCGAGAACTGATAGGCTATGCCGCCGACAAAGCCCACCGGACCCCTGTAATTATATTGTGACAGGTTACGACGAAAGAAATCATGGAAATTGTCGCAAACCATTTTCCTTAATTGCGCATTGTCTGTATGTGCGGATATGAAATTTGCCGTTGTCGCAAGAAAACGGTTTGCCTGCGGCTCACGGTACACCTTTCTTATAATGTCCGGATATGTAACACCATATTCCCTGAAGAAATCATTTTTCATTTCCGAAGGCAGAAACCCCTTCAGCAGCGCATTGAGGAAAAGCTTTCCAAGCACGGCACCGCTGCCCTCATCGCCGAGGATATAGCCAAGCGGCGGTGTATTGGCTATTATCTGCGTACCGTCATAAAGACAGCTGTTGGCACCGGTACCGAGAATGCAGGCGACGCCTTTGCGACGTCCGCACACTGCACGTGCGGCAGCCATGAGATCACCATTGACATCTATCAGACCGGCATCGGGAAATACATTCGAAAGAACGCCGGATACAACCGGCACCATTTCCGGCGTACAGCCACTGCCGTAAAAAAACACTTTTTCTATGTCGACATCACCAATTGAAGGCAAAAGATTTTCATGAATTATCCCGTCAATACGCTCAACACTTTGATGGAACGGATTGATGCCTTCAGTACGCACACGCCGCATAACCGTCCCGCCGTCAGAAAGCACCCAGTCTGTTTTAGTACTACCGCTGTCAGATATTAATATCATTGTCTATAAATATTTTGACTGCAAAAATAGTAAAAAACTATAATGCAAAAGATAAGAAGTAAGAAGTTTTTTATTACTTTTGCAAACAACTACGCGTAAATTTATGACAAGAAAATTACTGATTATATTCGCATTAATTATTCTTTATGCGATGCCGGGACATGCTGTTCTCAAAGAAAGCAATCTCGACACTACACTTATAATGCTCAGAAGCGAGCTTACTGCCTATCACATACAGCTGGAGAAAGAATCATCATCCAACAAGCGCGAGCGCGAAGCTTTGTTCAAAGAAGTATATACAATTATGGACCAGGCAAATCAGACGTCGCTGGTGCTCTACTCACAGAAAAACGGATATATCTTTGACATGGCCTATGCCTGCCATGAGGCCACGGAGCTTTACAAAAAATTCAACAGAAAGGCTACGCCGTTCATCTCGGCAATAAACGATGTGAACGAGCAGGTGAACCGCTACGACTCACTGATTAACGTACTGAGCGCGTTGTCCATGGGCGCCAAGTACATGAGCAAGGAAGCCAACATAAACCGCAACGTGTGCCTTACGCTCGCCGTGAACATACGCCGTCAGCTCGGAGAGAACAAAGACGAGCTTGAGGGATATGTTACGATGTATAAGATGACCGACAGGCGGCTGCGTACGCTGAACGACTATGCCAACCAGAGATACACTGAAATACAGAACAACATATTCATAAACGGAGGCGACAACTACTTTAAGATACTGTCAAATCTGAAATCAAACCTGTTTGAGACCAAAGAGTCGATAGCGGAAAAATACAGGCCGACAAAACACGGCATAATGTCACAATGGGACGTAAGGATTATCGGATTCCTTTTCGGACTGATAATCTTATACGGCTGCATATCAGCACTGCTTAATGTTCTGCTTATACGCGGACTGATTACGCATTACATAAAGAAGGGACTGTTCGCCAGCTTCAAGGATGAGTTCATGCTCAAACGGCAGTGCATAATAATGGCAATGACGGTTATAACATTTGCCATTATCCTCGGCATCATACGCATCAGCGTTAACCAGAATTTCCTGTCGATGGCCTGCAATCTGCTTGTTGAATATGCATGGCTGCTCGGCGTCATTTTAATATCACTTCTTCTTCGCGTAAAAGGTGAGCAGATTAAAAGCGCATTCAGAATCTACACGCCTGTAATAGCTATGGGATTTATCGTCATAGCAATAAGAATAGTGCTTATTCCGAATGACTTGGTTAACATGATATTCCCGCCAATCCAGCTGCTCTGCACTTTCTGGCAATTGAACGTAATATCAAGACACAACAATAATGTTCCGAAGAGCGACATGTTCTACACATGGATAACACTTATTGTATTTATTGCAAGCGTCATCAGCAGCTGGAGCGGATACACCCTGCTGAGCGTACAGTTGTTGATATGGTGGGTAATGCAGCTCACTTGCATTCTGACTATTACATGCATAACAGGATGGCTGAAAGGCATAGCGATAAAGAAAGACTATGCGCACAAGGACATCAGGCACACATGGCTTTACATACTGTTCTACAACATGCTGCTGCCGGCGCTCGGAGTGCTCACCATCGTAATATCAATCTATTGGGCAGCAGACGTATTTAACCTCAGCGACACCTGCATGAGAATATTCTCAACAAAATACATTCATACAAAATGGATTTCGCTAAGCCTGTTCAACGTAGTGCAGGTGCTTGTCATGTATTTCGTATTCAAGTACATAATAAACACGCTGACAGCATTCATAAGAATTCACTTCTTCGACACTGACCCTTCTACGGCCGCCAGCAGATTTATGATGATAAAACATGTGCTGCAAATACTGCTGTGGGGAATTTATATTCTTGCGAGCGTGACAATTTGCGACATCAACTACACGTGGTTTGTTGTTATCACCGGTGGTATTTCTACCGGTATCGGTTTCGCAATGAAAGATATTCTTGAAAATATTTATTACGGAATATCACTCATGGCCGGAAGAATAAAAATCGGAGACTATATCGTTTGTGACGGAATAAGAGGCCGTGTAAGCAAAATAAGCTATACATCAACAATGCTAGAGGCCATAGACGGTTCTGTGATGACTTTCCAGAACAGCCAGCTCTTTACGAAGAACTATAAGAACATGACCAAAAACCACGGTTATGAGCTCGACATTCTTGAAGTTGGTGTTGCCTATGGTACAAATATTGCGGAAGTAAAGAAATATCTCATTGACAGCATTTCAAAACTTGACTGCATTTACCGCAAGAAAGGCGTAAAGGTTATTTTGAAGAGTTTTGATGACAGTTGCATAACCCTGCGCGTTCTCGTTTGGGTCAACGTGCTCACTCAAGCCGCTGACGACGGATGCATAATGGAATGCATATACAACACGTTCAATGAACACGGTATTGAAATACCATTCCCGCAGCGCGAAATTACAATAAAGCATCCTGACGAAGAAACTTCTGACAACAACATGACAAAAGAGACTGAGGCTTCAGGCAAAGCAAAATAATCCACAAAAGGAAAACGTCACTAAGAGACTTTTATTAAAAGTAATTTAAAGGGATAGAAATCAACACTATATTCACCGGAAGACAAACAATGAAACCGGAAGACAAACAATGAAAGATATAAAGCTGATAGCAGGCCCTTGTGTTATAGAATCAGAAGAGCTTCTTGACACTGTAGCAAAAGAGCTTGTAAGAATTAACGTTAAATTAGGTACTGACATTATTTTCAAAGCCTCATTTGACAAAGCTAACAGAACGTCGCTCAATTCTTTCCGCGGCCCGGGTCTGGACAAAGGCCTTGAAATGCTTGCTGCGGTAAAAGAGAAATACGGTTTGAAAATTCTTACCGACATTCATGAGGCATGGCAGGCGAAACCGGTCGGCGAAGTCGTTGATGTTATCCAGATACCGGCATTTCTGTGCCGGCAAACCGATCTTATTGTAGCAGCTGCAAAAACCGGGAAAACGGTAAACATAAAAAAAGCGCAGTTCCTCAGCGGACGCGACATGGTTTACCCAGTAGACAAAGCAAGGCAAAGCGGTGCAAAGGATATATGGCTTACGGAAAGGGGCAATTCCTTTGGCTATAACAACCTTGTTGTTGACTTCAGGAACATACCAGACATGAAAGAGATTGTTCCGACGGTAATAATGGACTGCACGCACAGCGTGCAGCGTCCGAGTGCCGGCAACGGCAAGACCACCGGCGACCGGCGTTTTGTCCCGTCAATGGCATTGGCGGCAAAGGCTTTCGGCGCTACAGGATATTTCTTCGAAGTGCACCCTGACCCAGACAAAGGACTTTCTGATGCCGCCAACATGCTTGAACTAAATAAACTATACCCACTAATTGAAGAACTTCTGAGATGAGCAACAACGAAAGCGAAATAGAAAAGCGCATAGAGAAATCAATTGATTATGCACGGCAATGCCTCACTGACGAAGCCGAGGCAGTGAAAGAGCTTATACCGCAACTTGACAACAACTTCACGAAGGCGGTGAGAATGATGTATGAATGCCACGGAAAGATAATAGTTACCGGCGTTGGCAAAAGCGGGAACATTGGTGCAAAAATAGCGGCAACGCTTGCATCTACCGGAACACCGGCTTTTTTCATTAATCCGCTTGACGTCTATCACGGCGACCTTGGAGTAATGACTTCCGATGACGTCGTACTGGCTTTAAGCAACAGCGGACTGACTGACGAACTACTGCGTTTTATCCCAATGGTATTGCACATGCATATTCCGATTATCTCTATGACCAGCAATCCAAAGTCGCTGCTCGCAAAATATTCAAACATTCACATTACTGTAAAAGTCAGTCATGAGGCATGTCCGCTGAACCTTGCTCCGACATCGTCAACCACTGCCGCCCTGGCCATGGGCGACAGCCTTGCTGTTGCACTAATGCAGGTACGTGATTTCAAGCCCGTTGATTTCGCACAGTTCCATCCGGGCGGAGAGCTCGGCAAGCGTCTGCTGACAACGGCAGGCGACGTTATGCGTACAGAGAATCTGCCAATAATTCCTAAAAGCACACATCTTGGAAAAGCCATTATCGAAGTAAGCAAGGGGCAGCTCGGCATGGGCGTATGTCTTGACGCTGAAGGCCGCGTGGAAGGACTGATAACTGACGGCGACATCAGAAGGGCTATGCAAAAATGGCAGGCTTTGTTTTTCGACCACACTGTGGAAGACATTATGACAAGAACGCCGAAGATGGTCTCTACAAAAACCAAGCTTTCTGAAGTTGAACGCATAATGCATAAATATAAAATACATTCCGTTCTTGTTACTGACGAAAAAGGCAGACTGCTTGGAATAGTTGACAACTACGCGTCTTCACTTATTAACATATAAGTGGCAGAAGCAATTTCCGATAGTGCAACAATAAAAACAATAAACTGAACTTTTCAAGCCTTATCTTCACAGAGGCCGACATTGATAACACAACGTATTCAACTGATATGTCATTTTTTTCATTGCGAACACAGCAAACTACGGAAAAAAAATTCTGTAAATGCAGAAAGAAATTACGCGTAAAGGTATTGTCAGCATTACTGATTGCCGGGACTGCAGGCGCAGGAGCACAAACGAGCGATTCGTTGATTGTGAGCCAGCTGCGCAGCCACGGAATATCATTCTCGCACAATAATTCTGTAGTGCTGCTCATGAATGGCCATGAAAAATTTGAGGATCTCTTTAAAGCAATAGACCAGGCTAGAAGCAGCATTCATATGGAATATTTCAATTTCAGAAATGATTCCATCAACAAAGAGCTCATAAAGCATCTGGCTCCAAAAGCAAAAGAAGGCGTAAAAATAAGACTTATTTTTGACGGATTCGGCAATATGTCAAACAATAAGCCTATGCGCCGGCGTGACCTGAAATATATACGCTCACTCGGCATAGAAATAAAGGAGTTCAATCCTGTTAAATTCCCGTTCCTTGACGATGTGTTCAACCGTGACCACAGAAAAATTGTGGTAATAGACGGAAAGATTGCATATACCGGGGGCATGAATGTTGCTGACTATTACTTGAACGGCACAAAAGTGGTTGGCTCATGGAATGACATGCACTGCCGGATAGAAGGCACAGAGGTCAACGAGCTTCAGAAGATATTCCTGAGAATGTGGAAGAAAATCACCGGCGACGATGTTCACGGAGCAGAATATTATTATGGGGGCATTCCTGCAAATTATTTCAAGAATTTAAAACCTGACAATACACCAAACAAATATCAGAAAACTGTCGGCATTATTAATCGTGAGCCGCTTGTTTCCAACGACATTATAAGATTTTTTTATATCAACGCCATAAATGACGCAAAGGACAGCATAAAAATCATCAGCCCATATTTCACACTGAGCCACAATTTGAAAAAAGCATTGAATGATGCCGTTAAAAGAGGAGTAAAAGTAGAGATTATGCTTTCAACGAAAAGTGATATTCCTTTGACACCTGACGTTGGTTTTTTCAATGCCCACAACCTTATGCAGCACGGTTGCAAAATATGGATGTACACGTCTGGATTTCAGCACACCAAGGTGATGATGGTTGATGGAAAATTCTGCACTGTAGGCTCGGCCAATCTGAATGCAAGATCTCTTCGGTGGGATTATGAAGAAAATGCTGTAATCATAGATCCCTACGTAACAAAGCAGCTGAGTGACCTTTTCGATCGTGACAAGAACGACAGCTTCCTGCTTACTGAAGATAAATGGAAAGAATGGCGCACACCTTGCCAAAGACATATAGGATGGTGGGGAAACATACTGGCACCGTTTCTGTAATGATTATTGTCTTTTTATAAAGACATAAGCATAGCCATCAGCAAGAGTGTACAGTAAAAAAAAACTTAGAAATCAAATTCAAGAGAACGCTCTTCAGACACCATGGCACTGTCATCCGGCAATCCGGTATCCTTGCCCGATTCATGGTTCTGACAGTCGCCAGACAAATAATAAATAAATTTCTTAACCCTCTTGTTTGACTTGTTCAAACGATATACGCCATAAGAGACTAATGTAAACATGTCATCTGATGTTGTATGATAATAAACATATCTATAAACTATCTTATGAATGTCTGAATAGCTGACAGGCTTAAACAATGAATTAACAAGATTAAAAACATGATGTGAAATCTTGCTTATGTTTAATCCACTGTCACCCGCTTCAAAAAGTATTTTTAAGATTTCTTGTTCGTATATCATTTAAAAAAGAAAAAGGCCATAAGCTGAAATCGCATTATGACCCTCTTGAATAATATTAAATTCTTTTTTTATGCAAGAGTGACCTTATCTTTATCACCCTTTATCTTGCCTTCTTTAAATAGCCAGCCAATACCCAGAATAGTATCTGCCTCAGATATATTTGCCTGCTTTGCTATTTCTCCTACTGTCAATGCAGAACCTGCATTTGCCAAAGCCTGATAAACATCACCTGCCTTGTAACCGGCGTTTACTGCATCAAGAATTAATTCCTGTTCTTTTACAGCAGTTTTCTTCGTTGTTGCTTTCTTTGAAGAAGTCTTAGCTGTTGTCTTAATTTTCTTTTCTGTCATATTTGTAACTTTTTAAGGTTTCCTGTTTAAAAGTAAACCAATCTCTACTAATTCAATGCAAAGATAAATCTTTCATTTAAAAATGTAAAATTTTTATTATAAAAACTTGCATATGCAAGTCAATTTTACAGAATTATTTGATTTATATCAATATCATTGACTAACAGATAATTAATTAAAACTCAACTTACATTTCTGCATTTTCAGTAACAACATATTACCCAGCCTGAAACCGGCGCCGCACTGCTCCACTCCCCCTGTTCACTAATAATAGCGAATGTAAAGAGAAATATCGCAGAACGGCACATCAAGCAATAAATCTGACTATTCCTTTGTATCTATTTTCAGATGCAACTCATCAAGCTGCTTCTGTTCCAAATAGCCCGGTGCGTCAAGCATAACGTCTCTGCCGCTGTTGTTCTTCGGGAATGCTATACAGTCGCGGATACTGTCAAGCCCTGCAAGAATGCTGACAAAACGATCGAGGCCGAAAGCCAGACCGGCATGTGGCGGTGCTCCATACTTAAAGGCATTCATGAGGAAGCCGAACTGCTCTTCTGCACGCTCTTTGGTGAAGCCAAGAACCTGGAACATCTTCTCCTGAAGATTTGTGTCATGAATTCGGAGACTACCGCCGCCGACCTCTATTCCGTTGCAAACGAAATCATAAGCCTTGGCACGAACCTTCTCAGGATGTTCGTCAAGCAGTGGTATATCGTCAGGATTAGGCATTGTAAACGGATGATGGGTAGACATCAAGCGCTGCTCCTCGTCACTCCATTCAAACAGAGGGAAATCGATAATCCAAAGACACTTGAATACATTCTTGTCTCTCAATCCAAGACGGTCGCCCATCTCAAGACGCAGGGAGCAAAGCTGTATTCTCGTCTTGTTGGCGTTGTCGCCCGAGAGAATCAATACCAGGTCGCCATCTTTCGCACCCATGGTCTTCTTCACTTCTGCGAGCACATCTGGGCTGTAGAACTTGTCAACAGAGCTCTTTACACTTCCGTCGGCATTATATTTGATATAAACAAGTCCTTTAGCTCCGACCTGCGGTTTCTTGACATAGTCTGTAAGCTCATCAAGCTGCTTACGGCTGTAGTTAGCACATCCCGGAACACATATGCCACCGATATAAGCAGCCTCATTGAACACTTTGAAGTCTCCTTTTCCGGTGAAAGTATCTTTAAGCTCAACAAACTCCATTCCGAAACGAAGATCCGGCTTGTCACTTCCGAACCGCTTCATGGCTTCTGCCCATGTCATCTGCTGAAGTTTAGGCAGCTCAACGCCTCTGATTTCCTTGAACAGATAACGCGCCATCTCCTCAAACAGATCGATAATGTCATCCTGGTCAACAAAGCTCATCTCACAGTCAATCTGTGTAAACTCCGGCTGACGGTCAGCACGCAGGTCTTCATCGCGGAAGCATTTCGCAATCTGGAAATATCTGTCGAAGCCTGCCACCATAAGAAGCTGTTTCAATGTCTGCGGACTCTGCGGAAGGGCATAGAACTGTCCCGGATTCATTCTTGAAGGCACCACGAAATCACGTGCACCCTCAGGAGTAGACCCTATCAGCACAGGTGTTTCAACCTCTATGAAATTCTTTGAGTCAAGGAAGTTTCTTATAAGTATGGTCATGCGATGACGCAACTCAAGATTTTTTCTGACACATGAGCGACGCAAATCAAGATAACGATATTTCATCCGCAGATCGTCACCGCCGTCAGTGTCGTCTTCAATAGTAAAAGGAGGTGTAAGCGACGGGCTCAACACGTTTAACTCTTCTACATTTATCTCAATGCTGCCTGTATCAAGCTTATCATTTTTACTTTGTCTCTCAGCAACAACGCCTTTAATCTGAATGCAATATTCACGTCCTAATTTGTTAGCGTCGTCACAAAGCTGTTTGTTTGATGCCTCATTAAAAACAAGCTGAGTAATACCATAACGGTCGCGGAGATCGACGAATGTCATGCCTCCCATTTTCCTTAACCGTTGAACCCAGCCTGCAAGCGTAACTTTCTTTCCTGCGTCAGACAGGCGCAGCTCACCACAAGTATTTGTTCTGTACATAATTAATGATTACAATTTCTGCAAAGTTAATCATAAAATCACAGATAAGTAAAAAAACAAGTAAAAAAGTTATGGCAAACCTGCAATATAATGCCGCGAGAGAACACCAGGATTTCAAGCCTTAGTAAGGTAATAAAAGATTCTGCATCACCTTATTAATGATTAAGTCTGTAACATCATCAACTTATAATAAAAGCAGGTATCAACATGGTCGGCCTGCTTTAAAATTAATACCAAAAGTTGTCAACTAAAAACATTAATCTAAAGATATTATTATTGCATAATGACTATTTACTCCAGTATTTCTATAGGAATACTGGAATATCTTTATAATAAGACTTTAGTATTTATACAGGAATACTGACAGACTTCACTCATTAACAATGTCAAGTTTTAAAACACCAAGCTTCATCCTGCGCTCTATTTCAGCATTAAGCTTGTTTGTAAACTCATAATTTTTCAATCCCCACTTTGGTGCCAGAAGCATGCCTGCGGGCGACTGACTGACAAAACGCTCATATACTATATCCTTTCGCATTACTGATATATATTTGATTACCAAATCTATGTATTCTTCTACCGAATACAGATGAAAAGGATTTTTCTGATATTCCGACGCCAGTCTTGTTCCCTTTATAATCTGCAACTGATGCAGTTTTAATATGTCTAAAGGCAAAGAGGAAATCATATGAGCCTGGCGCAATGATTCTGACGCATCCTCGCCAGGCAAGCCAAGAATTACATGCCCGCAAGTGACAATCCCGCGTTTATGAAGCTTGTTTATTGTCTTGCACGTACATTCAAAAGTATGACCACGGTTTATCCGTTTTAGCGTTTCATCATTTGCCGACTCAATTCCTATTTCTACTATCAAGAAAGTCTGCTTGTTAAGCTCTGCAAGATAATCAAGAAGATTGTCGTCAAGGCAGTCGGGACGTGTTCCGATTACAATGCCGACAATATTTTCAACGGAAAGTGCTCTTGAGTAAATATCTCTGAGAGCCGGTAAATCATGGTATGTTCCGGAGAAAGACTGAAAATAGACAAGATACTTCATATCTGAATATTTTTTTGAGAAGAACTTCTCTCCCGCTGCAATCTGCTCCTCTAACGTCATATTGTCAAGGCAATAAGAAGGGGTAAAAGTTCTGTTGTCGCAATAGCTGCAACCGCCATGGGATATAGTCCCGTCTCTGTTAGGACATGAAAAGCCGGCATTGACTGAAATTTTCTGAACTCTGAACGGAAACTTTGTACGTATCCAGGAACCAAAATCGCGATAATAATAATTCATGTTTGCAAACATACAGAAAATTCACTTCATAAAGAAAGAACATAGCATAAAAAAGGCTTCACCTACACTAAAAGTAAATGAAGCCTTGCATATCAAATAGTAAAAGAATAAAAATCAGAATGTAGCGCGCAAACCGAGCTGCATGTGCCATCTGCTGTAGATGTCACTGACTTCCGGCTTATAGCCCAGGAATCTGTAAGAAGGAGTGGCAATCTTTGTGTTTCTGTCATAAGAGACAGAGGTAACGTTAAGAATGTTCTCAGCGTAAGCACTGCTGTAAACCTTACCCCACTTCTTGTTAAGAAGGTTGCCGACATTGACAATATCGAAAACTATTGATATTTTGCTGCCGCGTTCCTTCAGATAGAAGAAATCCTGCGCGAAATGGAAGTCAAACAGATTTTCCCACGGAGCCATGTTTGAATTGCGCGGAGCATATCTTCCGCGGTGGTCCTTGGCATAATCGTCACCTTCTATCCAAGTTTCGAATGACGCCTTGTCTTCATCGCTCATATTCATATTCTGCAGCTCTGTCTTTGTCGGAATATACAGCGTCGTATTGCCGCGAGCATAATCACCGTTGTAAGAAGCTGAAGAATTATCACTCATTATAAGACTGTATCTCTGACCGCTCTGTCCGTTGTAGGTTAAAGCAGCATGAGTCTGCCAGCGACGGCCGCCATAACGCTTTGAGTTATACCCAATCTGAGCAACCACACGATGCGGACGGTCATAAAGTGAGTAGGTTACGTCTTTGCTCTGAGGATCTGCCGAATAATAATATTTCCAGTTAGAGCTTGCCACAGAGCTTGTTCCATCGTTAACAGAATAAGAATGCCCGAAAGTATAGCTGGCCATAAGGTCAAGACCAAAATCAAAGCTCTTATCAAATTTTACGGAGAAGCTGTAGCTGTGTCCTTTTGAGATATTGCTCAAATTTATTACAGAATTGGCTCTGAGAGTCTGTCTCTGTCCATTCTCGTCATAATATGTATCCGTCTGACTGCTGCTGTAATATGGCACGCCTGAAGCTTCAACGCCTGGAACGGCATAAACAGTTCCGTTTTCTTTCAAACAGAGATTTTCAAACCAGACAGCATTTAAATTCTTTGAATACAGAGCCTCTAGCGTCATTTTGATACCGCCGGGCAATTGCTGCTCCCACGCAAGGTTGGCACGGAACACCTGCGGGAACTTGAACTTGTGGTCTACAGTGACAATGTCCGGATTAACACCGCCCTTGGCGCCGAACTCGTCTCTGATCTGATCTGTTGTAGCACGGCCATACTGTCCGAATGTCGGACCGGCATAGTTGCCGCGGCTGTTGCGGATGTTCAGACCTTTCATCTCCATTCCGGTGTTAGCCCATTCATTTTCAAGCCATACGAAAGGAGCACGACCGTTGAATATTCCTACGCCGCCGCGAAGCAAGCTCTGATGAGAGTCATCAAAATACCAGCGGAAGCCAACACGCGGTGAAGCAAGAACAGAGTTGGCCGGCCGGCGGCCGATAATTGCATTATGTTCCTTTGACCAGTATTCCGTTCTGTTAAACGCATCATTATATGTAATACGGTTGAAATAGAAAGGAACATCAAGACGAAGTCCGTAAGTAAGCTGGAAGAGATGCGATACATCCCACTTGTCCTGTATATACAGCCCGAACTGTCCGGCCTTGAACGGAGTAATCCAGTAGCTTGAGCCTGTAAGACCCTCGTCTGAATACTTCATCTGATAAGAAGTAGGCAGCAAGTCCGGATTAGCAAGGAATTCTTCAAGATCACTGAAATTGTAACTATACTCGCCGAATGCGGCCTGATAGAAACCATTCTTTATATAATAATACTCATTATGGGTTCCAAGAGTAATTGTATGGTTACCTGAATATATTGAGAAATTATCTTCGAGTGTATAAACATCCTGGTCAAGAGAGTTTACGCCAGAGCTGTAATCAGTGCCGAGGCTGACCGTATTTGTGCCTGAGAAATAAAGAGTAGGACCACCATAAGGAATGGCACGGTGGTCACGGACGCGCGTATATCCTGCACGGAGCTCATTATAATATTTCTGTCCGATACGTGAAGTCCACTCTGCAACAAAAGAATGCGTACGGTCTTTAATTCTGTAGCCGGAATTGTTGAATGTGTAAGAATGTGTTCCGGCACTGTAATTATCTGCATAAGAAATATTTCCCTGATAGCGGAATGACAAATGGTTGTTGTCGTTAATATTCCAGTCAAGTCGTCCGAGCAGGCCCATGCTTTCGCGATCAACATCGCGGCGGCCGTAGCTCTCGCGTATGCCTGTATATTTGTAATAAATATCAGAAAGCTGGCGGGCATAATCCTCTGTCATAAAATAGCCGTCCTTGCCGGCCCAATTGCTTGCAGGATACTCATTCTTCTTGTATTCAAGTGATGTGAAAAAGAACAGTTTGTCTTTAATAATTGGACCACCGAAAGTGAAGCCATAAGTCTGGGTAGACTGCTCATTCAGTTTTCTGGTTTCTCTGTCGAGCTGACTGTAACGGCCATACATATTCTCATCAGTATAATATCCGAAAGCAGTACCCTTGAAAGTATTTGTACCTGACTTCGTTATTGCGTTGATGGCACCGCCGGTAAATCCGCTCTGACGAACGTCAAAAGGAGAAACAGCTATCTGTATCTGCTCAATGGCATCCATTGAAATCGGATTGGCGCTTGTCTGGCCGCCGTTCGTTCCGGATGAAGTAAGGCCGAACACATCGTTACTAACCATACCGTCAATCTGGAAAGAGTTATAACGGTTGTTGGTGCCGGCTATGGTAATGCCGCCGAACTTGTTTTCCGTAACCAGCGGAGACAACTTGGCCACATCATATATATTGCGGTCGATGGTCGGAGTGTTTTCAATCTGCTGCTGTGAGAAATTCGTTGCAGCACCGTTGCCGCCTTTTCCTGCCTGGCCGTTGACAACGACCTCACCAAGTGAACGGGCATCTTCCTTTAAGTTTGCGTTGATAACCTCTTCCTGTCCCAACGCAAGGTTTACATTGCGGAACACCTCCTGGTTATAGCCGATATAGCTTATTGTTATGGTATAAGGGCCGCCTGAGCGCATTCCCTGTATAGCATAACGTCCCTGATGGTTTGTCACGGCATTGTACTTGGTGCCTGACGGTTCATGAACAGCCGTAATTGTCGCACCAATAACATTTTCATTATCAGCAACGATCTTACCGCTAACACTTGATGTTGTTACCTGTGCTCCAGCAACTGATGCTATCATTAGCATTAGAGTCACTAACAACAAATGCATTTTTACTCGCATACCTTAAAACTGATTAAGATTAAAAAATAGGATTTTTATCCATTACTCTGAATACACATTGCAAAAATAATGAAAAAAATCAAGATATATGTTACAAAACTATAAAAATTATTTCAAAAAAAATTGCAAAAGAACCTTTAAAAAACAAAGGCACCTTTTGCAATTAATTTGTTATCTTTTCAGTCTTTTCTATACCATATTCTAAGTACCTTCCGGTGAATAACGAAGACATTACAAAGAGACACAAGCAAGAACAGAGCAAGACCAACCATCAAACCGTAGTACATTCCGCCGTCATCAATCTGCGGGAACAGCGTTTCCAATACTTCCATATAATATTTTCTGACGACAAAGAGAATGATGCACGCCAATACAAGTACAATAAAATTCAATACTATCGTCAGAAGCTGATACGGCTGTGCCGTTTTTGACGGACTGTAACCAATAAGCAAAAGATTTTCAAGCTTTTCCGAATTTTTCTGAACAAGAAGATAGATGCTTAACATGAGCAGATAAAAACTGAGCGCAGAGATTATAAGTCCGACGGCCGTAACCATGACTACGAGCACTTTAAGAAAATATGTAGTTTTCTCTTCGTTCACCTTATCATCTTCAATCTCATAACCCATCTTATCCATATACTTTCCAATCTTCTCATTCAAAGGATTGTCAGTATCTACTATCAGTCTTGTAGGCTCACTGTGATTTTGCGGAGCAAAGGTCTTGTTACTCCAATCCATGAACGACTGAGGCACAAGAATTGTGTTCAGTCTTGAAGAAAATCCTACGACACGTCCTTCCACCTCTGTTTTTTTGTCATTGCCTTGCAGAAACATTTTCATATTAATCATACCGGCAAGACCGTCCGACAATTTCGGAAGACTGTGGCTCTGAGCAAAGCCAAAGTTATACATTGCTATATATGCACGCGGAAGAATAATCGGCACACTGCGGTCACCTTCCTGCCAATGCCAGCCGCTGGTCTTGGCATCAACATATTTATCAGGTACAGATTCTATTGAAATATCTGAATTCAGAACGTTGACTCCATTTATTCCCATATCTGCATTTACTTTATATTCCGCAGTGGAGAATTTCGCCACACTACGGGCAAAAGCCTGTGCAGAAAGGTCGTCTATGTCAGCATCAGAAAAAGAATTGCTCTGACCGCTAAATGTTGATGACGTACCTATCTTTTTATTTACAATAAGATAATCAGCCTTCAAGAAACTGTCTTCTGACGAAAACACCGACATGACATCCTTATAAAACTGCATGCCAAGCATTACAACAAGCATACCAAACAAATTGGCAAACGAGAAGCCAAGAAACTGTGGTATGCTAATGTGTTTTCTGAGCAACTTCCAAACAAGATTATTCATAGCCTAAAAACTTTTTCATATTCAAGATTCATGTGCTTTCCAATGCTGGTCACAATAACCCCGGCCCCCTGTCGTTTTGCCTCCGTCATCATTATGTCAGCCATAACTGTGCTGTTTCTGTCGTCGAGATGCGATATTGGCTCATCGGCAATGATAAAATCAAAAGGCTGTACCAAGGCGCGCATCATCGCCACACGCTGCTGCTGACCGTATGACATAAGTCCAAGCCGCGTATCCTTCTTGTCTGCTATTCCGAGACGCTCAAACCAAGTATTAATCTCATCAGTTGATTTGAAGTTTCCTTCAAGCTTGTTTTTTATAACGACATTTTCCATAGCTGTTAACTCCGGGAAAAGTCTTAACTCTTGAAAAAGCAGACTAACCTTACGGCATCTTACGTCAACCCAGTCAGAAATCTTGTTTGACCTGACGTTTCTGTCATCAAAAAATATCTCACCGGTATAATCATGCCGATAGCCAAGAACATAGCTGCAAAAAGTACTTTTTCCTCTGCCCGATTCTGCTTCTACAAGATACAGATGACCCTTCTTAAATGTGGCGTCAGCATTCCACACTTCAGACTGTAAATCATCAATTCTTTGTCTGAATACGTCTGGCACCACTTTCTTAAAACTTATTGTATTCATTGTTTTTAAGAATTACTATTTCCCATCGTTCAACAACAGCTGTTCAAATCTCTATATAAAGATTTTGATATTAATAATATGATGTTCAGAAATGATATGTCTTGAAAATCAGTACCAGCAAGCACCTTATCAGTACTAACAATACTTTTGAAATCAAACAAGCAAATAGTTTTGAATCAATCAAGCCGATACTTGGAAATTCAGCACAAGCAATATAATAGTTTCAGATTGTCGCTTTATCATGCGTTTCTACAATGAGAATACTATTGTGCTGAACTTCCCGAACATTGGAGTCAGAACTGAAGTCATCGCCTTTACTACACTTCCGTTATTACCATGCATATTAAGAACCAAAACAAACCGTTGTCCGCGTATTAAATCCTGTACATTTTTCGGCAAGGGCTTCTCTGCCGGCCGTACAGATGCCTCCGCCATTTGCTTGCTGCTTCCGCTGAAATACTGTTTGTCATCAGAAACTCCGAAGCAATATGTCGTATTGTCATTAGTAAACACAAAGGCATTCTTTTTCCAGTCAGCTATCCTTGCTCCGGCCGGACAACTCTGCTTCCAGTAACCAACATCAGAAAGCCATTTACTGTCAGAGAGCTCTGCCGACATCATCATTGATGATGTCTTCTCAGACAAAGAAGTCATCACAATCGCCATGTCGCCGTCAATACTTCTAATTATGTTATCCATGTCAATAGCAGTGTTCACTCCGGCAAGAAGCATCTGAGCGCCACTGTTTGCCTGCATGACAGGAAGGAAATCATTGCCTTTAACATTCACGAAAAATCCAGCCACCGCATCATCTGGCATAGACGCGACATAACGTCCTTTTACAGGCCTGTATATAGCCTCCGATTTTCTCAAAGCATCTTTAATGCGCGGAATGAAAGATGTTGTTTTACCGGAAAAGCTTATCACGCCGTTTTTCTTGCCGACAGAAGCCTCTATGATAACCTTTGAAGCATCTGTTCCTTTCGGAGTGCCAAACATAAAGGGCATAACCAATTGCTGCGGAAGAGCATCAGCCTGTGCCACCATAGCAGTAGAGGACTTTATTGAATCAAGTCTGTCATACATAGGATTCGCACGAATGCCATCATCTTCATCTTGCTTAAACCATTTTGATAATTTCTGCCGAACATCCGCCTCTGTACCCGGCGCTACCGGTCCTAAAACAAGCAGGCTTTGTTTCGAATACCCTACCATCCACGAACCGTCAATCATAGAGAAATGACAGTCACGAAAAGCTTCAGGTGAAGTGATTTTTACTTTTGACCTAATTGATGACAGCCATTCCGTTAAATCATCATCGTCACTGACCTTCATGCACAATCCGAAATCGCCATCAGGAGAAACGAAAAAATAAGCAGGTTCGCCAAAATCAATTCCGCAATCATCTGACGGCTGCGCGTGAAAGACGGTCTTCACTATCCGCGCTGCATTTTCATCGCCCGAAGTGAACTCTGTTCTAATTATAGCTTTACTTCTTGCCGGAACAGCATCAGAATAACTGTCATCCGAGCAGGAGCTCATGATAAATGCGATAAATACCGAAAGTGGAAATGCGATAAACTTGCCGGCAAACTGAAAGAAAAACTGGCAGAACAACTGGCAGAACAACTGGCAGAACAACTGAGAAATGTGTTTCTTCATAATTTATAACACAAAATGAAATCCGATAAACAGATAAACAAAGGTTTAAGACCGCCGTATTACTTATATAACATTATTTATAAGCGCCGGCAAAGATTAGCCATCATTACAGCTTCAAGTCCGGCGGTTTCTGTCCGAAGACGGCTTTTGCCCAAGGAAACACTTTCAAAACCGTTTTCCAAAGCAAGCTTAACCTCGTCAATAGAAAAATCACCCTCCGGACCAACCATAACGGTAATGTCGTTACCATCCATATCCACAGACGACAGACTGTCAAAAAAATCACTGCGCGATACTTCATCATAACAATGGCATATATATTTCTTTCCGCTACGCTGCATTCTGACAAACTCGCTGAACCCAGTCATGGCATTTACTTTCGGCAGCCAGGCCTTACGGCTTTGCTTCACTGCTGAGACAATAATCTTCTCAACACGCGGCAGCTTGACAATCTTTCTTTCAGAGAATTTACAGTCAAGGAAAGTCAGCTCGTCAAATCCGATTTCCGTAGCCTTTTCAGCCATCCATTCCATGCGTTCCATCATCTTTGTGGGCGCTATGGCAAGATGTATTCTTCCCTTCCATGTTCTATTCTGCCGGATCTTCTGCTCAATATTATAACTGCATTTGCGTTGCGATGCTAGCGTTATCACAGCCTTGTAGAAACATCCCTTTCCGTCCAGAAGGAATATCTCATCACTTTCTTTCAGACGCAGCACCCTTACAGCATGAACTGCCTCTTCATCAGGCAGACAATCTACTTCCGAAGCATCCGGAACATAGAAAAAACGTTCTTCCTTCATTTATTCTATAATATCATCCGTATCCATGCCGTCAAAAGGAAGCCCGTCATCACCATCGCCCCTGTCAGATAAATGACTATCTCCGGGTTTGCCGGCATTTTCAGATTTACGTTTACTATTAATCCGCTCACGCTTATATTCAGAATTGATATCCAAATCAATGTTATATTGGTCGCCGGCTTTGAAATACTTGAATTCCGGAGTATCTATCAATGGCGTAGGGTTCGGATAATCATACAGTTTCTTATTTATCCTGACCGTTCTTTTGTTTATTTCATCACGCAGATATTGTGCCGACTCATAATCCTCATCATCCACGACCCTGTCAAGCGATTTTTCAAGCATCTCCTTTGTCAGGATGTTTACCGGCAACGGAACCGATGATTTGCTGAACTTTTCATAAGGCGAGCTCTGCAAGCGCATCATATCCGATTTAATATATATCGGCACCTGGGCAATGACATTCAGAAGCACAGCATCGCACACATCGATCGGTCTGGCGCAATTACGTACAGGCTCAACCATGAGGGCAGTATATTGCCCGTCTTCAACATTATTTATATATATGTAATAGTTATTGCCACATGCAAACTCACTTAACATGACCCACATCACTTCCGGCAGGCGATGCCTCGTCTTCCATGGAGAGTCACGTCGTTGCAGCAAGGCTTTCAGATGTTCGTTGTCACACGGTATACCCACCTCGCGTTTCTCATCAGCGTCAACAAGCACAATAACTCCCATGTTGATACCTTCAATACGCGTCAATGCCGTAACGAAAAGTTCTGTTTTCTCTGTACTGAAATATTCACTCATTACCAACAAGTCTTCATTTTATGAAACAGTATTAAAAGCAGCCGATCACACGTCAGCGTTTTTAACTGAGTCAATATCTTTCTTAGGCCGGAACAAAATAGCGAATGAAACACCCACGACAAGAGCATAACCGGCAAAAATCAGCCAGCATGGCTGCCAGTTCACCAAACCGTCAGTAGACGTATACGCATTTACCACAGCCTGCGCTGACAACGTTCCGATCGTTGCGCCTATACCATTGGTCATAAGCATAAACAATCCCTGAGCGCTTGAGCGAATATGCGAATCGGTTGATTTGTCAACAAACAACGAGCCTGAGATATTAAAGAAGTCAAAAGCAACACCATAAACAATCATGGAAAGTATAAACATCCACACGCCAGGTCCAGGATTGCCAAATGCAAAAAGACCAAATCTGAACACCCACGCAAACATTGCTATCAGCATTACATTCTTTATACCATATTTCTTCATGAAAAACGGAATTAGAAGAATGCAACCCGTTTCACTCATTTGAGAGAGAGAAATCAGAATGTTCGCATGTTTTACGCCGAAAGTATCAGCATATTCCGGAATATTTCCGAACGATTCTATGAACGGATTGGCAAAACCGTTTGTAATCTGAAGACTTACACCGAGAAGCATAGAGAAGATAAAGAAAATAGCCATTCTCTTCTGCTTGAAAAGAGAAAAGGCTTTAAAGCCAAGCGCGTCAGCAACGCTTTTCTTTTTACCTCCTACAGACACAGGGCAAGCTGGCAAAGAGAAAGAATAAAGGAAAAGCAACAGGCTAACGCAGCCTGAAACAATAAACTGATTTTGATTTCCTTGAAAGCCCAGCAAGTCAACAGTCCACATCATCGCAATAAATCCCACAGTGCCAAATACACGGATAGGAGGAAAATCTTTCACCGTGTCCATTCCGGCTTCAGATAGCCCAGCATAAGCGACAGAATTGCTTAAAGCAAGTGTAGGCATATAAAAAGCAACACTAAGCGTATACGCAGGAAAAATCATATCTTTGTTTCCCGTGATACCAAAGTAAGCAGCAAGAAACATAAAAACGGCAGCAAGAAAATGACAAAAGCCGAGAAGCCTCTGCGCCGGCACCCATCTGTCGGCAACAACGCCCATCAACGCAGGCATAAATATAGACACAATACCTTGAACCGCATAGAAAAGACCAATTTGAGTTCCCATGCCAATGCGCGTCAGATAGGCTCCCATAGAAGTCAGATAAGCTCCCCAGGCAGCATACTCAAGGAAGTTCATCAAAGCTAAACGTAGTTTTAAATTCATAATCTCGCACTGTTTCGTTTATACATTGTTGCAAAAATACAGCAAAAAAACAAATCACAGAAAAATATTTCTTCTTTTTTAGTATTCAATCAAACTAAATATCTGATTCAAGCGCTCTTTAAATTTTCAGATAAACAATAAATCAAAGTACAAGTAACAAATAACAAAATGTAAATGTCTGATAAAAAATGGCTAATAAATAATGTGAGATTAAACAAGAACAAAATAGAAAAGGACTGATAAAAATCAGCCCTTTTCATTTATATTTTAACAAAGAAATTAGAATATGCTCGCGCTGTTAATCCAATCATAAACGCAGCTGCAAATACCAAACAGCAGAACACCGGCCGTGCAGAGAGCAAGTGCAAGTTTCGAAGAAACATTACTCTTGAATGTAGGCAACGGGGTCTCGTTAGGTTTGATATACATTGCCTTCACTATTATCAGATAATAGTAAAGAGAGATAACCGTGTTGATCAAAGCTATGAACACTGTAGCATAAGCAAGCGCGCCGTTTGTTGTCAACACGTTCATGTCCTTTACGGCAGCCATGAACACGAAGAACTTACTGAACATACCTGCGAAAGGCGGAATACCGCCAAGCGAGAACAGTGCAAGAGTCATAAGGAATGACAACTTCGGATTAGTCTTGTAAAAGCCGTTGTAATCAGAAATCTCAACCTTTCCACCGTTATGCTCCTCAACAGACGAGATAACCGTGAACACCGCCATATTGGCAACTACATAAACAAGCACGTAGAAGCTGAGAGCCGTATAGCTCATTGCCGTATCGCCAATAATGGCGAGCACAATATAACCGGCCTGGGAAATAGAGCTGAAAGCCATGAACCTCTTGATGTCAGTCTGACGCACAGCAAAAAGGTTACCTATTGTTATAGTAAGCACAACAATAATGTAAAGCATATACTGCCAGTATTCCACAAGCGGTCCGAACACCTTCATAAGTATTGCAGCAAGCGCAAAGGCAGCCGCGCCCTTTGATACAACACTGAGATACCCCGTAACCGTTGTCGGAGCGCCCTGATAAGTGTCAGCCGTCCAGAAATGGAACGGAACGAGTGAGAGTTTAAATGCAAGACCGGAGAAGAAGAACACCATACCCATGATGGTAAGTGGTGTCACAGACATTTTAGTTACCACGTCATCAAAATATAATGTACCGGTAGCTCCATAAAGGAAGCTTATACCGAAGAGCATCACACCGCTTGAGAACGTAGCCGTCAGCACGAACTTTGCAGCCGCCTCTGCCGAATTATGACGGTACTTATCAAGTCCGACAAGACAAGCCATTGGTACACTTGCCATTTCCAGTCCGAGGAAGAACAGCAGGAAGTGATTAGCACTCACCATCATGTTCATTCCCAGCAACGTAGATACAACAAGCATATAAAACTCGCCCTCCTTGAATGAAGTATCATCGCGCAGCATCCACTCACGGCTCTGAATGAGAACGATAAGTGTTCCAAAAGCAAGAATTGTCTTTATGATGACAATAGACGGATTTGTATAATACATACCGCCGAAAGCAGTATCAGCAGTCACCGGCGACATATTCAGAAGAAGATTAGCAGTCATCAGAATGACCACCAGCGGATTAAACCACCGTCTTGCCTCATCGCCCGGCTTCCGCGCAGTAAAGAAATCCACAATAAAAATGACAAGAAGAATCACTACAAGCGAGGCTTCAGGCATCATTTTTAAAAACTGACTATAATCGATATTCATCTTTATGATTTATTTTCTGTTTACATTATGATATTTCTGTCAGGCACCAAGAATATGCTGAATGATAGGAGCCACAGCGCCTGAAATCATATTCTGGAAGAAGAGAGGGAACATACCCAGTCCTGCAACACAGAAAATCAGTCCGCCGACGGCGAGACGCTCATCCCATGTAGCATCATGAAGCTGAAGCAGTTTCTCATTAGGTACTTTCTGATAAAGAATCTTGCCGACGACACGCAGAATATAAACAGCCGTGATAACAATAGACGTACAAGCTATTATAGTACATACGCGATGGAACATATCCGGATTCTGGAAAGAACCGACGAAGATTGTCATCTCAGCCACGAATCCCGAGAAGCCCGGCAGTCCGAGGTTTGCAAGACCGGCAATAACATAAGCTACAGACAGGAAAGGCACAACCTTCATCAGTCCGCCGAGATAACGTACGTCACGCGTTCCTGCCCTGTGATAAATCATACCGATAACGGCGAAGAACAATGCCGTCATCAGACCGTGAGAAAGCATCTGCAAAACAGCACCTGTTATAGCTGTCTGAGTCATCATCAGAAGTGCAAACAGCACCATGCCGCAGTGGCTGACAGATGAATAAGCATTGATATACTTAAGGTCTGTCTGTACACAAGCAGAAAGAGCACCGTAAACAACAGAGCACGTAGTCAGGATAAGGAATATCCAGCTGAGCTGCTGCGCAGCATCAGGCAGAAGATACATGGCAATGCGGAAGCATCCGTAGCCACCCAGCTTCATGAGCACACCGGCGTGAAGCATAGACACAGCCGTAGGCGCAGAAGCATGACCGTCAGGAGACCATGTGTGGAACGGGAAGAGCGCTCCAAGAACACCGAAACCAATAAATATGAACGGGAAGAAAATCTTCTGAATGGCCACCGGAATGTTATGCAGCCTAGCTATCTCAGTAACTTCCATTGTAGTGGCGCCGCTGAAATAATAAATTCCAAGAATACCGATGATAAGCAGAGCACTGCCGCCCATAAGCATAAGTGTCAGCTTCATGGCTGCATACTCCTTCGGGCCTGTTCCCCACACACCGATAAGCAGATACATAGGTATAAGTGCAACCTCATAGAACATGAACATGGTGAACATGTCAGTAGAGATGAAGAATCCGAATACACCGATGCTCAGAAGAACGAACCAAAGGAAATATTCCTTTTTCATCGGTTCCATCTGCCATGAAGCGAACGAACCAGTGAACACAATAATCGCAGAAAGCAGAATCATAACGACAGAAATGCCGTCAACGCCGACACTGTAGCAAATATTAAGCGGCTTGAACCACGCTACACTGTAAGTGAACAGCATGGCATCCGTATTGCCGGCACTGCGCATCTGCGCGAATGTCACAGTCAGCCAAATGGCAAGAACAAGCAAAGCACTTGCGCCCGTTACCATAACGCCACGAACCTGATTGTCATTGGCAGCAAGCCAAAGACCAAGAAGCATCAGAAGTGGTATAACAACGAATAATGTTAATATACTCATTTTTTTATTTTTCTCAAATTAACAGAAAATGCAAAGTAGAACTAACGTTAAGGCAACAGTACCAGTGAGGAACCATGCTGCGTAAGAGCGCACATCACCGCTCTGCCACGGCCGAATGGTCTCACCGGCCTCTTGGGTAGCCCAGGCAGAGAAGTTGAACATGCCGTCGATGACATGTCTGTCAAACCATGCGATAGGAATAGAGAAACAGCCGAACACAATCTTATGTGTGAAGAACTGCCATGCATCATCAATATAAAATCTGTTGAGAGCAGCCTTGTGCAGTTTCGGCATCTTGCGGGCGAGCAGATCAGGCACAGGATTGGTGCCCTTGGCATACATCCACGTAGCGAGGCCGAAGCCTATAGTAGCTGCGAGAAGGCTGAACCATGCCGTAGAGCCGAAATGGAAATGCTGAAGGGCAATTTCCTCAGGCAGACCGTTGGCAGTTACAAAATGTCCGAAAGGAATCCAGCCGGCAAAAACAGAGATAATAGCAAGGAACACCAGCGGTCCCCACATAATGAAAGGCACCTCAGCCGGCTTGCGTCTGTGCTCCGGATCAGCCTCATAATAAGACTTACCCCAGAAAATCACATAATAAAGACGGAACATATAGAAAGCCGTCATACCGCTTACAAGCGTCATGAACCATCCGAGGAACGGCGAGAAGTGGAAGCACGCATCAACGATTTCATCTTTTGAGAAGAAACCTGCAAGCGGCCAGAAACCACTTATAGCAATAGTACCAATCAGGAAGCATATATTGGTGACAGGCATATACTTATGCAGTCCGCCCATATACTCCTTGAAGTTTGAGCCAATGATAACGATGATAGCACCTGAGCACAGGAAGAGCAGAGCCTTGAACATGGCATGTGTGAACAAGTGGAACATACTTGCCATGTAGCCGAGCGAGCCTTCGCCTTCAAGAGACGTGCACACGCCGAGCGCAACGAGCATATATGCAATCTGAGAAATCGTAGAGAAGGCAAGGCCTCTCTTGATGTCTCTCTGGCAGCAAGCCACAGCTGCTGCATAGAATGCTGTGAAAGCAGCAATATAAGCAACATAGTGCAGTGTGTTCGGAGCATATGCAATCCAGATAGGCATCAGCGATGCAACCTGGTAAACACCGGCCACGACCATGGTAGCAGCGTGTATGAGCGCGCTGACAGGCGTAGGACCTTCCATGGCATCCGGCAGCCATATATGCAGCGGGAACATTGCCGACTTACCGGCACCACCTATGAACATCAGGAACAAGGCAGCCGGCAGCACGAATGCAGCATGAGGCAGTTTTGAAACCAGTGTAGGGTCAGCCGTAAGGTCATAGTTGAATGTACCTACATAGAAGCTGTAGAACAAGATACCGATCAGGAAGAACAAATCGGCAAAACGAGTCACGATGAAAGCTTTCTTTGAAGCGTGAACAGCCGCATGCTTCGGATAATAGAAACCGATAAGCAGATAAGAGCAGACACCTACAAGCTCCCAGAACAGATACATCTGGAAGATGTTCGTGGCAACAACAAGACCGAGCATCGACATTGTGAAAAGGCTCAGGAACGCATAGAAGCGCTGGAAGCCTTTTTCATACCCTTCAGCCTTGTAGTTCTCGTCACGCTCAGCCATATAGCCGAAGCTGTAAATATGAACCATCAAACTGACCGTTGTGATGACTATAAGCATCATTACGGAAATTGGAGTCAGCCTGAAGCCGATATTAAAAGTAAGCAGTTCTGTAAACTTCAGCCATGTGAAGTTAAAGACAGTGACCGTAGGATACAAGCCGGTCTGAGGATCTCTGCCTGTCGCAAAGAAATATTCATAGGCCGTATATACGCTCATGCAGAAGACAGCAGCCAGCACGACAGTACCGATAATGCCCGCCACCGGTTTCTTCATCTTCATTCCCGTAAGTCCCAGCACCAAGAAGCTAAGAAAAGGGAGAAGAAGTATTAAAAATGCATAACTATATTCCATTTTGTCAACTTAGAATTTCATGTTTTCAATACTGTTCACCTGATCGCTGTGATAGTTACGGTAAACATTAATAATAATAGCCAGTGCCACGGCCGTTTCAGCTGCGCTTACGCCAATAGAGAACAGCGTGAAGAACATACCCTCCATCTGTCCCGGATAAAGAATTCTGTTGAACACTGCAAAGTTAAGGTCTACAGAATTAAGCACGAGCTCGATAGAGATGAGCATAGCAATAAGGTTACGGCGTGTAACAAATCCGAGAACGCCGATACCGAAAAGCAAACTGCTAAGAATAAAGAAAAATTCTACAGGTATATTCATTTTTTGTCCTCCTTTCTTGCTATCATAATTCCGCCTACAATACATGCAAGGAGGAATACAGATATAAATTCAAACGGCAGTACATACTGATATTTGCCTGCTCCGACAAGAGCCGTGCCTATTGTTGACATATTCACTTCCTTATCAGACATCTGCGCCGACAGGTCAATGAAGTTGTTCTTAATAAGCACTACACATGTGAGAACGGCCGTAACCAGTCCGAGGAGCACCCCGCAAGCAAGCCGCGAGGTCTTTATCTTCTCAACGAGTCCCTGAAGTGTACGTTTGGAAACGAGCTGAATGGCAAATATATACATCATCGTAATACCACCGGCGTAGACGCTTATCTGTGCAGCGCCCAGGAAGGTATAGTCAAGAAGGAAATAAATGCCGGCAATGCCGAACAGCACAAAGAGAAGGAACGTTGCCGAACGCATAATGCTCTTGGAAAAAACACACATGATGGCTGAACCAAGAATAATTACAGCCAAGATGCAAAACATAACTAAATTTGCCATAATCAATTACTTGGTTTTAGTGTTGAATTCTCCTATTTTAAGAGGTGCTCCGCCGTCAATGAGGTTAGGCAGACTGCCACCCTGATAAACTTCCTTGTCAAGATGCAGGACAAGTTTTGAACGGTCGAAAACAGCGTTTTCGAAATCGTTCGTAAAGTGAATGGCATCGAAGTTGCAGGCATTAACGCAAAGCTGGCAAAACATGCAGTCACCGAGGTCATACTGGTAATCATCAAGTTTCTTGGCTTTCTTTCCTGTCTCCGGATTGGTCTCAAGATGTGATGTTATCTTAATGGTGTCATTAGGGCACGCCTTCTCGCACATTGTGCAGGCAGTGCACTTGTAATCACCCACTTTCAATCCTCTTGCCTTTATTTTCGGATCATCAAGGTCAGCCTCCGTTACACGTTTGAAAACAAGGCGGCCGCGGTGGCGTGCGCTGACATGCAATGTCGTCTTACGGTTTTCCGGATACTGCTCAGTGCTTTTCTTTGTGAAAAGCTCCTTGCCCGTAACCTTCAGACCGGTGACAAGCGTCTTCATGGCGCTTGCTATGCCACCAAAATATGATTGTTTGTTATCTTCCATTTTTCTGGTAAATGATTAAATAGTCAATCCCAAAGCGACACATACCGTTGCCACGACGAGCACACACAGCATGAGCGGCATAAGATATTTCCATTCAAGAGTAAGAATCTGATCAATTCTCAAGCGCGGATAAGTCCAGCGTATCCACATGAGAATACAGATTACAAAGAGAGTCTTGCCTATGAACCAAATAAAGCCCGGTATCATGTTCATAGCAGAATCAAAACCTGCTATACCGATGTTCAGCGGTGCCCAGCCGCCAAGGAATATAGCGGCAGCCAAGCCAGAGATAACGACAAGGTTAAGATACTCAGCAAGATAGAAATAGCCGAATCCCATACCGGAATACTCGGTATGATAACCGGCAGTAAGCTCACTCTCAGCTTCAGCAAGGTCAAACGGTCCGCGGTTTGCCTCAGCGTTACCCGCAATAAGGAACACCGCGAAGGCGAGCAGTGCCGGGATATGCCCCTGTATGATCAGCCACTGGAAAGGACCCGTCTGTGCAGTAATGATATCGCTCAGCTGCATGCTGCCGCAGAATACAACAGCCGTAATCATGCACAGTCCGAGCGACATCTCGTAAGAAATCATCTGTACGGCACCACGCATTGCGCTGACAACGGAATACTTGTTGTTAGAACCCCAACCGGCAAGTACGATACCAATAACGCCAAGACTAGATATGGCAGTAACCATAAACACGCCGACATTGAAGTCGAGCACAGCCGCGCCCTTGTTCCACGGCAGGAACGAGAATGTAGTTACCGAGGCAATGATTGTCAGGAACGGGGCTACCGCGTAAAGAAACTTATCGCTTCTGTCAACGCCGAAGATTTCTTTGATGAGCATCTTGAGCACATCGGCCACCACTTGGAAAATTCCCCACGGACCAACTCGCATAGGCCCGAGCCTGCACTGGAACCATGCGCATATCTTACGTTCAAAGAAAATCATGAACATGGCGATAAGCGCGTAAAGTGTAAGCACAACAACTCCCACCACGACACATTCTATAAGGATTGCCCAAAAGGAACTAAGCCCGCAGGTGACGCGCAAGAGGTTGTCAAACCAATTTGTTACTATTGAAAAATCAAACATTGTTTGAATTTTTTTATTGTTTATTATTCACGAATTAAAACTTGCAAGACATTAACGGTCAAGGTCAGGAATCACGAAGTCAATGCTTGCGCCCGTAGCGATAAGATCGGCAATCTTCTGACCGTGAAGCATCTTGTCGAAAGCTCCGGCAAGCGTAAGTCCCATCGGACGCATCTTTACACGGTACGGACTCTTGTCGCCACGGCTGTCGAGGTAAACGCCGAACTCGCCGGCACCGCCTTCTACAGAGAACCACCATTGTCCTTCCGGCACCTTGATGATTGGTTTCTGCTTCACATAGAAGTCACCTTCAGGAATGTTGTCGATAAGCTGCTCGATGATGTTAAGGCTCTGATATATCTCATTGATATGAATCATGTATCTCTCCATGGAATCGCAGCCAGTGCCTGTTATCTGCTCAAATTTAACCTTGTCGTAAAGGTCGTAAGGATGGTTCTTGCGTACATCGTTCTTCCAGCCAGCCGCACGTCCGGCAGGACCGGTCACGCCGTAGTTGATGCAGTCGGCAAGGTTCATGTAGCCCACACCCTCAAGACGCTGATGAGTGATGACATTGTCGCCGAATACGTCAAGGTATTCCTGCACCATAGGGCGCATATACGTGCAGAATGTCTTTACATTCTCAACAAAATGAGGGTCTATGTCATCCTGCAGTCCGCCTATGCGGTAATAGTTCTGTATAAGGCGTCCGCCGGTAGTCTCTTCCATGACGTTGAGCAGATGCTCACGGTCGCGCATGCAATAGAGGAATGCCGTCAGTGCGCTGAGGTCCTGTGCGCATGTGCCGAGGAACAGCAGGTGGTTGTCTATGCGCTGGAGCTCATCCATGATAGTGCGTATATAATGTATACGGTCGGTAAGCTCAATGCCCATAGCCTCTTCTATCACGCCGACAAGCGCATGACGGTGATGCATTGCACACAGATAGTTAAGACGGTCTGTAAGAGCAAGCGTCTGCGGATAGGTCATGCTCTCCATCATCTTCTCCATGCCGCGGTGAATATATCCGAGGTGCGGATAAACGCGCTTTATCGTCTCACCGTCAACGACCGTCTGCAAGCGCAGCACGCCGTGCGTTGACGGGTGGTTAGGACCGAAGTTTATCACGAAATCATCGTCATCGAAAAGACGGTGTTTTGTTTCCGTCAGCTCGCCGTTCTCATTCAGGTTCCACTCTGACGTCCAGTCTGTTTCCGGCTCGTCGGTCATAGGGAACTGATTGTGCTCAGGACTCATGTCGAAATCCTTACGCAGAGGATAACCGGTAAAGTCATTACGCATGAACAGGCGTCGCATGTCAGGATGACCGAGGAACTTTATACCTAAGAAGTCAAACACCTCACGTTCCATGAGGTCAGCATCGTGCCACAACTTTATAACAGACGGGATGACATAGTCGTCACCAATCTTCCTGGCAATCTGCTTCACGCTGACGCGCTCGTGAGTATCTGTATTTTCAAGAATATAAATGCATCCAAGTCCTTCTTCGCCGAAATCCTCACCAACTATTGTAATGAGAAAGTCAAAATGACTGTCGTTCTTCAACTTTGCCATCTCTGCGGCAAAGTTGTCAAAACCGAATTCTTTATTATCTAACTTCATAAATCAATCACATTACAAAAAATTACTTGTCAGCAGAATACTGCTCTCCCTCTTCCTTCAGTGCGTCGAGCTCGCGGCCGAGCTTTTCCACATCTTCCTTATTCGGAGATTCAGTAACAATAATTGGTTCGCGTCCGCCTATCTTAGCTTCAGACATGTTCTCGTTTGATATACCGTGAAGACCACCGAGCTGCATGCTCTCTTCTTTCTCCTCACGCGTCATCTTATGGTTGGCGCCTCCGAAGAATTTTTCAACCTTTACCTTGCGCTGCAACTGCATCATGCCGTAAAGGATAGCCTCCGGACGCGGCGGACAGCCGGGTATGTAAACATCTACCGGTACAATCTCGTTGATGCCTCTCACCACGCTGTAGCTCTTCTTGAACGGACCGCCGGAAATCGTGCAGCCACCTACGGCCACCACATATTTCGGCTCAGCCATTTCGTCATACAGACGCTTGAACACCGGTGCCATCTTGTTTGTTATTGTTCCGGCACACATAATAAGGTCAGCCTGACGTGCCGAGTTACGTGTCACCTCAAAGCCAAAGCGTGAGAAATCATAACGTGCGCAGCCTACGGCCATGAACTCGATACCGCAGCATGACGTTCCGAACGTCAGCGACCACAGCGAGTTGCTACGGCCCCAGTTGATAGCCTGGTCAAGACTGCCCAACACCACGTTGACGCCGCCGTCATTAAGCTTGGCAGCTATATCCTCCAAGGTCTCATTGTCCTTGAACTCATCATAAGGGATGCTCTTGATAGATGCACGGTTTCTTATTTCCATTCCAAAGCTCCTTTCCGCCAGGCGTAGGCCAGGCCAAATACCAAAACAACAAGGAAAAAGCCAATTGTCAGCAAGGCCATAGGGCCGAACTGCTTTACAACAACCGCCCATGGATACAGAAACACTGTCTCTATATCAAACATCAGGAAAAGGATGGCATAAAGATAGTATCCTACATGGATAGGCAGCCACGAGGAGCCACGCGTGGGAATACCACATTCAAAAGGCTCACCTTTTACCGGATTGTATGAGCGCGGGCCAATGAGCTTGGCTATGACGAACGCGCCGATAACCAATACCACAGCCGTGAGCAAAACGGTAATAAACAAGTAATACATAAAAAATTATAACGTTATTTTAATTATATTCTTCTTTAAAGAAGGAACTATTCGCCTACCGACTGCAAAATTAGCAAAATAATCACAACTTACATTATAAAAATTTGAAAAAATGAAAAATATTATAAAGCAGCGCGTTTTGTAGCAGCTCCTTCCAAATGCATTGCAAAGCCGCAGCACCGGAATGCATGACATTGCAGCCGGCACATTTGCCAACGGCCGGAGTATTTCTGCAAGAATACTCTGATGTCTTTGCCGTAATACCGCAGTATTCTTGCAGGAATACTGCTCTCTATGCCACTGACAGCTCAAGAAAACAGCTGTCTGCAGAAACAAAAAGCCAATGACTCTACGGCAATATAAATAATTTTTATAACTTTGCCATGCTCATAAGCATAAAAAAGTGTGGGGCAAAGCTTCGCACAATCAGCCAGCAACTAATAATCGTGTTTTCGCAACAATTAACAAGGCTTTTTTATAAAGCATAAAAAACAACAGCAATGGAAGAAAAACATCTCTACCCTTTTCTTTTTGAGCCGAACCTTCACACTGTAGTGTGGGGTGGCACGCGTCTTGAACAGTGGAAAAACTTCAAGCCCTCCGGCAAGCCCATAGGCGAATCATGGGAGGTCAGCGCAGTGCCGTCAAGCATTGACATCATATCCAACGGAGCCTACAAAGGCCATGACCTCGTTTCAGTAATCAACTCACGCCCCGGCGACATTCTCGGCGCAAAGGTGGCACGGCAGTATCATAACGAAATGCCACTGCTGGTGAAGTTCATCGACGCACAGCGCGACCTGTCCATACAGGTTCATCCTAACGACGAGATGGCACGTCGCGTGCACAACAAGAACGGCAAGACTGAAATGTGGTATATCATCGACGCCGCGCCGGGAGCTTATCTGTATTCCGGATTCAGCAAGCAGATAGACCGCGAAGAATACAAGCGCCGCATAGCCGACGGCACCATCACCGACGTGCTCGCAAAACACGAAGTGCATCCGGGCGATGTGTTCTACATTCCTTCGGGCCGCGTGCACGCCATTTGCAGCGGCATACTCCTTGCCGAGATACAACAGAGCAGCGACGTCACATACCGCATCTACGACTACAACCGGCCTGGACTTGACGGCAAGCCGCGCGAGCTGCACACAGAACTGGCCGCCGAAGCCCTCGACTATCACGTATATGACAACTACCGCACATCGTATAAATATGCCAGCAACGCCGACAACAGCATCATCGACTGTCCGTTCTTCAACGTCCACGTCATTGACACCGACAAGGCTTTACGCTGCGACATGAGAAAATATGACAGCTTCGTCATTCTGATGTGCCTGAAAGGCAACTGCCGCATAAGACTGCGCGAAAGCGGCGAGGAGACAAAGCTCACCGAAGGCTTCTCGACACTCATTCCAGCCGCCGTCGCCGACTATGACATCATTCCCGACAACGACGAGAGCTACACGAAGGTGATTGACGCATACATAGACGAAAGCAGCAAATAACCCGACTGAAACATGAATCTATATTTCTCCGGAATAATAATAGCTGTATTCAGTTTCCTGATTATCGGGTTGTTTCATCCCGTAGTAATAAAAACGGAATATCATTTCGGCACACGGCCATGGTGGATATTCCTTGTCCTCGGCATAGCGTGTGTATGTGGTTCTGTATTGATAAAAGACATTCTGCTCTCTGCATGTGTCGGAGTGCTGGGTGCCTCGCTGCTGTGGTCAATAGGCGAACTATTCGAACAGAAAGAGCGCGTTGCCAAAGGCTGGTTTCCCATGAACCCCAAGAGAAAAGAGGAATATAACACTGAAAAACAGGCAGATAAGAAGTAATTCCATTTAAAGACCGGGCTGCGTCCGCTGCGCCCCATTAGCCCGGGGCTGTGCACGAGACAGCCTGTTAAAGGCTTATGTTTGCTTGCAGAACGCTATAATTCTGTCCCCATCCGGCAAAGTTGGAACCGGATGGGGGGGTACACGGCCCATGCACGTGGACAATTTCCTGTTGAAAAAAGCAGAAGTTATTATTTGTATCTAACCAACTGCCTTTACCGTCATTTTCAAGTTAGTAAATAAAAACATGTTTCGTTTTTGTTAATCGTGTTTTATTTGTAACTTTGCAAAAAGAAGTAATAAATTCTGTTTCAATGGATAGTAAAGTATACAAGATTGGCCTTGACGTAGGATCAACGACCGCCAAGATAGCAGTTTTTTCTCCCGATGGCCAATTAGTATATAAAAAATACATGCGCCACAATGCCAAGATGGATGAGCTTGTGCGCACGTATATAGACGATATTGAGAACATGATCGGTGACGCAGATGCAAAGATCTGCGTCACCGGTTCTGTTGGCATGGCTGTTGCCGACCAGCTGAAAGCTGATTTCGTGCAGGAGGTAGTGGCAGCCACAGAATATGCCAAGGAGATGCACCCCGGGGTGAAGGGACTAATCGACATCGGCGGCGAGGATGCCAAGGTCGTATTCTTCAACAAGAGCGGCATGGAGCTGCGCATGAACGGCAACTGCGCAGGCGGCACCGGCGCGTTCATCGACCAGATGTCAGTGCTCATGGGCACTGACAACCAAGGCCTTAACGACATGGCCTTAAAGGCAAGCCACATCTATCCAATGGCGGCGCGCTGCGGCGTGTTCGCAAAAACAGACATACAGAATTTCATCAGCCGTAATCTTCCGAATGAGGACATTGCGGCCAGCATCTTCCACAGCGTGGCCGTGCAGACCATTGTCACGCTCAGCCACGGCTGCGACTTCCAGCCGCCGATACTGCTCTGCGGCGGACCGCTGACATTCATGCCGGCACTGCGCAAGGCCTTTGCCGACTATCTGAACTTCGACATAGACAAGGATTTCATTGTCAGTGCCGACAGCAACCTCATTCCGGCTATGGGATGCGCCATCAAAGCCGGCAAGAGCAATGACGAGCCTGTAAAGCTCTCCGTGCTTATGCAGAGAATGAAAAAGCCGGCAGAGATTAAATGGAAGAGTGAGCTGCACCCCCTGTTCAAGAACGAAGAGGAACATGCGGAATGGCTCCGCGACAAGGAGAGATATGCCACTCCCGTGGAAAAGCTTCATGAAGGCAAGCAGAAAATTGTAATCGGCATAGACTCCGGCTCTACAACGACAAAGCTCGTCGCGCTGCGGCTGGAAAGTGGCCGTAAAGACATAGTGTTCACCGATTACAGCATGAACCTCGGCTCGCCGATAAAAGCCGTCAGCAAGGCTCTTGAGCGGTTGAAGGCCGAGGCCGGCAGCCGCCACGCCCAGCTTGAGATTGCGGGCAGCTGCTCAACGGGCTACGGCGAAGAACTGATAAAAGCTGCATTCAACTTTGATGCCGGCATAATAGAAACCATTGCCCACTACCGCGCTGCAGCAAGCCTCATGCCCGATGTCAGCTTCATTCTTGACATTGGCGGACAGGACATGAAAGCCATATTCATTGACCACGGCGCAATAGTACGCATGGAGCTTAACGAGGCATGTTCTTCGGGCTGCGGCACTTTCATACAGACATTTGCCAACAACCTCGGATATAAGGTTGAAGACTTCGCGAAAATAGCCTGCACGTCGCAAGCTCCGTGTGACCTTGGCACAAGATGCACGGTTTTCATGAACTCAAAGGTGAAACAGGTGCTGCGCGAAGGCGCCACCATTGCCGACATCTCTGCCGGCATATCTTATTCTGTGGTGAAAAACTGTCTTTACAAGGTTCTGAAGCTGCGCGGCGACCACACGCTCGGCGCGAACGTTGTTGTGCAGGGCGGCACCATGAGAAACGATGCCGTTGTTCGCGCCTTCGAGCTGCTCACAGGGCAAAAGGTGGCACGCAGCAACATGCCTGAGCTGATGGGCGCGCTCGGCTGCGCGCTCTATGCCGCGCAGATGGAAGAGAACGGGCAGACGAGAAGCTGCACGCTTGACGACGTGCTAAGCATGAGCAGCTACGAGACACGGCAGCTGCAGTGCAAGGGCTGCGAGAACAACTGCCTCGTCAGCCGCTACACATTCAAAGGCGGCAGCAAGTTCTATTCCGGCAACAAATGCGAACGGGTGTTCAACAACCACGGCGGCAACTACGAACGCGGCGAGAACATATACAATTATAAATATAAGCTTCTCTTTGAGCGCGACGGCAGCGAACTGCCGGAGATAAAGAGCAGGCACGTCAGGCAAATGGGCACTATAGGCATTCCGCGCGTGCTTAACATGTATGAGGAATATCCTTTCTGGCATGCGCTGCTCACACTGTGCGGTTTCAAGGTAGTGCTGTCGTCAGAATCCACATTCAGGAACTATGAGAAAGCACTTCACAGTGTCATGGCCGACAACATTTGCTTTCCGGCAAAGCTCGTACACTCGCACATTGCAGAGCTGGACAGCAATGACAGTGTAGACCGCATATTCATGCCGTGGGTGGTATATGAATACAACGACGACAAGAAACGCACCATCAACTCATACAACTGCCCTATCGTGTCAGGGTATTCTGACGTGATAAAGAGCGCCATGAAGCTGACGAAGCCGCTTGACAACCCTGTAATCTCATTTGCCGACTTCAAGTTGCTTGAGAAGCAGACAACAGAATATCTCACCGGGCTCGGCGTCAGCAGGTCTGTAGCGCGTGAGGCACTGTGGGCAGCGCTGGCTGTGCAGGAAGGCTACGTGCAGAAACTGAAGCACAGGAACAAGGAAATTCTCGAAAAGAGCAAGCAGCAGGGGCGTCTCACCATTCTTCTTGCCGGAAGACCGTATCACACAGACCCGCTCATACAGCATAAGCTCAGCGACATGATAGCCTCGCTCGGAGTGAACGTCATCTCCGACGACATAGTAAGAGACAACGAGAAGACCGATGCCGGCGACACATATCTTGTCAAGCAATGGGCATACATGAACCGGATAATAAAAAGCGGACAGTGGGCTGCCGGGCAAGGTGACGACATTCATTTTGTAGAGATGACAAGCTTCGGCTGCGGACCGGATGCCTTCATACAGGATGAGATACGCGACATACTGACGCGCAACCACAAGCCGTTCACGCTGCTGAAGATTGACGATGTGAGCAACATAGGCAGTCTGAAGCTGAGGGTGCGCTCACTGATTGAAAGTCTTAAGATAAAACACGAAACGGCTAAGGAAGCGGCCGGGAAACTCGTGCAGACAAAGGTGTTCCACAAAAGCGACAGGCACAGGAAAATTCTTGCACCGTTCTTTACGGAATATCTCACGCCTATACTTAAGCCAATGCTTGAGCTTATGGGATATGACGTAGAGGTGTTGCCGATGGCCGACAGCGAAAGCGCTGACCTTGGACTTAAATATGCCAACAACGAGATATGCTATCCTGCAACGCTCATCGTCGGCGACATTATAAAAGCACTGAAGAGCGGACGCTATGACCTTGACAACACGGCCGTGGTGATGAGCCAGACCGGCGGACAGTGCCGCGCCACCAACTACGCGGGACTAATAAAGAGGGCCATGGTGGCAAACGGCTTCGAAAGGGTGTCCCTGCTGACACTCGGCGTCACGGCAACAACCACTGACGACGTGAACGAACAGGACGGTTTTGAGATTCCATGGCTGAAATACTCACACATCATTGTAACGGGCATATTCTTCGGCGATGCCATTTCGGAAATGTTCAACGCCTGCATTGTGCGCGAGCGCAAGCCAGGAACAGCCCATCAGCTCAGAGACAAATACATGGCTGCATCGGCAGAATACATACTGAGGAACGATGCTGACGGACTCGTGTCGCTGATTGGCAAGGCCGCCAGGGAGTTCAATGACAACACCATTGACAAAGACGTGCCAAAGGTGGGAATTGTCGGTGAGATATTCCTGAAGTTCAATCCTTTCAGCCATGAGAATATCGAGAAATACATCATATCGAAAGGCATAGAGGTGGTACCGCCGCTGCTCGCGCCGTTCTTTCTGCAGGAGTTCGTGAACGTGGAGGTACAGAAGCATCTGCACCTGAGCGCCAGCAAGATGCCCGACATAGCAGTGCGCGCCATTTACCAGATGATTATCGGACGGCGGATAAAGAGCATCAACAAGGCTGCATCGGCATTCAGATTCTTCCGCCCGTTCAGCAACATATATGACGATGCCAAACGCGTAAAGGGCATTGTGTCGCTCGCAGCGCAGTTTGGCGAAGGATGGCTTCTGCCCGCCGACATCATTGGCTACATACACGACGGTGTGAACAACGTGCTGTCTCTGCAGCCGTTCGGATGCATCGCCAACCACATCATATCTAAGGGTATAGAGAAAAAGCTGCACGAGCTGTATCCTAAGCTTAACATGCTGTCGCTGGACTTCGACTCCGGCGTGAGCTCCGTAAACGTCACCAACAGACTGCTGTTGTTTCTTGACGCGATAACAGTTTAATATACAAAATTAAGATAAAACGCACATGAGCGTTAATGATTTTTCAAAGAAAATTACAGACACGATAGAAACTCTGTCGTCGCCGTCGTCACTGAAAGGCATCTTTCACAAGCACCGCGACGGAGAACCGCTTCCGTCAGAGGAAGTGCTGCGGGAGATAATCGGCCTGTCGCGCACCATTCTATATCCGGGATATTTCGGTATTGACACGGTCAACACGCGTACAATAAAATACCACATAGGCGTCAGAGTGGAGAAGCTTTACAACCTGCTCATCGACCAGATACAGGCCGGGCTGTGCTTTGCCGACGACAGCTCTGAAGAGCCGGCCTCTGACCAGGAATGCTATTCTCACCGCCACGAGGCCGAACAGAAGGCAACAGAGTTTATAGAAAAGCTGCCGGAGATACGCCGCCTGCTTGCCACTGACGTCGTGGCAGCCTACAACGGCGACCCTGCGGCAACAAGTCCTGCTGAAATACTAAGCTGCTACCCTGTGATAAAAGCACTGAGCAACTACCGCATTGCGCATGAGCTTTATAAGCTCGGCGTACCGCTCATTCCGAGAATGATTACTGAAGAGGCTCACTCTGAAACAGGCATAGACATTCACCCTGCCGCACAGATAGGCGAGTTCTTCACCATTGACCACGGCACAGGTGTCGTCATAGGCGCGACATGCATCATCGGCGACAACGTGAAACTGTATCAGGGCGTCACGCTCGGCGCAAAGAGCTTCCCGCTCGACAAAAAAGGAAACCCGATAAAAGGAATACCGCGCCACCCCATCATCGGCGACAACGTCGTTATATATGCCAATGCTACTATTCTCGGCAGAATAAAGATAGGCAACAACTGTGTTGTCGGGGCCAATGTCTGGGTTACAAAGGACATGAAGCCGAACACAAGAAAATACAAAAAAGACAAGATAGACAACATCGATTTAGAATTTTACAATGGAACAGGAATTTGAACTCATTGCCAAGACTTTTATGGGCCTGGAGCAGGTTTTGGCTCAGGAGCTCACACAATTGGGTGCCAACAACGTGCAGATAGGTCGCAGAATGGTGTCATTCACGGGCAACAAGGAAATGATGTATCGCGCTAACTTTCAACTTCACACAGCACTGCGCATTCTGAAACCGATTGCACACTTCAAGGCAAAATCGGCAGAAGACATGTACGATGCCGTTAAGAAGATAGACTGGAGCAAATATCTTGACAATAAAAAGACCTTTTCTGTTGACTCGGTTGTCTATTCCGAAGAATTCAGAAACTCAAGGTTTGTAACCTACAAGGTTAAGGATGCCATAGTTGACTGGTTCCGCGAGAAGACAGGCACAAGGCCGAACATAAGCATTACAAATCCGGACATAAGATTCAACATTCACATAGCCGGCGACGATGCCACGCTGAGCCTTGACTCAAGCGGTGAGAGCCTGCACCGGCGGGGATACAGACAGGAAAACGTAGAAGCACCGCTCAACGAGGTACTTGCTGCCGGAATGATTATGATGACGGGATGGCACGGTGAGAAAGACTTCATTGACCCTATGTGCGGATCGGGCACACTGCTCATTGAGGCCGCACTTATTGCACGGAACATTTCGCCGGGGGTGTTCAGAAAGGAATTCGCCTTTGAGAAATGGCCGGACTTTGACAAGGATCTCTTTGACGAGATATATAACGACGACTCGCAGGAAAAAGAGTTCCAGCACCATATCTATGGCTACGACATAGACATGAAAGCTGTCAACACAGCACGGATAAACGTTAGGGCTGCCGGAATGAGCAAGGACATAACCGTTGAGCAGGCCGACATAAAAGACTTCAAACAACCGGCCGAGAAGAGCATCATAGTTACCAATCCGCCATACGGCGAGCGCATCTCAACGCCTAATCTGCTCGGGACATACAAAACTATAGGTGAAAGACTAAAACATGCTTTTGCCGGCAACGAGGCATGGATACTAAGCTATCGCGAGGAATGCTTCGAGCAAATAGGCCTGAAACCTTCCATAAAAATACCACTTTACAATGGTTCTCTTGAATGCGAGTTCCGCAAATACACCATCTTCGACGGCAAGATGAAGGAGTTCCGTCATGACGGTGGCATAGTAAAGACCGATGAGGAAAAACGCGAGATGTCGCAAAAGCACAGGTTCAAGAAGAACCGTGACTTTAAGAAGCGCATTGACGCTGAGGAAGAAAACGAAGAGGGCGACATTCGGACATTCGTGTTCCACAAGCCTGATTTCAGCCTCTTTGACAAGAAATCGGGCGACAGAAAAGGATTCAGGGAAAAGGGACGGCGCAGCCGGGACAATGAGAACTTCGGACGGCGCAGGGACGACTCACGGAAAGGACGTGACCGCAACGGCCGCGACGAGAGACGCCGCAGACAGAAGCCCGATTTCTATGACGAAGAATAGACGAAGAACAACCCATACAATGAATAAATTATATGTTTTTCTGCTTTTGCTCATGCCGCTAATCGCTAATGCGCAGGGCGCTAAGTCATTTACGCTCGAAGACTTGAATTTCGGAGGGACGAATTACAAGAACATGACCCCCGAAAACAGACAAACCATCTGGTGGGGAGACAGGCTCGTGAGAGTTAGTGATGACAAATGCACTTTAATAAACAAGGCAACGGGTAAAGAGAACCCGCTGATAACCCTTAGCCAGATTAAGGCCATCAAAGGAGCCGGGGACATTGCGTCACTTGCTGATGTCTCTTTCCCTATAATAGACAAACCGGTTGTAAAAATCGGAACAAAGCTTATTGACTGGGTGGCTAAGACCGTCAAGGAAGACGAGACACCGCGCGCATATCATGACAATTACCAATTGTTTGTTAAAGACAAGAAGGGCGAGCACAGGCTGTCTATTGACGGAAGCAGAGATATTCTTTACGGTACAAGCGTACACCGTGATGAGTTCGGCATTTCAGGCGGATTGTTCTGGAACGACGACCATAGCAGACTTGCTTTCTACAGAATGGATCAGAGCATGGTGACCGACTATCCGCTGGTAAACATTCCTGATGTTGATTTTGTACCGAAAAGCGGACAGAGCAGAATAGCAACACCGGCACCAGAGAAATATCCTATGGCCGGTGAGAAGTCGCATAAGGTGTATATTGGCATATACGAAGTAAAAACAGGCAACATATTGTATCTTGAAACCGGTGACCCGACAGACAAATATTATACCAACATTGCCTGGGGCCCCGACGGGAAGACTCTTTATGTGTTTGAGCTGAACAGAGACCAGAACGACTGCCGGCTGGTAAGCTACAACACCGATGACGGAAAGAAAATAAAAGAGCTGTACCGCGAGACTGACGACAAATATGTTGAGCCGCAGCATCCGATACAGTTCCTGCCGTGGGACAAGTCAAAGTTCATAATGCAGAGCCAGAAAGACGGCTATAACCACATATATCTGTTTTCTGCCGACGGGCAGGAGCTCAAACAGATTACTTCAGGCAAATGGGTGGTGATGGAAGTGCTCGGTTTTTACAAGAAAAGGCATTCCATCGTCTACGCATCTAATGAACTGAGCCCGTTGCAAAGAAACATATTCGTTGTTGACGTTGAAACTGGGAAGAGAGCTCTTATGGATGACAGCGGAAGCGGATGGCACCAGGCTACACTGAGCTATAGCGGACAGTATATCTATGACAGCTATCAGACTCCTGACACTCCGCGGAAAATTGCCGTGGTGAATATAGAAAACGGCAAGCACACAAAATATTTCTATGCTCCAGACCCGTGGCGCGATTATAACGTGCCGGCCTATGAGTGCGGAACACTGAAAGCCGCTGACGGAAAGACGGATCTTTATTACAGAATGGTAAAGCCTGTCAACTTTGACAAGAACAAGAAATATCCGGCTATTGTATATGTATACGGCGGACCGCATGCACACAACGTTGACGCACGGTGGCATTACGGCTCACGCGGATGGGAGACATATATGGCACAAAACGGATACCTTCTGTTCATTCTCGACAACAGAGGCTCCGAAAACAGAGGCAAGGAGTTTGAACAAGTCACCTTCAGACAGCTCGGACAGGAAGAGATGAAAGACCAGATGAAAGGCGTTGACTTTCTGTGCTCGCTGCCGTATGTTGACAAGAACAAAATAGGTGTGCACGGATGGAGCTTCGGCGGGTTTATGACCATCTCACTGATGACGAACTATCCTGACGTGTTCAAAGTTGGCGTAGCCGGCGGACCGGTGATAGACTGGAAATGGTATGAGGTGATGTACGGTGAAAGATATATGGACACACCGCAGGCCAATCCGGAGGGATATGCAAAGACAAGTCTGCTGAGCAAAGCAAAGAACCTGAAGGGAAAGCTGCAAATCATTATCGGGCTTAATGACCCCGTAGTGGTGCCGCAGCATGCTTATACATTCCTGAAAGCATGCATTGCGGCAGGCACACAGCCGGACTTTTTCGTTTACCCGGGAGAACCGCACAACATGCGCGGACACCAGAGCGAACATCTGCACGAGAGAATTTCACAATATTTCTTTGATTATCTAAAATAAGCTCAAACAAATGGCTGATAAAAATATATTATTAATTGGCAATGGCGGACGTGAACATGCCATGGCATGGAAGATTGCACAAAGTCCGAAAGTAAAGAAACTATACATAGCACCGGGAAATGCAGGAACAGCATCAGCAGGCGAGAATGTAGACATTGCTGTTGACGATTTCGACAAACTGAAAGAATTTGCTGTCAGCAACAATATAGACATGGTTGTCGTTGGTCCGGAAGTACCGCTGGTAAAAGGCATATATGACAGTTTTAAAAGCGACAAGCGCACTGCCGATATTGCCGTGATAGGCCCGACGAAGGAGGGCGCGCAGCTTGAAGGCTCAAAAGATTTCGCCAAGCACTTTATGATGCGTCACAACATTCCGACAGCAGCTTACAAGACTTTTACGCCGGATACGCTCGAAGAAGGCATAAAATTTCTTGAAACGATAAAACCGCCTTATGTCTTGAAAGCTGACGGATTGGCTGCCGGCAAGGGAGTGCTGATAATTGACAATCTTGATGAAGCAAAGAAAGAGCTGAAAAGCATGCTCGACGGAATGTTCGGCAGCGCAAGCGCAAAAGTGGTCATAGAGGAATTCCTAAGCGGCATAGAGTGCTCTGTTTTCGTGCTCACAGACGGCAATCACTATAAGATTCTGCCTGAAGCAAAAGACTATAAACGAATAGGAGAGCATGATACCGGACTGAACACCGGCGGCATGGGAAGCGTAAGCCCTGTTCCATTTGCTACGAAAGAATGGATGGACAAGGTTGAGCAGAGAATTATCAAGCCGACTGTAGAAGGCCTTAAAGCTGACGGAATAACATACAAAGGCTTCATCTTCTTCGGACTTATCAACGTCAAGGGCGACCCGATGGTCATTGAATATAACTGCCGCATGGGCGACCCGGAGACAGAAAGTGTGATGCTCAGACTGAAAAGTGACATCGTCGACTTGTTTGACGGCGTGGAAAACGGAGACCTGGACAAGAGAAACATAGAATTTGACGACCGTGCAGCCGTATGTGTAATGCTTGTCAGCGGCGGCTATCCTGAAAAATATGTGAAAGGATACCCTATTACTGGGCTTGACGATATTAAAGACAGCATCGTCTTCCACAGTGGCACAGCGCTGAAGGACGGACAGGTGGTGACAAACGGCGGACGTGTCATCGCAGTGTCCAGTTATGGCAAAGACAAAGACGAGGCATTGAAGAAAAGCTTTGAGAACGCAAAGAAAATTAATTTTAAAGACAAATATTTCAGAGGTGACATAGGCCAGGACCTGTAAAATCATCTTAATAAAATATTAATCAGAACACACGCAAAACTTTCCCAAAGAGACAACGCCATTTGTTTAGTGCTGTTTTCTTTGGGAAAGTCGTTTAATATTACCATGGAGCACAGAAAAAAAATACAGCATGTTTGCGCGACAAGCCGGTACGCACTGCCGGTAACATTGATTTACAGTGTACTGATGCTGTTGCCGGCGATAGGAATAAATATTGCAAATCAGGTTTTGGCATTCTTATTGATTACTGTAGCCACATTCCTGATGGTCGAGCTGAACAACAGAAACGCACTGATCAGAATTTACAGTCGAATGGTTTCATGCTCATTCCTCGTGCTGATGATGATGTCAAGGTTCCTGCTTGGTGATTATAGGAACGGAATTGTTGCTGTCGGCATTATCGTGGCTTATCTTATTCTCTTCAAAGCTTATCAGGACAAACAGTCTATGGGGCTTATGTTCTACGCTTCCGTCATAATCGGTTTCACGTCGTTCGCATGGATACAGGTTCTTGTTTTCATGCCGGTTATCTGGATTTTCTCAATATTCAACCTGCAATGCATGTCTGTAAGGTCATGGATTGCCTCCATTCTCGGCGTCACTCTTCCTTATTGGCTTGTGATTGGGGGCAGCTATCTGAACGGAACAACAACGGTAGTAATAGCAAGATGCCTGGCACAACTGCATACGGCTCATGGTATGGTCATTACCGGTCTGGACATACACAAACTTGTTTCGCTGACATGGATTGCCATACTCGCACTGACCGGAACAATACATTTTCTAAGGCACAGCTACAACGATTCCATTCATGTAAGAATGCTGTTCGAGATATTCATATTCACAGGAATGTGCACACTGGTAATGATATTATTCTCACCTGAATATTTCGAGCCACTGCTGACTGTATTGATAATAAACGTAAGTCCGCTTATATCGCATTATATGACCTTGACAAACACAAAAATAACAAATATTAGCTTCTACTTCATTGTTGCCATAACAATTTTCATTACCATATTCAACACATGGACTCTCTAAACGTTATTCTGTCTGACTGGGGATATTGGGGAATGCTAATAGCTGCATTCCTGGCCGGCAGTTTCTTCCCGTTCAGCAGTGAAGCTGTAATGCTGGCTCTGCTGGCAGCAGGCCTGAACCCGGTGAAGCTTGTTATATTCGGCAGCATAGGAAACATTGCCGGTTCTATGTTCAACTATGGAGTAGGATGGTTAGGCATGGAATGGATACAGAAGATACTTCGCGTGAAGGCAGAATCACTTGAAAAAGCACAGAGATTCATGAGCGGACACGGCGCGTGGATGGGATTTTTTGCTTTCCTGCCTATAATCGGGTCGGCTATTACTATTTGTCTTGGACTGACACATGCCAACATCATCATATCGTTTATAAGCATATCAATAGGAAAAATATTACGCTACACAATATTAATAGGCATTGTGTGCGGAGCTTTTCAATTATAGAAAAACAAGCAAAAAAGAACAAACAAGCTTTTACGAATGTGAAAAAACGCTGTTTATTTGTTCTTTTTTAACAAAAAACGCAATTCTTTTTTCAAGTTTTGATAAGATTGAGTATATTTGCATAATTCTAATCACTAAACTTATAACAATAACAATTATGAACGAAAAAATCTCAGTGAAACCTGCAGATGGAAAACTTGGAATCTTAGTGGTAGGCTGTGGAGCCGTGTCAACAACATTCATGACCGGTGTTCTTATGGCCAGAAAAGGACTGGCAAAACCAATCGGTTCAATGACTCAATACGACAAGATACGTGTCGGAAAGGGTGAGAACAAGAAATACCTTCATTACAAGGATATAGTGCCTTTGGCAAAATTGGATGACATCGTATTCGGAACATGGGATGTTTATCCGCAAAACGCATATCAGGCAGCTGTTTATGCAGAAGTGCTAAAGGCAAAAGACATAGAGCCTGTACGCGATGAGCTTGAGAAGATTGTGCCTATGAAGGCTGCCTTTGACAAGAACTACGCTAAGCGGCTCGACGGAGACAACGTCAAAGACTGCGCAACAAGATGGGATATGGCTAATGCCCTCATAGAAGACATTAAAAACTTCAAAAAGACTAATAATCTGTCGCGCTGTGTTGTGATCTGGGCCGCATCAACAGAAATATACGTACCATACGATGAGAAATACCATAATACTGTAGCTCAGCTTGAGAAGGCCATGAAGGATGATGACCGTGAGCATATAGCACCGTCAATGTGCTATGCATACGCAGCACTGACAGAAGGCTGCCCGTTCATCATGGGTGCTCCCTGCACATGCGTGGACATACCTGCTATGTGGGAACTTGCCGACAAGACCAAGGTGCCAATTTGCGGCAAGGACTTCAAGACCGGCCAGACTCTCGTGAAATCAGGTTTCGCTCCGATACTCAAAGTGAGAAACTTAGGATTGAGCGGATGGTTCTCTACAAACATCCTTGGCAACAGAGACGGACTTGTGCTGGATGAACCTGCAAACTTCCACACAAAAGAGGTTAGTAAGCTGTCTACTCTTGAGACAATCCTTAAGAAAGAAGACCAGCCTGATCTTTATGGCAATATCTATCATAAGGTCAGAATTAATTACTATCCTCCACGCAACGACAACAAGGAAGGCTGGGACAACATAGACATCTTCGGCTGGATGGGTTATCCTATGCAGATAAAGATAGACTTCCTTTGCCGCGACTCTATTCTCGCTGCTCCGCTGCTGCTTGACCTGACGCTTCTTATGGACCTTGCACAGCGTGCCGGAAGATACGGCATACAGCGTTTCCTGAGCTTCTTCCTCAAGAGCCCGATGCACGACTATACAAAAGGCGAAGAGGCTGTTAACAACCTGTTCGACCAGTATGTAATGCTGAAAAACGCCATAAGAGAAATGGGCGGATATGAAGCAGATGAAGAAATTGACTAATTGGAATAATACATAAACTGGGCGCACTAGCAAATCCATGTGGATAATTTAACGCTTTCACCGCTTGAATTGAAT
>OMUH01000039.1 GCA_900314195.1 uncultured Prevotella sp.
CTCTGGCCCAGGATGAGAAACTATGCCCTTGACGGAAGGTATCACCTGGATAACAATGATGTGGAACGCGGACAACGGCCCTCTGTCATGGGCAGGAAGAACTATCTCTTCAGCCATGATGACAAGGGGGCTGAGGACAATGCCGTATTCTACTCGCTGCTTGAATCCTGCGATGTCGTGCAGTTGAACCCTCTTGACTGGCTCACCGATGTCCTTGGCAGGCTAAGAGACAATATGGATGAAGAGGAAATTACACAACTTCTGCCATACCAATACAAAAAATCCCGGGAATAACCTCGGGATTTTTTGTTTGATTACAGGACGGCCTAAATTGAATGGTTACCCACTTTCTCCAACAATAGCTAAGTAGTCATATAAAAAAGCATCGGAACAAATTGTCCCGATGCCTTCTGTTATGATATTATAATAATGTGACTATAATAATGTGTGTTTATGCATTTTTGCTTTTAACGAATTTATCAACTTTGCCTGCTGTCTGCTTGCCGCTTGCCAGTGCGCGGACAACAAGTGATGCGCCGTTGGCGGCATCGCCGGCTACAAAGACATTCTCAGGCATTTCCGGCTGCTGCTGACGCAGAAAGCCCATTGCGAGGAATACGAGGTCGGCTTTGATAATTTCCGGCTTTCCCTTTTCTACCATAAGCGGACGTCCGCCTTCTGGGTTCGGTTTCCAGTCAATTTCCTGCACGCGCACACCGGTCAGCTTGCCGTCCTTGCCGAGAAACTCGAGAGAGTTGATATTCCACCGGCGTATGCAGCCTTCTTCGTGAGACGATGTCGTCTTCAGCGTGCGAGGCCAGTTCGGCCATGGGTTCTTAGGGTCGTCCGGACCTTCAACAGGCTTCGGCATGATTTCAATCTGCGTGACGCTCTTTGAGCCCTGGCGGTGAACGGTGCCTATGCAGTCGGAACCGGTGTCGCCACCGCCGATGACAAGCACGTCTTTGCCTTTGGCACTTATGCGCTCATCCTTGCTGAACTCCATGCCGGCAAGTACTCTGTTTTGCTGTGAGAGCAGTTCGAGTGCGAAGTAAACGCCTTTAAGATCGCGGCCTGGTATTTTAAGGTCGCGGGCTGTCGGCGTACCGGTGGCAATAACCACAGCGTCGAACTTCTTGCTCAGCTCATCAACCGTGACAGTCTTGTCGCTGCCGAGCGTAGGGTCGTTCTGTATGTTTGCGGCTATCAGTCCCTTGTCGTCGGCCTTCTTCTTAGGTGAGTCAACAAGCTTCACACCGTATTCAAAGGTGATGCCCTCGGCCTTCAGGAAGTTGATGCGGCGGTCAATGACGGTTTTGTTGAGCTTGAAGTTAGGAATGCCGTAGCGGAGCAGTCCGCCGGCATTCTCACGTGCATCGTAAACGGTAACCTCGTAGCCCATCAGGTTAAGGTCGTTGGCGGCTGCAAGGCCGGCGGGACCGGCACCTACAACGGCTACTTTCTTGCCGTTACGCTCCGGTGTTACCGGTTTAATAAAGTCTTCCTGCCATGCATGCTCGCAGATGGCTGCTTCGTCCTCTCTGTTTGTTGTCGGCTCGTGCTCCATGAGGTTCAGCACGCATGCTTTCTCGCACAGGGCGGGGCAGATGCGGCCGGTGAACTCCGGAAACGGATTGGTGGCATTGAGCAGGCGGTAGGCAAGTTCCCAGTCACCCTTATAGAGAGCGTCGTTCCACTCTGGCGGTTTGTTGCCCAGCGGACATGCCCAATGGCAGAATGGTACGCCACAGTCCATGCAGCGTGATGCCTGCAGCTTGCGGTCGTTGCTGTTGAGTGTTTGCTCAACTTCACCGAAGTCATGAATTCTATCTTGTATAGGTCTGTAACCGGCTTCCTTACGGTCGATGGTTAAAAATGCTTTAGGATTTCCCATTTTTTCTTTTCTTTTAACGCAGTTGTTAGTTCCGTTAATAATCTCTCTGCATGTCGGCAATCTTCTGCTGAAGCTTTCTTACCTGCTCTTCCTGCAGAACACGCTTGTATTCTATCGGTACCACCTGGATGAAGTCTTCAACGTAGTGATTCCAGTCGTCGAGCATCGTGCGCGCCAGTTTTGAACCGGTGTAGAGGTAATGCTGTCTGATGAGCTCGTGCAGTTCCTTGCGGTAATTGCTGTCTTCAACAAGATTTATTTCAACCATGTCCATGTTGCAGAAGTAGTCGAAATTGTGGTTCTTATCCCATACGTAGGCCACGCCGCCAGACATGCCGGCTGCGAAGTTTCGGCCTGTTTCGCCGAGCACAACGACGCGCCCGCCGGTCATATACTCGCAGCAGTGGTCGCCGGCACCTTCAATAACGGCTGTCGCACCGGAGTTGCGCACGCCGAAACGCTCGCCTACCTTTCCGTTCACATATAGCTCGCCGCTCGTAGCACCATACAGTCCGGTGTTGCCGGCTATGATGTTATCCTCGGCATTGAAGTTGCTTCTGATAGGTGGCTGTATTGATACGCGGCCGCCTGAAAGCCCCTTGGCAAAGTAGTCATTGGCTTCGCCCTCAAGTTTGAAGTCGACACCTTTCACAAGGAATGCGCCGAAGCTCTGGCCGGCTGACCCTTTGAACTTTACGTTTATCTGTGGAAGCTGTTCCTCTGCCTCGTTTTCCTTTGCCGTTATGTGCGTGATGTATCCGCTGAGCATGGCACCAACGGCTCGGTCGGTGTTGTGAATGGCGTAGTCGAGGTCTATCTCGCCGTGTTTGGCTATTGTGTCGCCGGCGGCTTTTATGATGCGGGTATCGAGCACGTCAGTAAGGTCGTCGCGGTCAACATCGTTTACATGGTGCAGAGCGCAGTTGCCGTCTTCCTTATGAAGCAGGCGTGCGAAGTCGAGACCTCTGTCCTTGGCTGTTATCGTCTGACCTTCAACAGGCTCGCGAGGTATGATGAGCTCTGTGTGGCCTATGATGTCGTTGAGCGATTTATAGCCCATCTCAGCAAGATACTCGCGAACCTCCTGTGCCAGGAAGCGGAAGTAGTTGATGAGGTAGTGATAGTCGCCGCGGAAGTGGGCGCGGAGCTTCGGATCCTGTGTTGCAACACCCATAGGACATGTGTTGAGGTTGCACTTGCGCATCATCACGCAGCCAAGAACAATCAGGGCAGCTGTTCCGAATGAGAATTCATCAGCACCAAGCAGTGTCATAAGGATGATGTCGCGGCCTGTCTTGAGCTGACCGTCTACCTGAAGGCGTACTTGTCCGCGCAGACCGTTCTTTACAAGTGTCTGCTGTGTTTCTGACAAGCCTATTTCTGGTGATATTCCGGCAAAACGCATGCTCGATGCAGGACTTGCGCCTGTGCCGCCTTCTGCACCGGAGATGACGATGAGGTTTGCTTTTGCCTTTGCCACGCCGGCAGCAATGGTGCCCACGCCGCTTTCGGCAACGAGCTTCACGCTGATAGCAGCATGTGGGTTGACATTCTTGAGGTCGAAGATGAGCTGTGCAAGATCCTCAATAGAGTAGATGTCGTGATGAGGCGGAGGAGAAATGAGCGATATGCCAGGAATGGAGTGACGCGTCTTGGCTATCACCTCGTTGACCTTGAAGCCTGGCAGCTGGCCGCCTTCACCCGGCTTGGCACCCTGGGCTACCTTGATTTGAATTTCTTCAGCATTTACAAGATATTCAGTTGTTACGCCGAAACGGCCTGATGCCACCTGTTTTGTCTTACTGTTGAGTGGTATGCCGTCAACCTTCTCATAGAAACGCTCGCGGTCTTCACCGCCCTCACCGGTGTTGCTTCGTGTGCCGAGTGCGTTCATGGCCAGTGCCATTGCCTCGTGGGCCTCCTTGGAAAGGGCGCCGAAACTCATTGCACCGGTAACAAAGTGCTTGACGATGCTTTCAACCGGTTCTACCTCATCGATGCTGATTGGTGTGCCTTTCTTCTTGAAGTCGAGGAAGTCGCGAATGAAGATAGGCTGCGACTTGTCGTCAACGAAGTGAGAATATTTCTTGAATAACTGATAGTCGCCATTGCGAGTTGCAAGCTGAAGGGTTGCTATTGTCTCAGGATTCCATGCGTGGCGGATGCCGTCCTTGCGCCAGTGGAACTGGCCGAGGTTAGGAAGGAACACCTTGACGTTATGTTCGTTTTTCTGTTCAACGGCCTTTGCCTTGTCTGCAAAAGATACTGCGTCATTGGCTATTTTGTTAAGACCGATACCGCCTATGGTAGAAACTTCTGTGCCGAAGTATGCTTTCAGCAGCGGCTCTGACAAGCCGATGCTTTCGAAAAGCTGTGCGCCGCGGTAGCTGCGGATGGTTGATATGCCCATCTTGGCCATAATCTTGAACAAGCCTTTCTTTACAGCCTTTATGTAGTTGGCCTCGGCTGTAGGATAGTCTTCCTGTATCTTGCCTTTCTTGACAAGGTCATCAAGTACAGCGTATGTGAGATAAGGACACAGTGCACTTGCGCCATAGCCGAGGAGCAGGGCTGCATGCATCACTTCACGAATTTCACCGCTTTCAACTATCAATGCGGTCTGTACGCGCTTGCCGGCATCAATGAGATAATGGTGTACGGCACTCACAGCAAGCAGTGACGGTATGGCGACTTCATCATCGGCAAGGTCTTTGTCTGTAAGTATGATGTAGTTATAGCCTTCGTCAACGCTCTTCTCTGCTTCATGACAGAGCTTGTCTATTGCTTCGTGCAGCTTCTCGCCGTTGTCAACGGAGTCTTCCGGTCTGTTGAAGGCCATTTTCAGCTTAACGGTGTTGAAGCCTTTATAGCGTATGTTGCAAAGAATGTCGAGCTGCGTGTTTGTCAGTATAGGGTGGGGCAGACGCACCATCTTGCAGTTTGACTCGTCGGGATTGAGAATGCCGGAACCAACACGGCCGATATATTCCGTAAGGCTCATAACGAGGTTCTCACGGATTGAGTCGATGGCTGGGTTCGTGACCTGTGCAAACTGCTGACGGAAGTAGTTGAAGAATATCTGCGGACGCTCGCTGAGCACAGCCAGCGGAGTGTCGTTACCCATGGAGGCTGTAGGCTCCTGCCCCTTTGTCGCCATCGGGATAATTGTTCCGTCAATGTCTTCCTCGCCGAAGCCAAACTCAACTTCTTTTGCAGTGAGTTCCTTGACGCTGTTCTCCACCTTGCGGCCGGAATGAATCTTCTCAAGCTGTATGCGGTTGGTGTTCAGCCACTGGCGGTATGGATGCTCAGAGGCCAGGCGTTCTTTTATCTCTCCGTCATAGTATATCTTGCCTTCCTGTGTGTCGATAAGCAATATCTTACCTGGCTGGAGACGGCCTTTCTCTGCAATCTCGGCAGGGTCAAAGTCCATAACGCCTACTTCCGAGGCCACTACCATCGTGTCGTTCTTTGTGATGGTGTATCGTGCAGGACGCAGTCCGTTTCTGTCGAGCATACCTCCGGCGTAGCGTCCGTCAGAGAAGAGAAGTGCGGCAGGACCGTCCCATGGTTCCATCAGAATAGAGTGGTACTCATAGAAAGCCTTCAGGTCTTCAGAAATTGGGTTCTTGTCATTGAAGCTCTCCGGAATCATGATAGCCATGGCCTGAGGCAGTGACATACCGCTCATCACAAAGAACTCAAACACGTTGTCGAGTGAGGCTGAGTCGCTCATGCCCGGCTGGCATATAGGTGAGATCTTTGAAATGTCGCCGAGTGTCTCGCTGCTGAGCACGCTTTCCCTTGCCTTCATCCATGAGCGGTTGCCGCGGATGGTGTTTATCTCACCGTTGTGGCACAGCATTCTGAAAGGCTGCGCGAGGCTCCATGTCGGGAATGTGTTGGTAGAGAAACGTGAGTGCACAAGTGCCAGTCCGCTTGTGAAATAGTTATTTGTGAGGTCTGGGAAATAGTCGCGCAGCTGAAGGCTCGACAGCATTCCTTTGTAGACAATGGTCTTGCTTGACAGTGAACAGATATAGAAGTCTTTGTCGTCGACGCGTTTTTCTATTCTCTTGCGGATTAGGTAAAGGGTCTTCTCAAATTCCGGCACCTTCTCGTCGGTGACGCCGGTGATGAACACCTGTTTGATGTCCGGCTCAACAGAACGTGCGGCATCGCCAATACACTCGGAGTTTACCGGTACGTTGCGCAGATGCATGAGCTGCAGTCCTTCGCGCTCAATCTCTTCAATCATTATAGACAAGATCTGCTCCTGCTTAGCCTTGCCCTTTGGCAGGAAGATAAGTCCTGTGCCATATTTTCCTTTTTCAGGAACAGGAATGCCCTGAAGGAGAATGAACTCGTGAGGAATCTGCAGAAGTATGCCGGCACCGTCGCCGGTTTTCTTGTCGGCTCCTTCAGCGCCTCTGTGGCGCATGTTCTCAAGAACCTTCAAGGCATCCTCAACAAGATCGTGGCTTTTGTTTCCGTGGATGTTTACCACCATACCAACGCCGCATGCGTCATGCTCGTAGGCTGAATTGTACAATCCTTTTTCCATAATCTATTCGCCTTACCACCTCTTTTGCTGTTTGCGGTGCTGACAATGCTAGCAGTTCCGTACAGCCAGAGGCTGTTGTTTAAATTTGTTATATTGAATGTTTTTGAATTTTTATTTTTATTTGTGATCTGTTTCAGCATAACGTTTCTTTGCTAATAGTAAAGCCGTCTGTTGCAGATAACAACTTGTTCCATGTAATGCTGGCATTTTCATGGTAACGTGTTCCTTGTGTCAGAGACTGTCAACGTGAACACCGTGTACTGCGCGTCCGCTTGGCTCGTTCACATTCTGGAACGACTTGTCCCATGCAAGGGCCTCGGCCGTTGAGCAAGCTACGCTTGGCACTGATGGTACTGAGCGTGCAGCGCTGTCGCTGGGGAAGTGCTCGGCAAAGATGCTGCGATAGTAATACTCCTCCTTGTTGCGCGGCGGGTTGATAGGGAACCGCTCAGCTGCATGGGCCATCTGCTCGTCGCTGACGGCAGAAGCAGTTATCTGCTTTAGCGTGTCTATCCAGCTGTAGCCGACACCGTCGGAGAACTGTTCCTTCTGGCGCCACGCCACTTCCTGCGGCAGCATGTCAGCAAAGGCTTCACGTACAATCTTTTTCTCGATGGTCTCACCCTTACACATCTTCAGCTCCGGGTTGATGCTCATGGCTATGTCGAGAAATTCTTTGTCGAGGAACGGTACGCGGCCTTCAACGCCCCATGCTGCCAGACTCTTGTTCGCGCGCAAGCAGTCATACATATACAGCTTTGAAAGTTTTCTTACAGTTTCTTTCTGAAACTCCTCAGCATTCGGACATTTGTGGAAATAAAGGTATCCGCCGAAAATCTCGTCGGCACCTTCGCCAGAGAGTACCATTTTTATGCCCATACTCTTTATGACACGGGCAAGAAGATACATAGGAGTTGACGCACGAACCGTAGTAACGTCGTAAGTCTCGATGAAATAAATGACATCGCGTATTGCGTCAAGTCCTTCCTGTATAGTGTAGTTAATTTCATGATGTACAGTTCCGATATGGTCTGCGACGAGCTTGGCTTTTGCCAGGTCAGGCGCACCTTTCAGCCCGACGGCGAAGGAGTGCAAACGCGGCCAGTAAGCCTCTGTTTTTGAACCGTCTTCGATGCGTTCGCCGGAATACTTTTTTGATATTGCAGATATTACAGAAGAATCAAGTCCGCCGCTCAGCAGTACGCCGTATGGCACGTCGCTCATCAGCTGTCGCTTGACGGCATCGCTCAGTCCGTCGTGAATAGCCTTTACGGCGTCAGCCTCATTCATACTGAAATATTTGCCGAACCGTCCGTTCTTTATTTTATTGAAATCAGACGACATCCAGTCACGTGTGTAATAGCGTTTCATGCCTGGTGTCTTGCTGTAGTAGTAGTGGCCCGGAAGGAATGGCTCATAGTGGTCGCACTGTCCTTCAAGAGCTTTCAGCTCGCTTGCTACATACACCTTCCCGTCATTGTCATAGCCTATATAAAGAGGAATAACGCCGATAGGGTCGCGGGCAATTAAATATTCATCGTGCTCAACATCATAAAGCGCGAACGCGAAAATGCCGCTGAGCTTTTCGAGCATGCTGACGATGCGGCTGTGGACGGCATCCTCGCCTTTGAAGATCAGAGAATCAAATTCCTCGTCCGAACGCATCTTCCTGTATAGTGAGAGAATAACCTCGCAGTCGCTGCCTGTCTGATACTGATAGCTTCCTGCAAAATGCTTTCTTATGTTCTGATGGTTGTAAATCTCTCCGTTGACAGCAAGAACAAGCTTCTTGTCGGGCGAGAAAAGCGGCTGTTTGCCTGATTCCGGGTCGACAATACTCAAACGTTCGTGTGCAAGGATGGCAGAGCCTCCGCAGTATATTCCGCTCCAGTCTGGTCCGCGGTGACGTATCTTCTGGCTCATGCGCAGGGCTTTAACTCTCAGTTCAGGCGTTTGCTGCTGTATGTTGAAAATGGATACTATTCCACACATAATATATTCCTTTCTTTTGTTGGTTATTTATAAGTTTGCTTGTTCACTAAATAATAATCATACGTTTTAATTAACAAAGTACGGATTTTAAACCGTTCTGCTTTCCAAAAGTTTGAAAAAGCTTTGTTGTTAATTGACAATAGAAATATTTTTTGCAAAAATAGTAATATTGTGTAAAACTTCCAAATAAAAAAGTGACATTTTTTGCATTTTGTTATAATCAAAGCGAATGATGTATTTGTTTTAAATATAATTCGGATTAAATGTTTGTTTTTTTAAGTATTTAACGTGTGACTGTTACGGTTTATAAATTAATCTTAGTTATATGGTTTATATACTTCGGGGACAAAGCAGGCTGAAAAACAAAACCAATTATGGTTGTTTCAGACGCTTTGTCCCTAAAGATAAATATATTCACAGTAATTTATGTTTCAACTGTGTCTTTCTTAAGTTTATGGCTGCAATGTGAATCCGAACACAAGGTAAGCCTTTTCAGTGCTTGGGTTGCACGCTATCTGTCCGAATACAGGTATGCTCCACGAAGACGTTACCTTTATCTCTTTTGTAGCCTTTACGGAAACGTTTGTGACAGCAAATCCGCCTGCTTCTGCATAGAAGCTTGTAGCGTAGGGCACAGCTCCGAGTGTTGCGTTCCAGTCACATGTGGCGAACTTAAACGGCGCGTTGATCTCGAAATAAGAGCTGTATGCTCTGTCGCCGCTTTTGTTGACGCCGTCATTTCCTGCAAAGTTTGTATACCACGACAGTGCAACCGGTCCGAAGTCATAGCCAACATTTGCCTCAAAAACGTGTGACGTCTTGTGGGCGCTGTAGCAGAAATATCTGTCGTTAGGCGAGTTGAACCAATAGTCGGTGATACCCACATGAAATCCTTTGATGTCGTATGCCGCCGTGAGGTCAAACTCTTTTGTGTCATCGGGGTCAGTCAGTCCGTAGCTTCCCCATGCCGTCAGGCTCAGTCCTTTATATGCAATGCCGAGTGTCGGCTGCACGGCAACATCGCCAAGGTCCTGGCCTCGCCATATATATTGGTTTACAAAGTCAGCGGCGACGGTTGTCTCCGGCTTGTCCTGCGCAATAGCGCCCATTGGCGCAATTGCCATCGCAATGATGGCAATTGCTTTAGTTATAGCAACTTTCTCCATGTTCGTAAATATCAAGTCCTTCTTCTTCAATTCTCTTGTCAACTCTCAGTCCAACGGTGTGTTTGATCACTCCGAAGAGGATTATTCCGCAAACGGCAGCCCATGCGTCAATGACGATTATTCCGAAGCACTGTGCGCCGAGGAAGCTGAAGCCGTGTCCGTAGAGGCAGCCTTCAGAAAGGCTGAACACACCAGTGAGCAATGTGCCGAGAATACCGCATATGCCGTGTACGGAGCTAGCGCCGACAGGGTCGTCAATGTGTAATTTCTGGTCAATAAACGTTACACTGATTGGCAGAACTATGCCGCAGATGGCACCAATGGCAACAGCTCCTGCCGGACTTACCACGTCACAGCCGGCTGTTATGCCTACGAGGCCTGCCAGTATGCCGTTAAGTGTCAGTGAGAAAGACGGCTTGCCGTATTTTATCCATGTGTAGATCATCGTGGCCAGACCGCCTGCAACAGCTGCGAGGTTGGTGGTCAGGAACACATGCGAGATAGAAGTGCGTGCTTCCAGTCCAGCAGCTGCCTGCGTAGAGCCCGGGTTGAATCCGAACCATCCCATCCAAAGAATGAATACGCCAAGTGCAGCCATTGCGAGACTGTGACCAGGAATGGCGCGGCTCTTGCCGTTCTTGCCATATTTGCCGATGCGAGGACCAAGGAAGATAGCGCCGATTAATGCCAGCACGCCGCCAACAGAGTGTACAACAGCCGAGCCGGCGAAGTCGTGGAAGCTTGTGCCGAACACGGATGCCATGAAATTGCCGTCAGCAGCATTCAGCCATCCGCCGCCCCATGACCAGTGGCCTTCCACAGGGTAAATGAGCAGTGAAATGAAGAACGAATAAACACAGTACATGCTGAACTTTGTGCGCTCAGCCATGGCGCCTGATACGATAGTGGCACTTGTAGCGCAGAAAACAGTCTGGAAGATCAGCTCACCTTCTGTCGGCAGTCCGGCTGCATTGTGATACCATGAGAGGTCGCCGAAGTTTGGCATTCCTACAAATCCCTGTCCGTCACTGCCATACATGAATCCGAAGCCTACAAACCAGAAAAGCACGGAGCCCATCATGAAGTCGACGAAATTCTTGAACAGAATGTTGGCGGTGTTCTTGCGTCTTGTGAAACCAGCCTCGCAGAGTGCAAAGCCAGGTTGCATGAAGAATACCAGCATTGCCGCAAGTAGCAGCCATACAGTATCCAATGAAATACCTAAATCTTGTATTGTCATAATAATCTGTTTTTTTGTTGTTAATTAAAATCTCTCTCTCTGTTCTCTCTCTCGTCAGAATCTTAACTGAAAATCCTGAAAATCTTTTTATTCCTTTTTTCTTTTCTCTCTTTCTCTTTTTATAAAAGTTATTTTTCCTGTTCGGCATTATAGAGAGCAATGTCTCCGCGCTCTCCCGTGCGTATTCTGATAGTATCTTCAACAGGAATGACGAAAATACGTCCGTCGCCAATCTCACCGGTTCTTGCAGCATTCTGCACGGCAGCAATGGTCTTTTCTACGTTCTTGTCACGAACAACAATGTTCAGCAGAACTCTTTCGATGCTGCTTGTGTCATACATGACTCCACGATAGATTCTTGCCTGCCTCATCTTGCCTTCTCCTCTTACATCGTAATAGGAAAACCATTCGATGTCGGCATCGAGCAGTGCCTGCTTTACATCCTCGAATTTTGTCTTGCGGATGATTGCTTCAATCTTCTTCATGTTTAGTTCTTTTAATTAATAATAATGTTATAATGCCGCTTGTGCGCCATTTTGTAAGTTTTCTACTGCAAAAGTACAGCAAAAAGATATTAAAGTTAGAAAAAATATAGCAAAATGATATAAAATTTTTATCTTGCTTTTAGCTTTGTTGTTATTGTGGGTTAAAACTAAGCATATTGAAAGTAAATATGTATCTATAGCTTACAATTTAGTTTTTTTAATAAAAAGTTAGATAAAAAAGTTAGCAAAATATGTTTTCTGATAACCAAAAAGTTGTAATTTTGCACATGTAACAAAACAAAACGTTATTTTGTTTTTAGGAAAACAAACAAAGTGTTATACAAACTTATCAACTGACATGAAGGATACAATACGATTTACGAAGATGCATGGAGCCGGCAATGACTATATATATGTTAATACATTATTATATAGCATACCTGATCCGGAGAAAGAGGCAATAAAATGGAGTGCGCCTCATACAGGCATAGGCAGTGACGGCCTGGTGCTCATCGGACGTCCCTCTGATAAGGAAAAGGCCGATTTCTCTATGAGAATCTTCAATGCCGATGGCTCAGAAGCCATGATGTGCGGCAATGCAAGCCGTTGCATCGGCAAGTATCTTTATGAAAAAGGTCTGGTAAATGGCGACACCGTAAGGCTTGAGACGAAATCGGGCGTTAAAGTATTGCATCTTCACATCAAGGAAGATAAGGTTGACAGTGTCACGGTCGACATGCTTGAGCCGGCGTTTAATGCTGCCGCACAGTGGACGGGCGAACAGCCGGCGGCATTGGCAGAAGAACTGCCCTTCAAGGTTGTAGACACGATGTTTGTTTCCATGGGCAATCCGCACTTTGTTGTCTTCGTTGACGACATATCGCTGGTTGACGTAGCGCTTGAAGGTCGGAAAATGGAGTTTGATCCGGTTTTCCCGGAGCGTTGCAACATAGAGTTTGCGCAGCCCGTAGCGCCATCCACCCTCAGAACCAGAGTGTGGGAGCGTGGCAGCGGAATAACAATGGCTTGCGGCACGGGAGCATGTGCCACAGCTGTGGCAGCCTTCAAAAAGGGCATATCCCAGCGCAGCACTGATATAATGATGGATGGCGGTACGCTGCATATAGATTATTCCGAGGCTGACGGTCATGTGTATCTCAGTGGTCCGGCTGCATTTGTTTTCGAGGGGGAAACAGAACTTTGACGCACAGAGGATAAGAACAACAAACTTAACACAACTTATAAAAGTAAAAATAATATGGCATTAGTAAATGAGCATTTTCTGAAGTTATCAGACAACTATCTGTTTGCCGACATAGCCAAGAAGGTCAATGCCTACAAGGTCAGCCATCCTAAGGAAAGGGTTATCAGCCTCGGCATAGGCGATGTTACCCAACCGCTTTGTCCGGCCGTTATAGAGGCCATGCACAAGGCCGTTGACGAGATGGCTGTGAAAGCAACATTCAGAGGCTACGGTCCGGAGCGCGGATATGATTTCCTGCGTGAGGCTATTGTTAAAAACGATTTTCTGCCGCGCGGCATACATATCGATCCCAACGAGGTGTTCGTTAACGACGGCGCGAAGAGCGACACCGGAAACATTCAGGAAATCCTCCGGTGGGACAACAGCATCGGCGTGACAGACCCTATCTACCCCGTTTACATAGACAGCAATGTTATGATAGGACGTGCTGGCGTGATGGAAAACGGCAAGTGGAGCAATGTCAACTACATGCCTTGCACGGCAGAGAATCATTTCATTCCGCAGATACCCGACCACAGGGTAGACATGATCTATCTTTGCTATCCCAACAACCCAACGGGCACCGTGCTGCCCAAGGAGGAGCTTCGCAAATGGGTCAACTATGCCATTCATAATGAGTCCATAATTCTCTATGACGCTGCCTATGAGGCATACATTCAGGATGACAGCATACCTCATTCAATATATGAGATTCGGGGTGCTCGCAAGGTTGCAATAGAGTTTCACAGTTATTCAAAGACAGCCGGATTTACCGGCGTAAGATGCGGTTATACTATCATCCCGAAAGAGGTGATGGCCACGACGCTCGACGGAAAGGAGAAGGTCAGCCTCAACCATCTGTGGGACCGCCGGCAGTCTACCAAATTCAACGGAACAAGCTATATCAGCCAGCGCGCGGCAGAAGCTATCTACACGCCTGAAGGCAAGGAGCAGGTGAAGGAAACCATAAAATACTATATGGACAACGCACGTATTATGCACAGCGCGCTCACACGTCTTGGCTTTGATGTCTACGGCGGCGTAAATGCTCCTTATCTGTGGGTAAAGACCCCTGACAACACGCCGAGCTGGAAGTTCTTCGAGGAGATGCTTTTCGGTGCCAGCGTAGTGTGCACGCCGGGTGTCGGCTTCGGTCCGAGCGGCGAAGGATATATCCGCCTGACATCGTTCGGCGACCGTGCCGACTGCGAGGAGGCCATGCAGAGGCTTGAGAAATGGCTTAAGAAATAAATAATAAACAGAAAAAAACAACACTAAAACTTCATAGTATATGACTAATTTAAGATTTGACGCAGTAGCTGAAGCATCACGCAAACGTCCGGTTGACGTAGTGTCACCGAAGGAACGTCCGAGTGAGTATTTTGCAGAGAAAGTGTTCAACAGGGCCAAGATGTATAAATATCTTCCGGCCGATGTCTATGAGAAGCTTGTCGATGTTATCGACAACGGCGCCCAGCTCGACCGCAGCATTGCCGATGCTGTTGCCGCAGGCATGAAGCAGTGGGCAACCGAAAACGGTGTTACACACTACACACACTGGTTCCAGCCGCTCACCGAGGGCACTGCCGAGAAGCACGACTCCTTCATTGAGCACGACGGCAAGGGCGGAATGATTGAAGAATTCTCGGGCAAGCTGCTCGTCCAGCAGGAGCCTGATGCCTCTTCGTTCCCGTCAGGCGGCATACGCTCTACATTCGAGGCACGCGGCTACAGTGCATGGGATCCTACATCACCGGTGTTCATCATCGATGACACATTGTGCATACCTACTATATTCATTTCATATACCGGCGAGGCTCTTGACTACAAGGCACCTCTGCTGAGGGCACTTCGCGCTGTCAACGTGGCAGCTACTGATGTATGCCACTATTTCTATCCTGACGTGAAGAAGGTTATCTCTAACCTTGGATGGGAGCAGGAGTATTTCCTTGTTGACTCGGCTCTCTACGCAGCACGTCCAGACCTTCGCCTGACGGGCCGTACGCTGATGGGCCACAGCTCAGCCAAAGACCAGCAGATGGACGACCATTACTTCGCAACCATTCCTGAGCGTGTACAGGCCTTCATGAAGGACCTCGAGATTCAGGCTCTTGAGCTGGGCATCCCTGTCAAGACACGTCATAATGAGGTTGCGCCTAACCAGTTTGAGTGCGCACCTATCTTTGAGGAGACAAACCTTGCTGTCGACCATAACATGCTGCTCATGTCGCTCATGAAGCGTGTGGCTCACAAGCATGGCTTTGAGGTGCTGCTGCACGAGAAGCCTTTCGACGGCATAAACGGCTCCGGCAAGCATAACAACTGGTCACTGGCCACAGACACCGGCATTCTGCTTCACGGTCCCGGCAAGACACCGAAAGACAACCTGCGCTTCGTGGTGTTCATAGTAGAGACGCTGATGGGTGTTTACAAGCACAACGGACTGCTGAAGGCTTCTATCATGGATGCCGGCAACGCTCACCGTCTGGGCGCCAATGAGGCACCTCCAGCAATCATCTCTTCATTCCTTGGCAAGACCGTGTCTGACGTGCTCGAGCATATTCTGAAATCAGACAAAGACGCGCTGACCATAAAAGGCAAGGAAGGTGTGACGATAGACATTCCGGAGATACCTGACATCATGCGCGACAACACCGACCGTAACCGCACGTCACCATTCGCCTTCACCGGCAACCGCTTTGAGTTCCGTGCCGTAGGCTCAGAGGCAAACTGCGCAAGCGCCCAGATCGTACTTAACACAGCTGTGGCCGAGGCACTCACAGATTTCAAGAAGCGTGTCGACGCACTTATAGCAAAGGGCGAGGAGACATTCTCTGCCATTCTGTCGGTTGTCAAGGACGACATCAAGATCTGCGAGCCTATCCACTTCGACGGCAACGGCTATAGCGACGAATGGGTTGAGGAGGCTGCAAAGCGCGGTCTCGACACCGAGAAGTCTGCTCCGGTCATCTTCGACCGCTATCTTGATGCTGACTCTATCAAGATGTTCGAGAGCATGAACGTGATGAACAAGCATGAGCTTGAGGCCCGCAACGAGGTGAAGTGGGAGACCTACACCAAGAAGATTCAGATAGAGGCGCGTGTGATGGGCGACCTCAGCATGAACCACATCATTCCTGTTGCCACACACTATCAGAGCCAGCTTGCCAAGAACGTTGAGAACATGATCGACATCTTTGGCGCTGATGAGGCCAAGAAGCTCTCTGATCGCAACATGAAGCTTATCCGCGAGATTGCCGAGCGCACGCAGAGCATTGAGACCGGTGTTGAGGAGCTCATCAATGCCCGCAAGAAGGCCAACAAGATTGAAAGCGCACGCGAGAAGGCCGTCGCCTATCATGACACTGTTGAGCCTAAGATGGGCGACATACGCTATCAGATAGACAAGCTTGAGCTTATTGTCTCTGACGAGCTCTGGACTCTGCCTAAATACCGTGAGCTGCTGTTCACACGCTGATAAAACGGCGTTCCTACGAAAAGCTTAATGATTTGTAGTCACAAACTTGACACTCTAATTTTATACACATATTCTAAAACAAGCGATCTATTTCTTTTATCGGTTGTTTAAGTTTGCTGTGGGGGTTTTTCGTGAGAAAGATCCTCACTTTTTGTTTTCAGCAAAGCGCCAAAAATAACTTCCGCATGTTCAAACATTGCCATGATGTTTTGCCCGCCAGAAATAACAAGTTCGTAGTGCTTAGAGCCTCGGAGAGGTACACTCATTATTTTCATTCAGCTGCGCCCTCATCGAGGAACGCAGAAAGTGGTGTTGCGCGTCTGTCCCCAGTCTGCGCTCGTACATCGCTTAGACTGGGGCTACGCATGAGTCAGCTTTCCAAGGCTGATGTTTACTTTTCGGCCGGCCATATATCTTGCTGAATTTTTTTTGGAAGTTATTTTTATTACATGTTGCTTTATCATCAGCGGTGATAAAAAATTATCACGTGCGTGATAAAAATTTATCACCGGCGTAATAATAAATTATCACCATGGTGATAAAAACGTAACTGTTCAGCGAATGCCTCTTCTTAAACAGCATTCGTAGCCAATTTGTAGTAAGAACAGCTGCAAGTGGACAATTTCTTGCTGAAATTTTTTCAGAAGTTATTTTTTAAATGTTACTTATGAAGAATAAACGTTCGCTGAACAGTTAGTGATTGGCATTTTTTTGTTAATTTTGCGAAAAACAGTGTTTTACAGCTCCTGAAAAAACAACAAAAGAATGGAATCATCATACAATCAGATAGTTTCACTTATATGGAATATAGCCGACGACGTGCTGCGCGATGTCTTTCTGCGCGGGCAGTATCGCGACGTGATACTGCCCATGGTGGTGCTGCGCCGCCTCGACGCGCTGCTTGAGCCCACCAAGGACAAGGTGGAGAAAGAATATGCTTTGGAAAAACAACAGGATTATTTCGACGAAGGAGGATGCTGAAACCGCTTGCGGAGAAATACGGGCGTGACCAGGATGAGAACACTCCGGGAAAATTATTCACGGGAATTCTGAACCGCGCACACGAGAAGACAGGCTCGCAGGTTGTTGTTCTCATTGATGAGTATGACGCTCCGCTTCTTGACGTTCTCCATGATAATGTAACTCTTGATGAGATGCGCGGCGTGATGCAGGAGTTTTACCAGCCTCTGAAGGCCAACGAGGCAATAATAAAGTTCTGTTTCATTACCGGCATAACGAAATTTTCGCAGCTCAGCATATTCTCAACGCTGAACAATATAAAAAATGTGTCATTGCTTCCTAAGTTCGCTTCTATATGCGGATTTACGGATAGGGAAGTGCTGGAATATTTCAAAGATGGCATAAGCCGTATGGCAGAAAGATATAAGGTATCGACTGAAGATATGTTCGCGCGGGTAAAATGGATGTATGACGGATATAATTTTGCCGGCAATTCAGAATCTGTATACAATCCTTTCAGCCTGCTCAATGCCGTTGACGACCAAATGCTTAAGGGGTATTGGTTCGAAACAGGCACTCCTACATTCCTTATCCGCCAGATGAAGCATTTCCATACAGACATAACATCTCTTGATAAAATCGAGGTGCCTGAGACATCCAGGTGAAGGTCGCCGGCGGCAGGATGGACGTGGTTGTCTTCATGCCCGATGCAGTATACGTTATGGAGCTTAAGGTTGGCGAAAGCGCACAGAAAGCCCTTGACCAGATAAGCGCCCGAGGTTATGCTGCTCCTTATCAGACCGACGGCCGCAGGGTGGTGAAAGTGGGCGTAAGCGCCGACGAGCATACTGTGGAAGAGTGGGCAGTGGGGAATGATAAATGAACCGTTGCGGCAACAGAGGCGTTAAGCAAAAAACGGTTGAAATGGTAATTTACAGCACAAAGTGATTATCTTTGCAAAATAAATGTTTATAGACATGGAACAAATGACAAGACAATATCCTGTTGGAATACAGACATTCGCACGTATTATAAAGGAAAATTATCTTTATATAGACAAGACTGACCTTGTATGGGAGCTGGCGCATTATGCAACATTTATTTTCATGAGCCGTCCGCGCCGCTTCGGCAAGTCGCTGCTTACGTCAACGCTGGAAAGCTATTTCCTCGGCGACAGGGAACTGTTCAGCGGACTGAAGATAACCGGTCTGGAGAAGGAATGGAAGTCTTATCCGGTAATTCATCTTGATTTGAGTATCGTGAAGGGCCAGGGTGATGCTGCCGGTCTTAAAGACGCTTTAATATGGATGCTGAAACCGCTTGCGGAGAAATACGGGCGTGACCAGGATGAGAACACTCCGGGAAAATTATTCACGGGAATTCTGAACCGCGCACACGAGAAGACAGGCTCGCAGGTTGTTGTTCTCATTGATGAGTATGACGCTCCGCTTCTTGACGTTCTCCATGATAATGTAACTCTTGATGAGATGCGCGGCGTGATGCAGGAGTTTTACCAGCCTCTGAAGGCCAACGAGGCAATAATAAAGTTCTGTTTCATTACCGGCATAACGAAATTTTCGCAGCTCAGCATATTCTCAACGCTGAACAATCTTACGAATGTAACCCTTGACCCGCGGTTCTCAGCTATCTGCGGAATAACGGAAGAGGAGCTGACCACGAAGCTGTGGCCTGACGTTGAGCTTCTTGCAGAGAGATACAAAATAACGGCGGAGGCAATGCATCAGAAGCTGAAAGAGCAGTATGACGGCTATCACTTCTCGGAAGATTCCCCGGAAGTATACAATCCGTTCAGCCTTCTGAAGTCTTTTCTTGTCCGGAAGATTGGCAGCTGGTGGTTCGAAAGCGGCACGCCGACGTCCCTTATCCGCCAGATGAAACATTTCCATACAGACATTACTTCGATGGACAGCATAGAAGTGCCTGAGACATCGTTCGACCAGCCGACGGAGAATATGGAGGATGCCTTGCCGCTGTTGTATCAGAGCGGTTATCTGACCATAAAAGACTATGAGCCGCTGACGGGCACATATACACTGGCCATACCAAACCAGGAGGTCCGTGTGGGATATGTAAAGGGTCTTCTGCCAACGTATGTGGGATTGAACGGCGGGGATGTACAGCTTGGCTTTGCCGCAAAGTTCTGGCTTGCGCTAAGGGCAGGCGACATAGAGCTTGCTCTGCGTCACATGCAGTCATATTTGGCGGGAATACCCTACGTGGAGGGCTTTAAGAAGAAGCTTGCCGAGGCAACAGCGAAGGAGGGCTTCTATGAATATACTTTCTATCTTATCTTCTCAATGCTGAACGTGTATGTGCGCACCCAGGTGAAGGTCGCCGGCGGCAGGACAGACGTTGTGGTCTTCATGCCCGATGCAGTATACGTTATGGAGCTTAAGGTTGGCGAAAGCGCACAGAAAGCCCTTGACCAGATAAACGCCCGGGGGTATGCTGCTCCTTATCAGACCGACGGCCGCAGGGTGGTGAAAGTGGGCGTAAGCATAAATGCCGAAGAGCATACTGTGGAAGAGTGGGCTGTGGAATGATTTAATAGTAATGTTATTGCGTGAATGATAAAACGACATGGATTTTATGAGACAGTATGATGAAGAGCAACAGAAGGCAATAAATGCAGAGAACGGCTACTATCTAGTTCTGGCGCCGCCGGGATGCGGAAAAACTGACATTCTCTCTGAACGTATAGTCAGGGCACATGACGCAGGCGTGGAATACAGCGACATGCTGTGCCTGACATTTACAAACAGGGCTTCACGTGGTATGCGTGACAGAGTTTATGATGTCGCCGGTGATGAAGCTCAGAATGTGTTTGTGGGCAATGTGCACCGATATTGCTCTAATTTTCTTTTTGAAAATAGTCTGTTGCCGGCTGACTGCTGTGTTATTGATGAAGATGATCAGAAAGATATTCTGGTGTCAAGGAATGAACAGTTTTTCACAAACGGCTATGAACAGAGCGACAAAAACAAAATAAATGAGGTTATAAAAACTGCGAGTTATATTCACCAGCGAATAAAGGGACATCCGAGAACTGCTTTCTTTCTGCCTGACTTCTATGAAAAATATTATTTGATTGCTGAAAAAGCAGAATTTAAGGAAGAAAATGTGCCGCCTGGACATGATATAGTCAGGATGGCATTGTATTATACTGAGTTCAAGCATGAGCATGATTATATAGATTTTGATGACATTCTGATTTTAGCTTATGATCATCTGCATAATGATGCTGAACGGAAATATAAACGGTATTCATGGATTCAGGTTGATGAGGTGCAGGACTTGAATGCGTTGCAGATGGCTGTAATAGATGAACTTACTGATACCGGCGGTAAGTTTACTGTTATGTATCTCGGCGATGCTCAACAGGCTATATTCTCTTTTCTCGGTGCAAAGCTCGATCAGCTTGAAGCAATGAAGAAGCGTTGCAGCGGGCATTTACTACAGTTGAACAGGAATTACCGTTCACCGAAATATCTGCTTGACATATTCAATACATACGCAGAAAAAGAGTTGCATGTAGATGCGGCATTGCTTCCGAGGCCTGTGTCTGTGGCAGACCATGACAAATGGGATTTACTGCTTGTGCATTCAGCTTATGCCGAAGACGAAGACAAACGAATAGCCGGAATGGTAGGTTACTATACAAAATTTCCGGGTGAGCGTCTTGCCATCCTTGTACCTACAAATGCGGCTGCCGACAGGGTGAGTGATGAGCTGACGAAAAAAGGAATCGGTAACTTTAAAATATCCGGCAGAGACATGTTTAAAAGTAAGTCTTACAAGACGCTGACAGCTTTGATGTGCTGTGTGACAAATGAATTCAATGTCATGATGTGGGTCAGGTTGCTTTACGGTATTGGTGCCGTCGGTAAGCAGGCAGTGGCAAATGTCCTTGTCACCAGGATGAAGAACTTGATGATGATGCCTGGCGATTTGCTTGAAAGCGACAGTTATATGTCGAGATTCTGCTATATGTATGAGAATGAGGAAATGGTATATTTTGACACTGAGACAACAGGCCTTGACATTGATATTGATGACATTGTGCAGATAGCGGCTTTTAAGGTGAAAGGCGGAAAGAAAGTGGACGGATCTGATTTCGTGATTTTTCTGCATACTGACCGCAAAATTCCGGAAAAACTTGGCATTATAGACAATCCGCTTATTAAGGCATATTCAGAAAACAAGCATTACTCAAGAAGTGAAGGACTCAGAATGTTCCTTGATTACATAGGGGATGATGCCGTTCTCGGACATAATGTCATGTATGACTATAGAATATTGCAGAAAAACGCAGAGCGCACGCTCGGCGAAGATGTTACGCTGGAAGTTTTTGACACACTGAAAGCTGCAAAGTATGTTGTACCGGGATTGCTGAGATATAAACTTGAATATCTGATTCATGTGCTGCATCTAGAGGGTAAGAATTCTCATTTGGCAAATGAAGATGTCGAGGCTACCAAAATGCTTGCAGACTATTGCTATAAGAAGGCTAAGCCGTTGATAGAAAAGCAGAAGGCATTTCTTGGTGATGTTAAGGTGAAGAACATAAAAGCAAAATTAAACAAACTGAGCCCGCTCATTGAAAAGCTTAAAGAGCATATATATAATTCTGCCGGCATTGAAAAACGGACACTCGCTGATGAACTTAGGGAAACGTATGAAGATTTGACAGACATGAAACTTATAAAGCCGCTCGGCAATAAGTTTGATGTCTTTTTGAAATACATAGAAACTCAGTGGGCAGATACTGCAGGAAATACAGGACTAAGTCTTTCAGAACAGATTTTCAGGCATATAAATGATATGACTTCAACTGTCAGTGAAGGCGATTTGGTTAATCTTGTTGACGACAGAGTGTTTATTATGACAGTATATAAAGGAAAAGGACTTGAATTTGACAATGTCGTTATTCTTGGTGCCAATGACGGTACGTATCCATTCTTTAAGGTTAATATGGTGCTTGAAAGTCATGGCAGCAGCAAGAAAGAGATTGAAGCCGCAAGAAAAGAGAAAATGGAGGATGCAAGAAAGTTCTATGTTGCGCTGACGAGAGCTAAAAAACGGCTTTGCGTTAGCTATACTAATTTCAATTCATACAAAAGACTGACTAGAATGACGCCTTTTATGCATAGCATAGAACGGTTCTTCTATACCGGGAAGAACGTAGAATAGATGTTTTTTTCCGGGGGAAAATTCCTTTCCGAATTATTGAACAGTTTATCGTGATAGTGGTAACTATTCAGCGAATGCTTCTTTATAAGTAAAATACGACAGTTATATTTGCCGCACCCTGCACGTGGGGCAACATGAGAAGCGATTCTTTTAAAACATGAAACAAGTACAAATATAAGCATTCGCTGAATAGTTGCCGGATAGTTATTTGATGGTTAAATAATCTTAATTGCAAAATAAAACATCTTTTTGTATAAAACATGATGTTTTAAAAATTATTATCTTTGCAATAAGGATAATTAGAAGGCTTATGAAAAAATATATACTTGCTATATTGGTTTTGCTTGGTGCTGGAATGACTGTAATGCCAGTTAAAAGCAATGCTGCGGTTGTTATAGAGACAATAGACGGAGAATTTGGAAATGTGTCCATTTCTGTTTCTGGAAGTACTTTGCATGTAACAGGTGCAAACGGACAGTTTTTGTCAATATTCAATGTTGCTGGGGTGAAGGTTCAGTCTTTTAAGATTGAAGGTAATGACAAGCATTATGAGCTAAGCCTGCGACGCGGATGTTATATAATAAAGGTAGGGAAGGTAGTAAGAAAGGTATCGATTAGTTGATGTCTTTTTTTTGCATTGAAACGAGTATTTATTTTACGTTTTGAAAAAAATTGCTGCGGGTTTATTGTTCTTCGTAATTCTTTTAAGCCTTTGGAGTTGCAGAGAGAAGACGGTAAATCCGAATGTTAATCTTACTCTTGAAGATTTTGATTCATTGTCAGACAAAAGTTTGGCAATGAATTCACATCGAGTGCGTGCTTACATACGTAAGCTGATTTCTGAAGACAGTGATTCTTTAAATTTAGATAATCGTATAAAGTCATATTACGATCGCGGTGGTGATTTCTTATGGATAAACCGTCACGGCATTGGTTACAGCGGAGATACACTCGTGGCCTGTCTTGACAGTGTAGACAGAATGGGAATGTCGCGGAAGAAGTTCAGAGTGGAGCAGATAAAGGCCGATTTGCATCGTATGCATGCACTTGAATTTGATGACGCTGACAACACAATAAACAAGGTATTGGCACGGCTTGAGTATAACCTTACCAAAGGGTATCTAAGGTATGTTTCCGGTCAGCGCTTCGGCTTTATAAATCCAACATGGGCTTTGAACCGCATAGATACGCTCACACAGAATGCGTATGACGAAGAACGATGGACGGATGTTCATTACAGGCAGTTGTATGACATTAAAATGGAGCATAGCAGCAAACAATTTTACCGTTTTGCCATGCATAAAGTGGCAGTCGACAGCATTGATGCATTCTTGCATGAGGTAGAGACAGACAATCCGCTTTACTGGCAAATGAAGCATCGGTATAATGAAGGCAATCTTTCTGTTGCGGAGAAAAGGAAACTTCTTATTAACATGGAGAGATGCCGGTGGCGTGTTGCTGATTATCCGTGGAAACATAAGAAATATGTTCTTGTCAACATTCCGTCCATGCATTTGCTTGCCGTTGATGGTGATGAATCTTTGTCAATGCGCGTTGGGCTTGGTACCACAAAGACAAAGACCCCTTTGCTTATAAGCCATATAAAGAGAATGGATATAAATCCGAAGTGGATATTGCCAAGGTCAATAATGATAAAGAGTGTTCTGCCGCGTGTAGGTAACAGAGCTTTTTTTGAACGTAATCATTACTTTGTGAAAGACAAGTCGAAAAATGAACGTGTGCCGTTTGAAAAGGTAACACGTGCAATGCTTCTTAGCGGTGATTATGTTGTTATGCAGGAAGGTGGAGAAGGTAACTCGCTCGGGCGGATAATATTCCGGTTTGATAATAACTTTTCGGTTTTTCTGCACAGTACATCAAATCCTAACCGTACCTTTTCACGAAGTGACAGGGAAGTAAGTCATGGCTGTGTGCGTGTTGAGCGTCCCTTTGATTTAGCTGTATTCCTTCTTGAAAAAAAAGACAGAAGTCTTATTGACAAGATAGGATATTCCATGTCTGCTGATATAAGTCCGGCAGAGGAGCGGCTTAGAAATAACAGTGACAAAGATGAAACCGAAGGCGATGAAGATGACGAAATAAAGGATACTTTGCAGCGTGACAAGCTGATATATACAATAAAACTACAGCCTACAGTGCCGTTGTTTATTCTCTATTTCACTGTTTTCCCGGATAAGGAAGGACGATTAATAGAATATGATGACATCTACGGTTATGATGATGTTATATGGAAACAGTTGCTTAACTTCAGATGAGTGATGCAGAGATTTGGAAACTGATAGTCAATCCGTCAAGTCGCCGTAAGGGATTTGAACAGCTTGTCAGACAATACAGCGAACCGTTGTATTGGAAAGTACGTGGCATGGTTTCCTGTCATGATGACGCAAATGACATTCTTCAGGAAACATTCATTAAGGCATGGAATAATCTTGAAAAATTTGAGGGACGTTCCTCACTTTTGACATGGCTCTACCGCATTGCCATTAATGAAACTTTTGATTTTCTCCGACGTAATAAGCGCGCTTCACTCTCTGACGAAAATGAAGCAAGCAACATCGCTTCTGACTCCAGTGCTGATGATTTCTTTGACGGTGATGAGGCGCAGGAAAAACTTCAAAAGGCTATATCGCAACTACCGCCCGTCCAGCGTATGGTTTTCAATATGCGATATTTTGATAATATGAAATATAAGGATATAAGCGATGTTCTTAATACCAGCACTGGCGCATTGAAAGCAAGCTATCATCTTGCTGTAAAAAAAATAATGGAGTATTTTCATCTCGGAGATTAAACCTTTTCTGTATTTTTTCGTCATTATAATAAAAGAATTCTTTAGCATAATGAAAATGAAGGAAGACAAAATATTAAAAGAAAAGTTTGGATGTGAACGGCATTTCAGCGTTCCTGATAACTATTTTGATAATTTCACAGATACACTTATGAAGGAACTTCCTGAAAGGAATGTCATTATTCCCGACAGGTATGAAAAGAAAAACGGCCGTCATATAAATGTAAGATATATAGCTGCTGTAGCGGCTTGTTTTATTGCGCTGACCATTCTTATATCGACAGTTGAATATAAGAAAAATGGCAGTAGCATGACAAATGAAATGTCGCAGGCAAAGACTTCGTATCCTTCTGCATCTGCCAGTCATTCTTCGTCAGTATTTGATACAATGGCTGAATACACGATGCTTGACAACGAAGATATATATGCATATATGTATGAGAATCAGTAAGATGTTACTTATGAGAACAATACGGATAATTCTGGTTATTCTTTTTATGTTGCCATGTGCCGTTGGAGTACATGCAGTCGAATTCGGGGATAAAAACTCAAATTTTGATCCTAAACGGTTTGAAGCAGAAATGGAGCAGTATATTGTTACTAATGCTTGTCTGACACCATTTGAGGCTGAGAAGTTCTTCCCTGTTTACAGAGATATGCATAAGAAAATGCAAGCTTTGTTTCGTAAAATGAAGTGGTACAGACATGTAGATACAAGTAATGATAAGGCGTGTGCCGAGGCAATTGCAAAAATGGATGAAATAGACATAAAATTAAAAAAGATACAGCAAAGTTATCATGCGCGTTTCATAAAACTTTTGCCAGCCGGTAAAGTTATGCTGATTATTAAAGCAGAAGATGAGTTTCACAGAAAAGCTTTCCGGAGGGTTATGAAAAGACAGGGAATGCCTAAACCCACGGAAATGCATCCATGAAATGCAGATAGTATAAATAAATGCATATCCGCAATTATCCAAAATCCATAATAATAAATTGTTTTCGTTTGGCAAATGTATAAGTCTTTCAGAACCAAACAATATGGTTGGACAATTGCGGATATGTTTTTTTAGTTTAGGGCTTCTTCGTTTATGTTTATGTCTTCGCCCCAATCGGTTGCAATAAGCAGCTCTTCGCTGTCAACGCCTGCGCTTGTGAACATTGCACCGGTGTAAACGGTTTTATGGTTAACCATGAACTTTGCGTCTACGAAATTATCCTCAAAGAGAATGTTATTGTTCTCATCAAGAAATTGCATGTCTATGCTTCCGGTGCACTCACTTTCTGGCAGGAACAACACAAATGAAGAATTCAGCTGTTTGCCGGTAAATCCGGTCATAGGAATAGTGCGCTCATAAGTTGTCGGAGTATCTCCTTTTCCAAGAACAACATTATATTTGGTGCTGAGACCGCTGTAGGTGACATGCAATGACGATACGCTGGCAGGCATTACATCTGTTGAGTGAAACGTGAAATTTGACACGCATCGATCAAGTGTCATACTTATTGGTGTGCGTTTGTTCTTCTTTACAGATACATCTTTATAAGCTGCGAAAGACTCGTAAATCTGTTTTTCTGTATAGAACACCATGCCGTTTTCATCAATGTTTATTTCACCCTTGCCGCTTGTTGCAAATACTATCAGACGGTATTCTCCTGGATCACAGTTTATGTTCAGACTGCCGAAAACATTGCTTTCTGAAGTTTGCTCACCCTTATATGCCACTTTTCCTTCAGTGTCAAGCAAGGCCCATGCTATGCGCTTGGCATATTTGCTGGCTTGGACAGTCGTGGCTCTTGTCAACTGTGTTTTTAGAAGATTGCATTTAACAACAAGTCCTGTTGTAGCTTCGTCCTTACTTGTTGCAGTTCCTTCAGAATCGTCAACGACAATTTTTTCACATGAGCTAAAAGCGATGACAAGCAAAGCTATAGCTGAGCAGATAATTTTTCTTACCATTTTGTTTAAGGTTGTTAGTTGTTAGAGGAATAATGAAAATAATACATGTAACTTTCCTTATACTGTTACTTTTGTTTTTACTTTTTTTCTTATTGGTGCAAATGTAGTTTAAAAAATAAAAAGTACCAACAAAAATCTTATTTATTTTTCAAAAAACATTACTTTTTTGTGACAATCGTGAATATTTCTAGAAAAAAAGTGTGCGTAGCAGAGTCTCAAAGAGGCTCTGCTACGCACACGGCATTATATAAAAATGAATATCTGCAAACATCCGAATAGAAGTATTTTTACCCTTTTTGTACGTCCACTGCATTTGAATAATAGCGGATAGTCATTAAAATTTATTTTTATTGGTGTCCGCTAAACTTTTTTGAAGAAAAAAAAGTGTAAAAAAAATAGGCTGAATTCCTCGCTTGGAATTCAGCCTTTTGTGTTATCTTTGTTTCTACTAACAAAACCAGATAACTATGCACAAAGGTACACATTTTCTCGGACAGCCGGTTCTTGGTCAGCTAATAAGTTTGCTTGACAAGCCCAAAATATTAGAATTCAGTAAGAATATAGGTGGTGAACGGTATGTGAAGAAATTCGACGCATGGCAGCATATGGTAATTATGCTTTATGCCCATCATCAAGCGTTTTGACTCATTGCGGGAAATCACAGACTCAATGTTCCCTGAAGTCCGCAAGCTGTCGCATTTGTGAGTAAAAGTAATGCCAAGACGCAGCACTCTGTCAGATTCGAACTCCCGTCGTTCGGAGAAGGTCTTTGAAGCCGCTTATAAAGATCTGTATAATGCCCACCAGAATGAACTTTCCACGGACAGCCAAAAGCGTAATATACCAAAATGGATGGACAGGCTGAAAATTATGGACTCAACAACAATCAGCCTGTTTTCGAACTTGATATTCAAAGGAGTCGGGAGAAATCCAAAGACAGGAAAGAAGAGACAGGAAATAAGAAAGGTGGCATTAAAGTACATGCTCAGATAAATGCCAACGAAGGTGTTCCGTGTGATACAAGGTTCACCTCTGCTGCTACACATGACAGTTTCATGCTGACGCCCGAGAAGTTCGATTCCGGTGATATACTTGCCGTTGACCGGGCATATGTAGACATAAATAAGTTTCAGGAGCTGACAAACCGCGGAGTTATATATGTAACCAAGTTGAAAAAGAACCTGAAGTACGAAATACTTGATGATGAGATGTATATGGAATAAAATGCTTGAAAGTGCAAAAGAAAATCCACCAGAACCGTCACTTTTCGACTAAAGGGGGCTTGACATTAAAAAAACAATTCCGCAATACCATTTTAGTAGTATTGCGGAAAGAATTCATGTCCATTTGCATTTTTAGCCGACACCAATAATTTATTTTATAGAAAAAGGACTAAGGCTTCATGAAAACAAAATATACAGCTGCTATCAAACATAGAAATGCTGCTGCATGATTCCAGTGTAACTCCTGATGCTGGAACAGGATATTTGCAATGAGCGAAAAGATGATAAGCGATATTACTTCCTGAATGACTTTTAGCTGTACAAGAGAGTAGAGGCCGCCGTTGCCACGAAAGCCTATGCGATTGGCCGGCACTTGACAGCAATATTCAAAAAATGCAATGCCCCATGAAAATGCAATTACACCGATAAGTGGCCATCCCTTGCTTATGCCTGTTTCTTGAAGGCGGAGATGGCCATACCATGCCAGAGTCATAAAAATATTACTTAAGCATAAAAGAAGAATTGTATATAATCCATTCATGAAATTTCGAGTTAAAAACGGTCCGCAGATTATTGTTTTTGTATATGCAATGATAACCTGCGGACACAGATGCGTCTTATAGTTTTATTCTTTTTGATGTGAAAGTTTTGCCGACATGCTGGCGGCTGCCCTTCTCCCGTCGCCCATGGCAAGGATTACTGTTGCACCGCCCCTTACAATATCGCCGCCGGCAAATATCTCCTTGCGTGACGATTGCATGTCATCGTTAACAACTATGGTATTTTTACGTCCGAGCTCCAGTCCGCTGATGCTTTTTGGAACAAGAGGATTTGGACTCACTCCTACGGCAACTATCACCTGGTCGCAGTTGAGAGTTATGGTTTTACCTGTTACAACGGGGCGCCTTCGGCCGCTTTCATCAGGCTCGCCAAGCTCCATGACGTCAAGGATAACGGATTTAACATGGCCGTTTTCATCACCGATATATTCCTTGGGATTATGCAGGCATAAAAAGTTTATGCCTTCTTCCTTGGCGTGTTTTACTTCTTCTTTCCTTGCCGGCATCTCAGCTTCGGAACGCCTGTAAACAAGTGTTACGTTTCCTCCGAGGCGTTTTGCCATACGGCATGAATCCATAGCGGTGTTGCCTCCGCCTACGACAACGACATTCTTTCCTGTTATTATAGGTGTATCGGTTTCGGGGTTGGCAGCATCCATTAAATTAACACGTGTAAGATATTCATTTGAAGACATTATGTTTGTCAGGTTTTCGCCTGGGATGTCCATGAAACGCGGAAGTCCGGCACCGGAACCAACAAAAATGCCTTTGAAGCCGGCCTTTTCTAGTTGGTCTACTGTTATGGTCTTGCCTATTATTGTGTCGGTCTGGAAGTGAACGCCAAGTTTTCTTAGATTTTCTATTTCAACGTCTACGATTTTATTAGGCAGTCTGAATTCCGGAATGCCATATTTCAGCACGCCACCTATTTCGTGAAGTGCCTCGAACACGTAAACATCGAATCCATTCTTTTCCATATCACCGGCAAAGCTAAGGCCTGACGGGCCGGAACCGATAACAGCGATTTTTATTCCGTTTGACGGTGCTTTGTCAGGAATTGCCGTCTGCCCGCTCTCACGCTCATAATCAGCAGCAAAACGCTCAAGATAACCAATTGCCACTGGCTCCTCATTCATCTTCAGATGTATGCATTTGCTCTCGCATTGCTTTTCCTGCGGACAAACACGGCCGCATACGGCAGGAAGCGCTGATGTTTGTTTGAGAACCTTTGCCGCCCCAAGGAAGTTGCCGCGCTCGATGTTCTTTATGAATGACGGAATTTGTATGTTCACTGGGCAGCCTTCAATACATGCCGGCTTTGCGCAGTCGAGGCATCTGTGAGCCTCGCGGATAGCCTGTTCTTGTGTCAGCCCTTTGTTCACTTCCTCCAAACGTGTCGTAGCTCTGTAGGCCGGATCAAGCTCCGGCATTTTAACACGTTCTATAGCTGTGCGTTCTTTAGGCTTCATCGCCTTGCGGAGCTCGGTACGCCAGGGTGCGTTACGATCGGTGAGCTGCTCATTATCTGTATTAGCCTTGGCGCTGTCAGTTGATGGCGTTTTCGCGCTGCTACCGGTATCGTTGTTTTCCAGATTTTTTACCTCAAGCGGTCTTTCATGCTCGGCGATATGCTCCATCTCGTCCTTCTCGATAGGGCGGAATGTTCCCATACGTTTGAACATTTCGTCCCAGTCTACAAGGTCACCGTCAAACTCCGGACCGTCGATACATACGAAACGAGTCTTTCCGCCAATGGTCAGACGACATGCGCCGCACATTCCAGTGCCGTCAACCATGATGGTGTTAAGCGAAACGGTATTAGGTATGTTGTATTTTTGTGCGAGTAATGATGTGAATTTCATCATTACAGGGGGGCCTATGGCTATGACACGGTCAACATGCTCGCTTTTTATAACTTCTTCAACACCAGCTGTAACCATGCCTTTCTCGCCAAGACTGCCGTCATCAGTCATAATCACTACTTTGTCAGAATGCTGTCTGACATCGTCAGTCATGATTACCAGATTGCTTGTGCGGCCAGCAAGAACTGATATTACTCTGTTGCCGGCTTCCTTGAGTGCTTTTAGGATAGGCAATATGGCAGCAATTCCGATGCCACCACCGGCACAGACAACAGTTCCATATTTCTTTATGGGTGAAGGAGTTCCCAGCGGTCCTACTATGTCTCTGATGAACATGCCGGGCTTAAGCTCACAAAGTTTTGTTGAAGAAAGTCCTACTTCTTGTACTACAAGTGTTAAGGTTCCTTTGTCTGCGTCACTTTTCGCAATTGTGTAAGGAACACGCTCGCTTATGCTGTCTACACGCACAATAACAAACTGTCCGGCCTTACAGCTTCTGGCTATCAGCGGAGCCTTAACATCAATGCAAAAAACTTTTTCTGAAAACTGCTGTTTGTTAAGAATTTCATACATACGCAAAATTGTTAATGGATAAATATTGTTTTTAGGTTTTTGTCTTATCATTACCGGATAATTTCTTGCCGGTAAAAGCATGCAGAGATTCTGATTTGTGTTTTATAAATACACATTATTATGAAATGTATGACCGATATTTCATTTCATAATAAAGAATCATATATGTTTTTGTATAAAATATGTCAAGAAAAAATGTCCGTAATCATGGCTGTTACATTGCCAGTGATTACGGACAAGATACATGAATATTTAATCAAAGTTTTTGTCATCAAGCATTTCAAAGCCGCAATATGGAACAAGTACCTTCGGAACTTTTATGCCGTCGGGTGTCTGGTTGTTCTCAAGAATTGTGGCAACAATGCGCGGAAGAGCAAGTGCTGAGCCGTTTAGTGTGTGGCACAGCTCGATCTTCTTGTTGTCGTTGCGACGGAATCTGCATTTCAGTCTGTTTGCCTGGTAGCTTTCAAAATTGCTGACCGATGATACTTCCAGCCAGCGCTTCTGGGCTGCTGAATAAGTTTCAAAATCATAGCATATAGATGATGTGAAGCTCATGTCTCCGCCGCAAAGCAGAAGTATGTGATAGGGCAGCTCGAGCTTTATAAGCAGATTCTCAACATGCGTCAGCATCTCTTTGTATGATTCGTAAGAATGCTCCGGCGTATCAATGCGTACGATTTCAACCTTGTCAAACTGATGCAGGCGGTTCAGACCTCTTACATCCTTGCCGTATGAACCTGCCTCGCGACGGAAGCAAGCTGAATATGCACAACGCTTTATAGGCAGGTCTTTTTCGTCTAGAATGACATCACGGAAAATGTTAGTTACCGGGACCTCTGCCGTCGGAATAAGATATAAATCATCGAGATTGGCATGATACATCTGGCCTTCTTTATCAGGAAGCTGGCCGGTGCCAAGGCCTGATGCCTGGTTGACAACATAAGGAGGCTGGATTTCCAGATAGCCCGCCTTGCGTGCCTCGTCAAGGAAGAATGCCTCAAGGGCGCGCTGAAAACGAGCCATCTTGCCAATGTATACCGGGAAACCGGCTCCGGTGATTTTTACGCCGAGGTCAAAGTCTACAAGATTATATTTTTTCAGAAGATCCCAATGACACAGAGCGTTATCACCGAGGTCTGGAATGTGCCCGCCTTCTTTGACAACAACATTGTCATTACTGTCTTTGCCTTCAGGAACCTTCTCGTTTGGTATGTTCGGCATTTCGAGCAGCTCGTTAGTCATGTCTTGCTCTGCTTTGTCATAGACGTCCTGCAGCGCCTTGTCGGCAGCTTTCAGCTCTGCAACCTTCTCTTTTACAGATGCAGCTTCGTCTTTCTTGCCCTCTTTCATCAGCGAGCCAATCTGCTTTGACAGCTGGTTCTGCTGTTGCTTATTGGTGTCAAGCTTGCGTTGTGCTTCTTTGCGAAGCTGGTTATATTCCAATACTTTCTCTACTGCCTCGCGGGCACCGTCGAAATGCTTTTTTTCTAGGCCTTTTATGACCCTTTCAGTCTCTTCACTAATCAGTTTAAGTGTGAGCATATTCCTTTTTTGTTTTTTAATTACTTTTATGCTTACAAAAATACAACAAAAAAAATGAAATGAAAAATTTTATATGTTTTTATTGCTTTACGTATGACTTTTAGTTTGTTATTAAGCCATGGCGTGCATTAAGCGGTTTCTTTCTGGTGTACATAAAGTGGTTTGTGATGCTGACATTCTATGATTGTAGTGTGAGAAAGTTTTTGTTTATGGTAGTCTCGTCTTGCAATAAAAACAAAAAAAACCTGCTCACACAATGTGAACAGGTTGTATGTTTGTTTGGAATAAGTTTTTGTTTGGTTTTTATGCCTGCTTGGTCTTGTCAGCATAAGCCTCCGGCGAGAGTACAGAAACAGTGCTCTTGTCTTTCTTGCCCTTGTGGAAGTATACAACGCCGTCTGTAAGTGCATACAGAGTGTCGTCCTTGCCCTGAGCTACATTCTCACCAGGAAAATGCTTGTTGCCGCGCTGGCGTACGATGATGTTGCCGGCCTCAATCTTCTGGCCGCCCCAAATTTTTACACCTAATCTTTTTGATGCGCTCTCACGTCCGTTGCGTGATGAAGTCTGACCTTTCTTATGTGCCATAGAACTAAATCCTCCTTTAAGCGATAACTTGTTTAACCTCTACTTCTGTGAAGTGTGTGCGGTGTCCAATCTTGCGACGCTCGTCTTTGCGACGGTGCATCTTGAACACAATCACCTTGTCGCCTTTAACAAGGGGATTAACAACTTCAGCTACTACTTTTGCACCATCTACGGTAGGTGCGCCAACCTTGACGTTGCCCTCGTTGTCTACGAGAAGAACTTTGTCAAACTCAACAGTCTTGCCGGCTTCTACATCTTTAATGTGATGTACATAGAGCTTCTTGCCCTCTTCAGCCTTAAACTGCTGACCGTTAATTTCTACAATTGCGTACATTAATTTATTGATAAACGGTTTTCTCCGAGAGGCGTCTGACTTTTTCAGAACTTTATAGCCTGCACCGGAATTTACAATCGGCTGCAAAGTTACAAAAAATAGTGTCTTTGACCAAATTGTTTAATGCCTAATTTTTATTATATATTGGTAATGTTCAAAAAAAACGGCATTTTCCCGGTGATATTACTTGTCCGTTAGATTGTGAAAAACGAAATTTTCTTACATTGCGTTTTCTAAAACCTGCCGAAAACAAGGCTGATGTACAGTCGGTTGTGTGGAATGATTTGTTTATAAATTTTATACAAGGATCGCACCCTGTACGTGGACAATTATTATTTGCAGAAAGTTGCGGATGTTTTTTCATTGCTTATTTGCGGTTGTTTCGCTAAAATTAAGAGTAAAGAATAAAATCATTAACTGTTTTAAACAATAATTGAAAAAAAATGTGTATGTTTGCAAATATAAACAGTTAAACCCAAAACAGAAAAAAATATGAAAAAACTTTTTCCATTATTTGCTTTCTTTTTAATTATTTCCATAATCAGCTGTAACGGAGGTAAGTCAAACTCAACCATAGGGCAGTCAAAGGATAGTGATGCGGTTGAAGCTGATGCGTCTGACTCAACTATTTTCGGAGTTTGCGGGGAGTCTACCGGTATGTCAACGATGCAGTTGCTGACTGATGCCGGAGATACGCTTGATCTTCTTATTGATGAGAATCCGGAGCAGCCGGTTGTGAAGGGCGGTGTGTTTGCCGGCGACAAAATGGCGGTTACAGCTGTTAAGGAAAATGGTGAATGGATAGCTACAAATGCTATAAACCTCAGCAGTCTTATAGGTAAATGGACAAGCATTGACAAGAACTTTGAAATACTTGAAGGCGGTGTCGTGAAAAGTAATGTAAAGGCCGAGTCAGAACCATGGACTTCATGGAAAATATACAATTGCAAGCTGATACTAAACAGGGATACGTTTGATGTTGATAACCTTGGAGCTGACAGCTTGTATCTTGAGAATGACAAGGGCATTTATACATTCAAACGATTAAAAGAAAAATAGATTTTCATGGAGCCGTTTAAAATTCATATTTTAGGATGCGGGTCAGCATTGCCTACGCTCAAACATAATGCTTCATCGCAGGTGTTGGAAATTCGCGGTAAGATGTTTATGATTGATTGCGGAGAAGGCACTCAGCTGCAGTTACGGCGCAGTCATATACACTTCACACGGATTTCGGCCGTATTCATAAGTCACCTTCACGGTGATCACTGTTTTGGTCTTATTGGAATGATTTCCACATTCGGGATGCTCGGCCGGACACAACCGTTGCATGTATATGCACCTAAGGAGATGGAACCGTTGCTGAAACTGCAACTTGAGATTTTCTGTGACGGACTGGAATATGATGTTGTCTTTCATGCTGTTAATCCAAATGAGCAGAGTGTTATTTATGAAGACCGCAGTCTGACAGTGGAGACTATTCCGCTGGAACACCGTATACCATGCTGCGGCTATCTCTTTCGTGAAAAAGAATCATTGCCTCATATAAATCGTGAGATGCTCGATTTTTACGATATTCCGCTCAGTCAGGTAAACAACATAAAACTTGGAGCCGGATGGAAAACTGCTGACGGACAAGAAGTTGCGAATTCAAAACTTGTTATTCCGGCAGATCCGCCAAGAAGTTATGCCTACTGTTCAGACACAAGGTTTATACCTGATTTAAGTAAAAGGGTTGAAAATGTGTCAACGCTTTATCATGAATCGACATATTCAAGTGAAAATGAAAATCGTGCTCGTATGTTCTGGCACAGCACAGCCCGACAGGCTGCTACAGTTGCAAAAAATGCGAACGTAGGAAAGTTGCTGTTAGGTCATTTCAGTGCAAGATATGATGACGAAAGTGGCATTTTAAATGAGGCAAGACAGGTCTTTCCCAATAGTTTCCTTACAAATGAAGGGCTTACATTTGACGTCTGATCGTTAAGGTCTGATTTGAGCATTTATTTTTAGATTATTTATTGACTGTGAAAATAGTCATATTTTTATATTATGATTAACACCAGAAATAAGAAAACAAAAAGATTCTTTGTGTTTAATCCAGAGCATGATATTTCTCTTGCTTATGATAAGGATGTTTTGACTCCGCCACATGCAGCCAGATTGCTGAGGGCAGATCTTGATTTCATACCGGCTTTTTTCGCGGAAGATGGTGATGTCGTTATTGTAAACGATGCGGATAAGGCTTCTGAACATTATGAGCATGTCTGTGGCATTACGGAAACACAGAAAAAAAATATTTTCTTCCTTACAACTGATGATGTAGATTGGAAAGATGTTTTTTTTGAACAGCTAGTGCCGTGGGGAATGGATCGGACAATTTATTCAGAATTTGCCAGGCTTGGCATGAAAACAGAGCAACAGGATGAAAATAAATTAAAGGCTATACGCAAAATTTCGTCAAGGGAATGGACGGTGAGCAACCTGCAGAGAAAGTCAGTATTCGTTGAGAATATAGATGATCTGAAAAAATATGTAGATGAGAAAAGACGATGTGTCATTAAATCGCCGTGGAGCTCAACCGGACGGGGTGTTCGATATGTAAACATAGACAGCGCAGCACAAGGCGAACTCGCTCAGACTGAGCGGTGGGCTATTAATGTATTGAAACAGCAGGGGGGCATAGTTGCTGAACCACAATTTAATAAAATTGTTGATTTTGGCATGGAGTTTCGCTCAACAGAAAATGGTATAGAATATACCGGGCTTAGTTTATTCAATACTGTAAAAGGTGCTTATACCGGAAATGTCCTGGCTGATGAGGTTTACAAAAGTCTGTTTCTTTCAAAATTTGTCAGTGTAGAGAAACAAGAAGAACTTTCAAGCTTAGTGATATCGGCTTTGGAAAAAACACTTCGCGGGCTTTATGAAGGACCATTTGGCGTTGATTTTATGGTAACGTCTTCAGATGAAGGCGAATTTAAAATAGAAATAGCAGAATTAAATCTTCGTTACACGATGGGACATTTGGCGCTTGCTATAAGTCCTGACGATAACAGACCTCCCAAATTAATGCGTATATCTTTTGACGGCTCACATTATCATCTTTTGGTATCCGGTATGCCTGTCGACATGAGTTCAAAGAATGATTTATAAAATTAAATGATGATCTGCCTTTGATCAAAAGAAAAATGTTCCGTAGGTCAAAAAAATACGATATTTGTTTACAAGTGTTGCCTATGTAAAGCAAAAAGGCTGATATTTGTGCTAAGACTAAGTTTGTCTGCATAAGTCGTTAAATGTGTGACATTAGCTATAGTCTCAAAACATGCAGTTGCCCTTTAAAACATATATCATGTAATCAGTCTTTTTGTTCTACATAGCCAAAACTTATTTAGATTTTAATAAGATTTGTTTCTATTATGGCACAAAGCTCGTAATATTTTGTGCTTGTTCCGGCTAAAGATTTAATTTCTTTTGTATAGATTTGCTTAACGCCTCAACTTTCCGGCTTTGGTTTGTTATATTTGTGCGTATATCATTTATGTCGTTGAAAAATTGAGAAAAAGCATTTTGAATGATGTTAGGCTTTCTTGCGTCTTTGTTAGCGAAGGGATTGACCACGACTTTTATTCCTTTTGGCTCCAGATGCACATCTATGTCAGGACCAGTCATTACCGGTTCACCGTCGAAATGAATTTCTCCTTCTTTGGAACGTCTGACATGCAGAGTCTTGCATCTGAAAGTTTTAATATGAGAGTTCTTGTCAAGAGTCTTGTTGAACATTTCGAAGCTGACCTGTGGCGCGTCAATAACGTCAAATGGCTCCATGATAATTACATCCATGAGTCCGTCGTTCATTGACGCGTGTGGCGCTATATATGCATTATTGCCGTATTGCGATGCGTTGGCACAGCTGATTAACAATGCTTTGTAATGCTTTGTCCCGGTCTCATCAATAAGCTCGTATGTCTCCGGCTTGTATTTAAGGCCTTCTCTGAGAACATTCTCAACATACGTTATCGGACCTCTCTTGCCACTTTTTGCAAATTTCATAGATATAAAAGCGTCAAAGCCCATTCCGCATGTGCAGAAGAAATCATGCCCGTTTATTATTCCATAATCCAAATCATGAACCTCATCTTCGTTTATAATTTCAATGCTTTTCTTTAGGTTAAGAGGTATCATGAGATGACGCGCCAAGCCGTTGCCAGAGCCGCAGGGGATAACGGCCAGGGCTGTAGAAGAGTGGGTCAGGGCACGTCCAACTTCATTAACAGTTCCGTCGCCTCCAACAGCAGCAACAATGTCAACTCCGTCTTCCCTGCATTGTGTTGCTATTTTTTCAGCATGTCCGGCATATTCGGTAAAGACGCATTTATAATTGAATTTGTCTTTGTCGATGTATTTGTCAATAATTGATGGAATGTATTCTTTATGTCCGGAACCGGAAATGGGGTTCAGAATGAAAACGACACTTTTCTTCATCTTTATTTAAGTTTACGCAATAATGCAAAATTAGTAAATATTCTTTAACTTGTATATGCTGAAATTGCGTTTTTTTTGGTATGTTGTAACTTTCTTGAAAAAAAACTCATTCTATAAGTTTTTTTTTGTATTTTTGCAACCTGTAAATCAAACGATAAAAACCAAGTATTACACCTATTTATAATGGGACAGTTACAAGAAAGATACAAGAATTATCGGGAGCCGCAGAAATATATGGAGGCAGGGGTCTATCCGTATTTCCGCGCAATAACAAGTAAACAAGGGCCTGAAGTAACAATGGCAGGCCATAAAGTTCTAATGTTCGGTTCGAATGCATATACCGGGCTGACAGGTGACGAACGTGTTATTGAGGCAGCTAAGAAAGCCCTTGATAAATATGGCTCAGGCTGTGCAGGAAGCCGTTTCCTTAACGGAACACTTGATATTCATGTTCAATTAGAGAAAGAGCTTGCGGAGTTTGAACATAAAGACGATGCCCTTTGCTTTTCAACGGGTTTCTCTGTTAACTCTGGTGTGTTGGCTGTTGTTGTCGGTCGCGGTGACTATATAATATGTGACGACCGTGATCATGCTTCTATTGTTGATGGCCGCAGACTAAGCTTCGCCACCCAGCTTCATTACAAGCATAATGATATGGCCGATTTGGAGCGTGTGCTTCAGAAACTGCCTAAAGATGCAGTAAAGCTTATCGTTGTTGACGGTGTGTTCTCAATGGAAGGTGATCTGGCTAAGCTCCCCGAAATAGTAAAGCTAAAGCATAAGTATAATTGTTCAATCATGGTTGACGAGGCGCATGGTCTTGGTGTCTTCGGAAAGCAGGGCAGGGGCGTTTGCGACTATTTCGGCTTAACTAACGACATAGACCTTATAATGGGTACATTTTCTAAGAGTCTTGCCTCTATTGGTGGCTTTATAGCTTCTGATAAGAACACTATAAATTTTTTAAGGCATAATGTACGCACTTATATATTCAGCGCCAGTGATACTCCTGCTGCAACAGCCGCAGCCATAGAGGCTCTGCATATCATTCAGAATGAGCCGGAGCGTATAGAGCATCTTTGGGATATAACAAAGTATGCGTTAAAGCGTTTCCGTGAGGAAGGTTTTGAAATCGGTGATACTGAGAGTCCTATAATCCCGCTTTACGTGCGTGATATTGATAAGACATTCCTCGTTACCAAGCTTGCATTTGAAGCTGGCGTATTTATTAATCCTGTTATACCTCCGGCTTGTGCACCTCAGGACACATTGGTTCGTTTCGCGCTTATGGCAACTCATAGTCAGGAACAAGTAGAGCGAGGCGTACAAATATTAAAGAAGATATTTGTGGAACAGGGAATTATCAAATAAATATTGGCAATCCTTTGCATATTATTTAATATGAAAAAGTGGAATTATATCTTAAGGATGTAATTCCACTTTTTGTGTTTGACCGGCAGGTATATCGGCTAATGGGTGCAAGTCACTGACAGAGAACTGTAACCATTCAATTTAGGCCGTCCTGTAATTGATAAAAAAATCCCGAGGTTATTCCCGGGATTTTTTGTATTGGTATGGCAGAAGTTGTGTAATTTCCTCTTCATCCATATTGTCTCTTAGCCTGCCAAGGACATCGGTGAGCCAGTCAAGGGGGTTCAACTGCACGACATCGCAGGATTCAAGCAGCGAGTAGAATACGGCATTGTCCTCAGCCCCCTTGTCATCATGGCTGAAGAGATAGTTCTTCCTGCCCATGACAGAGGG
>OMUH01000102.1 GCA_900314195.1 uncultured Prevotella sp.
TCAACCATCTGGGTCGTACTGCTTCTCATCGTAATGCGATGTTGGCTAACATGGCAACATCTCTTATCTTGAGTGAGCACAAAAGAATCACTACGACCCTTGCAAAGGCAAAAGCTCTGAAAAAGTATGTAGAGCCATTGATAACCCGTTCAAAGAAAGGTGATACAAACAGCCGTCGTGTTGTTTTCCGTTATCTGCAGAATAAGGAGGCATTGAAAGCTCTTTTTGGTGAAGTAGCAGATAAGGTAGGCGATCGTCCTGGAGGTTATACGCGTATCATTAAGTTGGGTTCTCGTCAAGGCGATGCAGCTGATATAGCTTTTATTGAACTTGTTGACTTTGATGACAATATGGCTAAATCTTCTAAGCCAGCAGCTAAGAAGACTCGTCGTAGCCGTCGTTCTGCAAAATCAGCTGACGCTACAGCAACAGAAGCTAAGGCAGAAGAAGTAAAAGAAGAGGCAACAGAGGTGAAAGCTGAAGACAATTCTTCAAAATCAGATACTGAAGCAAAAGCTGAATAATTCTATTATATAATTAAGAGAAAGGCATTCATGAAAATGAATGCCTTTTTCTTTTCTATGATTTTAATATTTAATATTAACGGTCATGCAGCTTTATATATTTTATATGAAAATCAGCAATCATTCAATATCCTTATTTGCAGAAGTCGTGCGCTTCTATATTGAACTTGCTTTTTCAATGTCATCCTTAGAGGAAATTTCTAAAACATTTGCCCCGGCTAAGTTGAGGATAAAGTGAGAGGGCTGCCTGAATTGTAACAAGCCATTGTTTGATGATTAACTTCCATCTGCATTGGTTACTAGCCTGCAAAGTTTGTGGAAAATTCATTGTTCAAAAAACTGAAGCTATTTTTGTCGTCATTTAATGCTTTATTTTGAAATTTAGTTTAATTTTGTGTTTTTTTTGTTTTTTTGTCGCATAAGTAAGTTATTTCAGCTACCATTTTATAGCTACGGAAATATTGTTAATTATCAAATTATCAAAAAGAAAAGGCCTGTTGTCAAAAAATAGTGCATGTGTTTGACAACTTTTAATAAATTTGCATAACATTAAAGCTTTATCGACGTTAATAACTAAAATTGATTAAAACAAGGATTAACGCGATGAGGAAAAGATAAGGATTTAAACCTGTAAAACCATAGAGTTGTTTTTCTGATAACTGTTTTTGATAAAATAAAACCTATAACAAATATGATTAGAAGGATGCTATTAAAACATTCACTGTCAGTTGCAGTGTTATGTTTCGCTTTGGCATTGAGCCCATTTACTACAATGCCGGCCAGTGCAGGTGTACTTCTTGCTCAACAGGGCCGTACTGTTCACGGTACTGTTGTTGACAGTCAGGGGGAACCTGTTATTGGAGCAACTGTTCTTATAGTAGGTGGCAGTGCTACAAAAGGTACGGTCACTGATTTTGACGGTAATTTCTCCATCGACGTCAAGCCTGGTACACAGCTGAAAATTACATACTTAGGTATGCATGATGCTGTGCTGGCAGCAAAAGACGGAATGAAAGTGACCTTAAAAACTGCCGGTGCCGTTGAGCTTGGCGGTGTAGAGGTTGTGGCTTACGGTGTTCAGAAAAAGGTTACCGTAACCGGCGCACTTTCATCTGTCAAGAGTGAAGATTTGGTACGCACTCCTGTGTCTTCAGTCAACAACGTGCTTGCCGGCCAGCTTTCCGGTGTAACAACAGTGCAGTATTCCGGTGAGCCGGGTTCCGATGCCGCTTCTATTTTTGTTCGTGGTCAAGGTACTTGGACAAATTCAATACCTCTTATTCAGGTAGACGGTGTTGAGCGTTTAATGAGTGATATTGATCCGAATGAAATTGAGAGTATCACAGTGTTGAAGGATGCATCAGCTACTGCTGTGTTCGGTGTACGTGGTGCAAACGGTGTAGTTCTGATTACTACAAAGCGCGGTCAGGAAGGCAAGGCAAAGATTAGTGCCTCAGCATCTTTCTCTGCATTGACTCCTACTAAGATGGTCGAGCAGGCATCATCTTATGATTATGCTATGTTCTATAATCAGATGCTTGCCAACGACGGTCAGAATCCTCAGTTCTCAGAAAGTGTAATCAACCATTTCAAGACCGGTGACGAGCCTATTCGTTTTCCGAGTACAAAATGGGCAGATTACATTATGAAAGATGCAACGCTCCAGACTCAGACCAATGTCAACATATCCGGCGGAACAAAGAAACTTCGTTACTTTGTCAGTGGTGGTATGTTCACACAGGGCGGTTTGTTCAAGGAGTTTGATGAGAACTATGATAACGACTATCGTTACAAACGTTTCAACTATCGTGCAAATATCGACCTTGACATAACTCCGACAACAACATTGAGCGCAAATCTGTCAGGAATAGTCGATGCAGCGAAGAAACCATATACTGGCCAGGGCTCTTCCGGAATGATCAAGGCAATGTATTATGCTACCCCATTCTCAAGTCCGGGTATTGTAGACGGCCGTTACATTATTAATACTATAACGACATCAGACAACCTTGACGGTCAGTTCCTTCCTTTTGTAGGCGGAACAGGTATGAACTATTACGGTTCCGGTTTTATGAATACCGAGAACAATAAGCTCAGCATGGACCTCCAGCTCACTCAGAAACTTGATTTTCTTACCAAGGGTCTGTCTTGGCATGCAAAGGGTTCTTATAACAGTAGTTTTAGTATTTACAAGCAGGGCAGTGCCAGTGTAGCCAACTATACTCCTGTAGTTGATGCAGAAGGCAACATGCAGTTCCGTAAGAACGGTGATACCACAGAGCCTACATATAACGAGACTCGCGACAAGGGCCGTGACTGGTATTTTGAAACAGCCTTCAATTACAGCCGTTCATTCGGACTTCATACTATAGGCGGATTACTTCTTTACAACCAGAGTAAGAAATATTATCCTAAGGGCAGTTATTCAGATATTCCTCATGGATATGTAGGCCTTGTTGGTCGTGTTACTTATGACTGGAACAACCGTTATATGGCAGAGTTCAATGTAGGTTACAATGGTTCTGAAAACTTCAGATCAGACAAACGTTACGGTTTCTTCCCGGCCGGTTCAGTAGGCTGGGTGCTCAGTGACGAGAAGTTCTTCAAGCCGCTGAAGAAAGTAATCTCATTTGTTAAGATTCGTGCATCCTGGGGCCTTGTCGGTAATGACTGGCTCGGTCCTGAATATCGTTTCTATTATACACCAGATCCATATAATGTAAACCAGACAGCACTTTACAACCGTACAGGAAAAGACGGCGGTGCTTACGGATATAATTTCGGTGTAGAAAACGGAACAGTCAAATATGGTGCTATTGAGGTACAGAAGCACAATCCTGATGTAACATGGGAGACAGCGTTCAAACAGGACTACGGTATAGACATTAATTTCTTCAATGACCGTCTTCGTGCAACTTTCGACTGGTATCACGAGCATCGTAAGAATATTTTCGTCAGTGACGGCACTGTTCCGGTATTTCTTGGCTTTAACGCACCACTTGCAAACCTTGGTGTAGCACATTCATGGGGCTATGAAATCAGCCTTAACTGGAATGACAAAATAGGAAAAGACTTCCGTTATTGGGCTAAGTTCAATCTCTCATATAACCAGAATGAAGTCTTGGAGATGAAGGAAGCCCCTATGAACAATGCATATCAGTATGCAAAGGGACATCGTATCGGTTCTCGTTCGCAGTATAAGTTCTGGAAATATTATTATGACGGTGCAGAAGCAGACTATGAAGCAGAGTTCGGCAAGCCGTTCCCTAAGCAGCTTGTCAGCGATTTGAAAAACGGTGACTGTGTATATGTAGACCTCGACGGTAACGGAATCATTGATGGTAATGATATGACCCGCGGTGAGGGTTATACAGATGATCCTCAGTATATTGCAGGCTTGAACTTCGGATTCCAGTGGAAGGGACTTGCGCTTAATGCACAGTTCACAGGAGCCTGGAACGTATCACGTATGCTCAGTGATGTATTCCGTCAGCCATTCTTCAGCTCATCAACCACTACCCAGGGCGGACTTCTACAGTATCACGTAGACAATTCATGGACTGTTGACAATCCTTCCCAGAGTGCAGAATATCCTCGTGCAACATGGGCTAATGCGAAACAGAACTACGCAACGTCAACGCTTTTTGAAAAAGACGCAAAATATCTTCGTCTGAAGACCCTTCAGGTATCTTATGATTTCAAGTTCCCGTTCATGAAGGTATTGGGACTTAATCAGTTGCAGCTTGCGCTCAGTGGCTACAACCTCTTCACTGTGACTCCTTACAAGTGGGGTGACCCTGAAACACGCGCATCCAATGCACCGTCTTATCCACTTCAGCGTACATATACTGTTAGTCTAAAGGTAGGATTCTAAACGTATAAATCATTATGAAACAACATAAGAAATTCATATTAAAAGTCTCGGCTGCTGTATGCGTTCTTGCATCAGTATTCACAGCATGTACGGACAAGATCGCTTTTGGCGACAGTTTTCTTGACAAGCCGTCAGGAAATTCCGTGACCGAGGATACTGTATTCAACAATGCCGAATATACAAAACAGTATCTGAATTCCATTTATGCCCTTCAGTATTACGGACTTCCGTATAACAACAACTGTGGAAACTCTGCCAGTCCATGGACCGGTAAGTTTGATCAGCTCACTGACTGTTGGGTAATGCACTGGGACAACAATACCATTTATAATTCATATTATACCGGTACCCTTGACGCTACCCAGAATCCACTGTTGTCATATTCAAATGATAATGTGTGGCAGGCTGTACGTGCCGGTTGGAAGCTGATAGAACATCTTCCTACCGTACCAGGATTGTCATCAGAGGAGAGGGCCAGCATGAAAGCTCAGGCCCAGTGCCTTATTGCCGCCCGATATTTTGATCTTTTCGCTGTTTACGGTGGTCTTCCTCTTGTTGACCATTCATACAGTGGTTCTGAGGGCTCTTATAATCTTCCGCGTGCTTCTGTAGACTCTACAGTAGTCTTTATGACCAATCTTCTCGATTCAGCCATCAACTCAAACGCTCTTCGCTGGGCTTATGACGGCAATACGACAGAAACCGACGCTACCAACAATATCGGTCGTTGGACAAAGGCTGGAGCTATGGCACTAAAAGCAAAGATTCTGACTTTTGCCGCATCACCGATATTCAATTCAGATGAGCCTTATTACGGCGGTAGTTCTGATGCCGAGAAACAGCATCTTGTCTGGTACGGCAATTATGACGAGGCACGTTGGGAAAAGGCTTTGAAAGCATGTCAGGATTTCTTTACCCAGCTTTCTCAGAATGGTTGGTATCATCTTACAACTCCTTCAGACGTAGGCTGTTCAGATAATTGTGACGGTTATCGCCAGGCTTATCGAAAAGGCTATGCCGCTCAGGGCAGTCGTGAGATACTTCATTCTGTTCGTGTAGCTGGAATTGATGCCTTCAAGGCCGGTACATATACATGGCACCAGTGGCTTGACAATCCACCCCGTCAGAACTGTCTGCCGACAGTAGAATATGTAGAGATGTTCCCTTGGAGTGACGGTCAGTCATTCAACTGGTGTGTAGACAGCACAAAGAATAAGATCTACGGTTCCAACGGTCGTCTGTTCTACAAGGTTAAACAGAACGCAAAGATTTATGAGAAAACCGGCACGCGTGATCCGCGTCTGTATGAAGAGTGTATCGTGAATGGTCAGCCAAAGTCCCTTGACTGGTCAAAGGGTAATTCAACCGGTGATATTTATGAGCTTTGGGTAGGCGGTTATGATGCCGGCTACAATGTCGTGGCCCATGATGAGAAAACCGGTCAGAACACTCTTATAGAGGCACTTACAAAACGTTATGCAACCGGTTTCGATCAGAACAAATATTATATGAATCAGGACTATCTGCGTCAGTACACACAGTGGGTATATCTCAGTCTTGACGAGATGTATCTCATGTATGCAGAATGCCTTGCCCAGACCAATCACACTCAGGAAGCAATAGATCAGATAGAGGTTGTCCGCAAGCGTGTCGGTCTTGACAAGAGCCATGACATACAGTATTGGTTCAATCAGAACCTTGTAAACGTATACAACTACAAGTGGAAGGTTGAGCATCCAAATGCCAAGTCGTCAGAGAATCCTTATAAGTCAGTTTCAGACCTTGACCCGAATATTCTTCTCCAGAATAACAAAGACAGTCTTATTGGTGAAATTCTTCGTGAACGTGCCCGTGAGCTTGGTTTGAGCAATAACCACTATTATGACATGGTTCGCTACAAACGCGGAGACTGGATGACCGAGCAGCTTCATGGTCTTGCTATATATCGTATGCAGAAGAACTCAAAGAACAAATGGGTCCGCAACTACGGCCCGTATCTTGGCAATGACAAGTCTTCCGGTGAGGACGAGCCTACTCGTTTTGAGTATGCCAAGTTTAAGCTTCAGAACCCTCGTCATGTTCTTTGGGGACAGAATCCGAAGTCACAGACAGTCACGAAATGGTTCCTATGGCCTTTCCCTCAGACAGAAGTCAATAAGGGTTACGGCTTGGTACAAAACCCAGGCTGGTGATCTGCCGTCATTATATCATTTATAGTTACAATAGTAAACTGATTAAAAATGAAGAATTCAAATATACTATCGTTTATGCTTGTTGCCGGTTTTTCTGTGCCGGCAGCAGCACAGACAGATACCACAATGATGACGGGCAATCAATTTGTCGATCAGGTCATCGAGGTTGGCGCAGATAAGAACTTCACGCGCCGTCAGTCTACGGCTGCCGTTACTGTCATTCAGAATAAGGATGTCAACCGTCGTTCTGCCAAGAATATAAGTAATTCCATTATCGGCCAGGGCGGAAGCGGATTGGTATCCCTTCAGTCAGCCGGTACCTATTATGCAGCCAATCCTACATTTTATGTCCGTGGTCTTCAGACACTTAATGACAACAGTACTCCCTTGGTGCTTGTCGACGGTATTGAGCGTGACATCAACCTTGTAGACCCTACAGAAGTGGAACGTGTTGAAATACTAAAAGACGCACCTGCTACTGCTCTTTACGGCTATAAGGGTATCAACGGTGCCATTCTTGTTACTACAAAGCGCGGACGTTACAATTCTAAGGAAATAAAGGTAACATATGATCATTTGTTCAATTATCATATAGACCGTCCGAAGTTCATCAATGCTCAGACATACGCCAATGCAATGAATGAGGCTTTGGCCAGTGAGGGCCAGGCAGCCAAGTATTCTGATCAGGAAATAGCAGCCTTTGGCAACGGACAGTATTCCAATCTCTATCCTAATGTGAATTGGGTAGACGAGACGTTCCGTCATCACGGTGTCACGAACAAAATAGCAGCCGAGTTTACAGGCGGAACCAATAACTTCCGTTATTATACGATGGTGAACCTTCTGTCAGACAAGGGCTTTATAAAGAACACGAAGGATGACAACGGCAATAACACCCAGGATAAATATGTCCGCGGCAATCTCCGCATCAATCTTGATGTAGACCTTACTCCTACAACATTGTTGAAGGTAAATGCGTTGGGTATTCTTGGTGAGATGTCTCAGCCGGGCAATAAGACAGATCTTTGGAATCTGGTGTATACTCTGCCTTCAGCTGCTTTCCCAGTAAAGAACAGCGATACCGGTCTCTGGGGCGGTGCCGTTACATGGGCAGGCACCAACAACCCTGTGGCCAATACCGCCGGTGCTGCTTATTATAAGATACATGAGCGTGCCCTTTACGGAGATCTTACATTGAATCAGGATCTTGGGATGTTCCTTAAGGGCCTCAGTGCTACGGCCCGTGTCAGCTATGATACTTATTCTACCATTTATGAGAATCACAGCAAGACATTCCCTTATTCTTTTTATACAGCCATCAACTGGAACAACGGCGTACCTACCGGCACCGGCCTGACTCAGGGCGGTGAATTCGGTCAGCAAAGCCAGGGTGCCAATACCAATGCATACACCCGTCGTTTCACATTCTCAGGCGGACTGAACTTCGAGAAGAGTTTCACCCATAATCACTATTGGTATTCATCTCTCCGTTGGGATTATGAGTATCAGAACACTACCGGTGTAAATACAACTATTTACCGTCAGACAGCATCATGGCTTAACCATTATTCATACCGCAACCGATATATTCTTGAGTTAGCGCTCGTAGGTATGGGTTCCAGCCGTCTTGCTCCAGGCACTAAGTGGACAGTATCTCCAACCATCAGCGGTGCATGGATAATCTCTGACGAAAACGGTCTTAAAGATTTGAAGTGGCTTGATTTGTTGAAGCTCCGTTTGTCTTACGGCCGTCTTAATGCCGATTATCTGCCGGGTGACAATGTCTGGACATATTATCGTCAGGCCTACAGCACCGACGGTGTTACATATCCTTTCAATTCAGGTTATGATTCAGACTTTGGTCGTACTACTCTCGGCCAGGTTGCTACTCCTAATCCGTCGCATGAGAAATCAGACAAGTTCAACCTTGGTGTAGATGCCGGTTTCTTCAACGGGCTGAATGTTCAGTTTGATGTTTATTTCCAGCATCGTTCCGGCATTTGGGTATCAGGTTCCGGCGCTTACGGTTCAGTAATCGGTTTCACGGCACCTTATGTCAATGACGGTGTAGTAAACAGCTGGGGATATGAGGCCGATGTCGACTATACTCACAAGTTCGGTGAGGTGCAGTTCAATGTAGGCGGTACCTTCTCAATGAACAAGAACAAGATTATGGATCAGGCCGAGGAACCACGTGCTTACAGTAATCTGGTAACCACCGGCTATCCTCTTAACAGCATCTGGGGTCTTAAGGCTATTGGTCTGTTCAAAGATCAGGCAGATATAGACAACAGTCCTACCCAGACCTTCTCAACCGTTTATCCGGGTGACATAAAGTATGAGGATGTAAACAAAGACGGCAAGATAGATGCCAATGATAAGGTGAAGATGGGTTATTCCCTTCGTGCCCCTGAAATCTATTATACCTTCCATCTCGGTGCAGAGTATAAGGGTATAGGTATAGATGCACTATTCCAGGGTACCGGCCACTATTCAGCCATGCTAAACACCAATGGTTATTATTGGGGTCTTATCAGTAACAGAACTCTGTCACAATATGTATATGACAACCGCTGGACACCGGAGAATCAGAATGCCGAGTTCCCGCGTCTGAGCTCCAGCTCCAATGCCAACAACTATCAGACCAGTTCATTCTGGCTTCGCAACCGCAGCTTCTTCAAGCTTCGCAATGTTGAGCTGTATTATAACTTCCCTAAGAGCCTGATGCGTAAGACCGGCTTCATGAATGGTGCCAAGGTTTATGTTCGCGGAACAGATCTCTTTACACTTGATCATCTCGACCATGTAGATGCCGAGTCATACGGTGCAACAAGTCCTCTTACAAGAAGTCTTGTTGTAGGTGCAAGTCTTACTTTTTAACCAGCAGAGGATAAAGATATGAAAATAAAGAATTTACTATATGCTGCATCGGCATTGGTGCTTTCGTTGACATCCTGCTCAGACAAGATGAACTACGATGAGTATGTTATAAATGACGATGAATACATAAAAGAAATGTTTGGTCGTGTAGGTGGTTTTATGACAGCCATTTATAATGACCTCGACTATGATTTCGGCAATTACAGTGGTGCTTTGCTGTCATCAGCAACCGATGAGTCAGTTTATTCTCATCCGGGCAATGCCATTGAAGACTTTTACAACGGCTCCTTCGGTCCTACCAATGACCTTAACAAAAACTGGACAAAGGCGTGGGACGGTATAAGCTATTGCAATCTTCTTCTTGACAAGTTTACCGGCCTTAAATTCCCTGATTATACGCTTGACACCCACTATAATGAAGAGCTTCGTCAGTATAAGAATTACGAGTATGAGGCTCGCTGGGCACGTGCATATTTCTATTTTGAACTGGTTCGTGACTACAGGAATGTACCTTTGAAGATACATGACATGTCAGCAGATGCAGCCAATGCACTTCCACAGGTCTCTTCAGATTCAATCTTCAATTTTATAGACAGTGAGTGTGCAGCCATCAAGGACAGTATAATCGTTGATTACTCAGAGGTAGGCTATCCAACCAAGTCAGAGACAGGCCGTGCAAACAAGCTTGCTGTTATGGCCTTGCGTGCCCGTGCCGCACTTTATCATGCAAGTCCGCTGTTCAATACCACCGGCGACAAATCACTTTGGGAAGAAGCATTGCGCCGCAATCAGGAGCTGATAACAGAGGCACGTGCCGAGGGAAAGTCTCTCAGCAGTGATTATTCCGCAATGTTCACAAGTACATCATGGAATGATGCCAATGCGCAGAAGGAAATAATCTTCGGACATCGTACGGCGGCTTCAAATGCTTTCGAGAAATATAATTTCCCTATCGGCATGGAAAATGCAGGCGGCGGTAACTGTCCTACACAGAACCTTGTTGATGCATTCGAGATGAAGAACGGAAAGGCTATAGACGAGGAAGGCAGCGGCTACGATCCTCAGAATCCTTATGCCAACCGTGACAGCCGTCTTGAGCTTATCGTGGCCCGCAATGGTGAGGTATGGCCTAACGACACCCTTAAGACCTACGACGGCGGTGCCAATGCCGGAACTGTTACCTACGGAACACCGACCGGCTATTATCTGAAGAAATATGTTAACAAGAGCACTATCATCAAGAACACCGGTGCAAGTTCATTCTATCATATCTGGATAACGTTCCGTCTTGCTGAGTTCTATCTTAATTATGCCGAGGCAGCACTGAATGTTACTGGTGACGGTTATACGCGTCCGTCCGGCGGCACTATGACGGCAGCCGATGCTATAAACATTGTACGTAAGCGTGCCGGTCAGCCAGACATCGAAACCGGTCTTTCTTTTGAGGAGTTCAAAAAGAAATATGAGAACGAGCGTTTTGTCGAACTGGCTTTTGAAGGACATCGTTTCTATGACCTTCGTCGCTGGGAAGAAGCACCAGAGCATCTTACCGAAATCCGGGGAATGCAGATTACCAGGAACGGCGACGGCAGTTATACCTACAGTCCACGGGTTATTTCAACTCGTCAGTGGAACAATGCATGGTATTTGTTCCCATTCCCTCAGAAAGATGTGTTGAACTGCGGATATACACAAAATCCTGGCTATTAATCTGTGAAATTTGACTGATTAAATAGTTTTAACTGATTTTTTTTTGCCACAATGCTGAACATTTGTAATTTAGCATTGTGGTAAAAAGAAAAGTGTTTAAAAAGAAAAATAGAAAATAAATAAAAAATAACCTAAAACTTTTAAGTCTATGAAGAAATTTTATCTCTTCTTATCCGCACTTATCGCTTTTACGTTGAGTGCGTCTGCTTCTATAAAGTATTTATACCAGCAGAATTTTGAGGGTATTACAGATGCCTCTCAGACTGATTTTTGTTCCCCTACCGGTGGATATGGTTGGTTCTCTATTATTTCCAATGATGCCGGCACAAGTCTTGTGTTCACTCCTTCCGGCAATGACCGCTCATGCAACATTTTCTGGGGGCAGGACGTTGTAAAGGCCGCCAAAGCATCAACTTACAATGTATCGTTTGGTTTCAATGCTAAAAATTGGGGTAATAACCATCAGACCACCGAGTATACCGTCATCAGTACTGCAGACCGCACGACAGTAGGTACAAGCGCGAAAAATGCTTATAACGGCAACTATCGTGCAAAGAGTAATGACTGGTTGTTTGACCTTACTCAGCTTGACAGTAAGAACGGCGGTAAAGATGCCGCCTCTGCTGAAGGAATTCAGAATTTTGCAGTAAACGGTGATTCCGCCAATATTGTATCTCTTACTGCCGGCACATTCTATACAGTAAATCTGACAATTGATACCATTGCTCGTACTGTTGAGTATAAAGTATCACATGGCAATGATGAAGTAACAAGCGCAGTTTACCAGGTTCCTGAGGGTGTAGACATCAATGCATCAGGTATCTATTTCCTTGGCGCACGTTATAACCCATCTCAGCTCTTTGACGATATACTTGTGTCAACAAAAATAGATGAGGATTACGCGAATGTTCCTACAGTAACACTGATGGGCATCAATAACAAGCAGAGAGTTTACAATATATCATTCCTGGAGGGTGAGACATTGCATCTCTCTTACAACGGCGATGAGACAACAGCAGAGTATGGTGACTGTGACGGTACTTATGTATGGTCTAACAATCCTGACTACAATCCTGACAACGAAGACGCTGTTACCGATGAGTGCTCAAACGGCGAGCTTGTAGCTTGGACTACTTATAATGAAGCTGTTTCTGACAAGGTTTCTACGCAGATCGATAATTCTATTATACAGCTTCCGGCGGCAACTGCAAGCATATCACAAGTATCACCCGGTTATTCAAAGACTTATACTCTTACTGCAAACAATGACGATGTTGCAATGAAGCCTAAGATGTTCATATCTTATACGTTCACACCTGCCGACGGCGGTGAAGTGATAGAAAAGGAGGATTTGTCATCAGGAGCTACTGTAACACTTCCTACAAAGGGTACTCTTGAACTTACCACTTCTGCATTCGGCTATGGCTCAACAACAACAAGTCTTGTTAATGACATAGAGTACAATCAGACCGGCGAATACAACTTCGCAACTCTTACTGACGCTCAGATTGTTGCTGCTGGTTTCTCTGCTGACGGTAATGCTGCTGACAAATGGTCAGATTACGGCAGAATTTATTCTTATGACAAGAATAATTTCACCATGAAAGAAAATGCTGAGACCGGTAAGGTTGATACAGTATATACCCAATTTGTTTACAAGGAAATTCCAATGTTCACGAAGAAATCTTCAGAATGGACGGATTCTGTTATTATTGACAGATTGGTCTTCACTGCAAAGCCAGCTGTAAATATTCACATTCATAAGAACTTAGGTCTTATTACCGAAGGTCGTAAAGGTGATGACATGTCTGGAAACTGGATTTCTAATTCTTATGTTAAGGTCAACGGACTTACGGATAACGACTTCGTAGTTTATTCTTCAACGGGTAACTATGGCGATGGCAGTCTTCATCCTTATGTTAACTCACTTGATGAATTCCTGCCTCAGGACAAGGGTAATGTTACTACAGTTCTTAAGGGCTCAGAGCCATTCCCTCTTTTGCGTATGTCAGTCTGTCTGACAAATGTCCGTATTTTACGTCCTGTAGGCACTGTTGACGGCATCAGCAACGTCAGCACATCTGAGAATGATGTCAATGCACCTGTTTACAATCTTGCAGGTGTTTGCGTAAGCGGCAAGAACCTTCCTGCTGGTGTTTATGTCAAGAACGGTAAGAAGTTTATCGTTAACAAGTAATTTTATTTGACTATATAAATTTAATTAAGCCTTCGTTTCGATAAGAAACGAAGGCTTTTTCTTTTTTTATCATACGTGTCTTATTGCCGGAAAGGTAAACAAAAAAATTATCACCGGCGTGATAAAATATTATCACATGCTTGATAAAAAATTATCACCGGCGTGATAATTTTTTATTTCGGTGGTTTGGTCGTGCTGTTATTATTTTCCATGTCAGTATTCCAGCAGGAATACTGTAGTATTTTAGTTGAGACAATGCAGTATTTCCGCAGAATTACCGTTTTTTTATTTTATGTAATGTAAAAAAATAACTTCCGTATTTTTTTGTTCCACGTGCATGGTGCGATGATTGGTTTATTTTTAATGAATTTATCAAATTCAGCGAATATCAATTTGATAAAATTTAGAGTAATTCGTTGAAAAAACAATTAATGAAAAAAAATCATTAGCTTAACAGTTACTTAGTCCAATTTTTAGTGTTAAAAAGTCAAATATCCTATATATTTATGTCAAATTGTATTAATTTTGTTCAGTTAAAAGATTATTGGATAACTGAATAACTTAAAAACATATATTTTTAATAGACAATGAAACGGAAATTCATTCTTGTCATGACTATCCTCGCTTGCATGAGCAGTATGCCTTCTCATGCCCAGCGTTATATGGATAAACTTGACCGCGGCCTTGTTGCAGTAAACACCGGCAGTGGCATCTTCCTCAGCTGGCGCATACAAGGAGAGGAGTATTATGACGTAGCCTATAATGTGTACCGTGACGGCAAGAAGCTGAACGCTTCACCGCTCACTGTATCCAATTATACTGATAAAGACGGCAGCTCTTCCAGCAAATATACCGTTCGTGCTGTTGTCCGCGGAAAGGAAAGCTCCGAGGCCAGCAAGGCTGTCACGCCGTGGGCAAAAGACTATCTTGAAATACCTATTCATAAGATATATTCAAATGCCGACGGCCGTGACATAACGAGCTATTATGAGCCCAATGATGCCACCATAGCCGACCTTGACGGCGACGGCGAGATGGAGATACTTCTCAAGCTCCGCAATACCAATGATGCTGCCAACAGCTACCCCAATGATGCCACTGATTTTGACATCATCCAGGTGTATAAGCTCGACGGCACTCTTCTCTGGTGGATAGACTGCGGCCGCAACATGACCGACTTTCAGAGTAACGAGATAAATATAGCCGCTTATGACTGGGACCGTGACGGCAAGGCAGAGTGCATCATGCGTGCTGCCGACGGCACGGTGCTTCATTTTGCCGACGGCACAAAGCAGGTGATAGGTGATTCCACTGTCAACACGCGTCCGCAGCTGTCGCGCGGCGGAGCCCAGGTGTTCACCCATACCGGCGCAGAATATCTTCTTTATCTGAACGGCCAGACCGGCAAGCCATATTATGTCGGCGACTATCCGCTGAAGCGTCTTGAGGCCGGTGAGACAGACCTTGCCAAGGCATGGGGCGACGCCTACGGCCACCGCAGTACGAAGCATTTCTTCGGCGCACCGTATCTTGACGGCAAGAAGCCGAGCATCTTCCTTGCCCGCGGCATCTATACCCGCCATAAGATGATAGCCCTTGATGTTGATCCGGCCACACATAAGCTCACAGAGCGCTGGCGCTGGACCTGCAACACCCCCGGCAGCCCATGGTACGGCCAGGGCTACCATAACTACAGCATTGCTGATGTCGACTGGGACGGCCGCGATGAGATCGTGTTCGGCTCAATGGTTATTGACGACAACGGCCATGGGCTTAGCACAACAGGCCTCGGCCACGGCGACTCGCAGCATGTGGGTGATTTCAATCCTTACAAGCACGGACAGGAGGTAGTAGCCTGCAACGAAGACGCTCCTAACAACAACTACCGTGATGCCACGACAAGCCAGATATACTATCGTACCACCAGCAGCAATGACGATGGCCGTGCCATAGCCGGCAATTTCTCAAATGATTACACCGGAGCACAGTTTATCACAGCTCATGATGCCGGAACGCTCATCAGCACTGTCACCAATGCCCACATCCCCGGGTCAACGTCCAACAATGTAGCCGAGAACTTCCGCATTTTCTGGGACGGCGATCTTGAAGACGAGACCTTCAACGGTCAGTCAGCAAGAAACTCGGCCGGGGTCATCTATAAATACGGCCGCGGCCCGATTCGTACCTTCAGCGGAACGCTGACAAACAATGACACCAAGTCGACGCCGTGTATGCAGGCCGACATCTTCGGTGACTGGCGCGAGGAGCTCATCCTTCGTTCGTCAGACAACAAGAGCATCCGCGTATACACAACCACGATACCTACAGAGCACCGCAACTACACGCTGCTTCATGACCCGCAGTATCGCAACGCCATGGTATGGCAGATGAACGGTTACAACCAGACCCCGCATCCGAGCTACTTCCTCGGTGAGCGTGAAGGCATCACCGCAGCGCCGCCAGCGCCGACCACCACGGGCCGCACGGAGATAGCATCCGGTTCAACAATCGGCTCGTCGCTCAATGACAAGCAAGTGCTTCTCGATGCACAGTCAGACGCAACGGTCAGCGTTGCTGCCGGTGCATCGCCTTACATCTTCTTCGACAATGCGCCTACGTGGGTACAGGGACATGATGACAATAACAACATAACCACCACGACATACACCCACACCCTCACCGGCGGTGGTTTTGGCGGCAGCATGCGCCTTGTCAAGCAAGGCGACGGCACGCTCGTCCTTCCGTCAGTAGAGCAGACATACAGCGGCAACACCGATGTGTGGGCCGGAAAGATAACCTTTAACGGCACCATGCGCAACAGCCGTGTGTGGCTGAACCGTTTTGCGTCGCTGACCTCTGACGGCGGACATTTCGACAAGGGCATAACCGCCGATTATGACGCAACGATAAATATAGGCAGTGACAGCAAGGCCAGCACAATCACCACTGACAGTCTGAATCTTCATTTTGGTTCCCGCGTAGCCTTCAAGCTGTATGCCGACGGCACCAGAGACAAGCTGACCGCCAATACGCTGACGCTCGAGAAGAAAGACTGGACCGACGGTCCGGAATATCTTGCTCCGCGTTTCTCGTTCTCTTTCCCTGAAGGCAAGGTTAAGGCCGGAACATACACCATTGCCAATGTCGGCAAAGTTGTCGGCGATCTCGGCTCTGTGGTTATTGAAGGTCTTGAAGGTCACAAGGCGTCTCTTGTCAATGACAACGGAACAATAAAACTTGTCATTGCAGACCTGCGCGAGGCTGCAACGGTGGAGTGGACAGGAGCTTCAGACAACAGCTGGAATCTTGCCGGCAAGGAGAACTTCCGCAATGAATCAACATCGTCTGCCGATGTATTTGTCAGCGGCGACAGCGTCGTGTTCAACGACAACGCATCCAATACGAACGTAAATATTACAGAGGACGTATCTCCGGCTTCTGTAACATTCAGCAACAACAGCAAGACATATACCATCTCCGGAAATGCCATTACCGGCACAACCGGCATCACCAAGACAGGCAGCGGCCGTGTAAACATTACCAACAACAATACGTTTACCGGCAATGTCAGCATAAACGGCGGCACCGTTGTCCCGACATCGCTTGGCATTAAGGATGGAGTCAATACCGGTGCTTTCGGTAATTACACCAACACTGTAACCCTTAACGGCGGAACACTCGCCACGGAGACTTCGCTCACCACAAGCCATCCTGTTGCAGTGGGCAGTGCCGGTGGCAGCATCGACGTTGCTGACGGCACGCAGCTCACACTGAATGGTTCTGTCAGCGGCCGTGGCAACACACTCGTCAAGAGCGGCAACGGCACGCTGACACTTCCGTCGTCAGTCAGTCTCGGAACACTCATTGTCAACGGCGGCCGCGTAAACGGCTCAGAGAACGGCAGCACCCATGCCTATCCGTCAACGATAATACTCAACGGCGGCTCTCTTTATGATGATGACAACATATACAGCTATTCAACAAACCGCGCCGACATACAGGTGCCGGAAGGAGCTGCTGCATCATGGTATCTTGACGAGCGCTGCGCTTACAAGGGCACGCTGAGCGGCTCAGGCACGCTGAACGTCATAACGCGCGGTCCGAGAATGACCGTAGACGGCAGCTGGTCGTCATTCACCGGACAGGTAAACATCTCCGGTCAGAAGGCCGGCAGCTATGATCCGCAGTTTGTCTTCAACAACAGCGGTCTGCCGCGTGCCTCTGTCAACATCACCGTCAGCACGAGCAACAACGGCAAGAATGTATCCCTCGGCAATCTGAGTGGTTCTGCAGCGCTGTCAGGCAAGGGCACATGGACCATCGGCGCGCTCAACAACGACGTGCGTTTCAACGGTACCTTCAGCGGCGGCAGCATAGTCAAGACCGGCAGCGGCGTGTGGTCAATGAGCAAGACCATGGCCAGCCTCGGCGGTAATGCCACCGTCAATGGCGGCGTGATGAATATCGTTGACAATTCAAAGAGCTCGCTCTTCTTCGGCAATCACGATGTCGTTGTCAGCGGTACGGGAACACTCAGCGGTATAGCCTACGTCAACAACATCTTTGTCAACAGCGGCGCAACCGTTTATCCCGGTCCTTACACGTCGGCCATCAAGTATGGCAGTCTGAAGACAAAGGGCAGCATCTTCTGCTACAGCGGCTCTACGGCCCGTTTCTTCATTCGCAATAGCAGCGGAAGTGCAACAAGCCGCAGCTACCTTGAGGCAGGCAGCACCATCTCTATGAACGGAGACATCGTTGTAGAGGCTTACGACCGCTACACTCCGAAAGCCGGTGATACATTTACGTTGTGGACAGCTTCTTCGTTCACAGGCAGTCCGTCATCGATAATCCTCCCGGAGCTTCCAGCCGGGCTGGAATGGGATACCTCAGACCTGCTGAAGCCTGAAGGTGTAATACGCGTTGCAGTGTCTACAGGCATCAGCTCTATAGCCGATGATGCCCAGTTCACTGCCGACGTATACAATGCAGCAGGCATAAAGGTGGCACGTATAACAACCACCAAGGCAACGGCGGGCCGTGACATATATGCAGTCACACATCGTGCAGGTGTTTACATCCTCCGTGCCGGCGGCGATGCCGTAAAGGTTGTTGTAAAGTAACTTCATTCTGATAAACAAATTTATAACTTAATAATGGGCAGCTGTCCGGCTAAGGGCTGCTGCCCATTTCTCTTAAAAACAAGGACAAAAAATAGAATTATGAAAAATCTCAGAAATAAAAATACAATGTTGCGTAACGCAGTGCTTCTGCTTCTTTCGGTCATTACCTTTACGTTCACGGCATCTTGCTCCGATGATGACAACCGCCATTACGACAGCGGCACGGCAGAGGCCTTCAGGGCCATGAAGAACAGTTACGAAGGGCGCCTCTCCATGCCCGACAACACCGTCAGCACGCTTGGCTGGGCCGTTGCCGATGATAACAGCGGCCAGTCAGTCGTAACCAATCTCACCGTGGCCGACTTCCCTACGGAATATCTTATTTCGGCTGTTTGGCCGCATGATTACACGCATGCCACCGTGACCTCTGCCGATGCCTTCACGGCTCCAATCGACAGCCTCGGAAACCAGGAAGTGGTGCTTAACTTCAAGACAGATTATGACCGTACGCCGCAGCTCAAATTTGCCTTCACACTAAACGGCGAGAGCCATTCAGGATGGGCACGCATATCAGCAGAAGGACAGTATTTTATTTCCACTCATCTCATGATGCTTACGTTCACCGTCAGAGACCTCGTCATTGACAATACCGACTACAGCTTCCTTACACCAATAACAATTTCTGTTGAAGGCGAGCCAAAGAATTCAAAATAAAAAGACATTTCTATTATACTTAAAAACTTATGAAAACGCATTTACTCTTTTCAACAGCATTTACCGTGCTGATGGCTCAGCCGCTTGCCGCCCAGGTGCACAAGCCACAGCCATCAGACACCAGGGCCTCGCAGATGGAGCATCTTGACCGCGGTCTTGTAGCCGTCCGGATGTATTCAAACAACAGGTCCGTAAGGAGCTTCCTGTCATGGCGCCTGCTCGGCACAGACGACACGCACACTGCGTTCACGGTGCTGCGCAACGGAAAGCCATACGGCAAGAAGACAACAAATATGCTTACAGCCACGTCGGCAGCAGTGTCGGGAGACGAAACAGACAAATGGCAGGTGGTAACCATTCATGACGGCGTGCCGACAGATACAACGGCTGCTGTCACAACGTGGAACGATTATTATCTGCCTGTTCATCTCGACCGTCCGGCGGCAGGCACGGTCGGCGGGAAACGCTACAGCTATACTCCTAACGACTGCAGCGTCGGCGACGTAGACGGCGACGGACAGTATGAAATCTTCGTGAAATGGGATCCGACAAATTCCAAGGATAATTCGAGCACCGGACTCACCGGACCGGTCATCATCGACTGCTATAAGCTTGATGGTACCCGTCTGTGGCGCGTAGACCTCGGCAAGAACATCCGTGCCGGCGCGCACTACACGCAGTATCTCGTTTATGATTTTGACGGTGACGGCCGCGCAGAGATGATCTGCAAGACTGCTCCGGGCTCTCTCGACGGACAGGGACATTATGTCAATCAGGCTGCCACGTCAGATGAGATAAAGGCGCAGGACAACACTGCCGACTACCGCACGCAGACCAGCGACGGCAAGAAACTCGGCCATGTGCTTGCCGGCCCGGAATACCTCACAGTCTTCAACGGGCTCACCGGTGCTGCCGTGCATACCATATATTATAACCCGAACCGTGCCGGCGGCTTCAACTCCGTAGGCGCTTATCCTGCCAAAAGTTTCTGGGGCGATGATTATGGCAACCGTGCCGACCGTTTCCTTGCTGCTGTGGCATGGCTTGACGGTCCTGACGGCAAGCCAAGTGCCGTGATGTGCAGAGGATATTACACAAAGTCATATCTGTGGGCCGTTGACTTCGACGGCAAGCATCTCTCGACGAAATGGCTGCACGCCTCTGTGTCGAAAAAGAATGTGGAAGTCTACGACAGCACTTTCCGCAAGACCACGTATACATATAACAAGAATACCTTTGATGTTAACGACAGTTATACTGCCTACGGACAGGGAGCACACAACATCAGCGCCGGCGATGTAGACGGCGACGGCCGTGACGAGGTTATCTATGGCTCGGCAGCCGTTGATGACAACGGCAGACTGCTGTGGTCTACCGGCCTCGGCCATGGCGACGCACAGCACCTCGGCGATTTCGATCCTGACCGTGAGGGATATGAATATTTCATGGTTCATGAGGACAGTCCTTACGGCTTTGACCTGCGCGATGCGGCAACGGGAGAGAAAATACTGTGGAAGACTGCCGGCCGTGACACCGGACGCGGCCTCATAGCCGACGTGGACGACACGTGGCGCGGGGCAGAGTACACCTATGCCACCCAGACCGGAACGTACAATATACAAGGTACGCGCGTTGCCGGCAACGACGGCAACTACAACATGACCATGGGCATGAACTTCAGATTGTTCTGGGACGGCGATGCCTACGAGGAGCTGCTCGACGGTACTGACATTACAAAATATTCAGCAGCCAATGGATATGTGAATTTCTCAGTGGCCCGTTCGAACATAGGTTCTTTCGGCAATTCGGCATCATGCAACTCTACGAAGGCAACACCGTGTCTTACCGCCGACCTCTTCGGCGACTGGCGCGAGGAAGTCATCTTCTGGGACAGCAGTGACAGTGCAACGCTGAACGTGTTCAGCTCGTCTGTTGCAACCTCTTACCGTGTGCCGACGCTGATGCACGACAATGTCTACCGCCTTGGCGTGGCGAGAGAGAACGTGGGCTATAACCAGCCGCCGCATCTCGGCTATTACCTGCCTGACTTCATAGAGTCGTTCCGCGGCGTCGACGTGTCCACCGGCATAGAAAATGTGGCAGACGCCAAAGCGTCCGTCGTCCGTACGGATTATTATGACCTGTCAGGCAACAAGATCAAGTCATCACGGCCTGTTCCGGGCGTCTATATCGGAAAGGTGACACTTTCCGACGGATGTGTGGAGACACGGAAAGTGGTTGTCCGCTGATTATAATAATCGCGTTCATATAGGGAAAATTAGGGATTTCCCTATGTCATATTAGGGGAAACAGACGGTCTTGTCAGGCCGTCTGTTTTTATCTTTGCCGTGATAAGGACAGGCGTAATTAGAAACACAGCATGACAATGCGTCTGTTTGATAAGTCGTTGTTCTGTTACGTATACATGAATACGATAACGGTACACGCAGAAGAATATCGGAGGACAGCAATATGAGGAATATAGCTTTGACGGCCGTTTGCGCCGTTCTTCTTATGAGCAGTTGCGGAACATATACCGGCAGCGGCGCTTATGTCGGCGCTAATATAGGCTCAGTTCTTGGCAGTGCCATCGGCGGTATCAGCGGCGGATGGCGCGGTTCAGATATCGGCACTATTGTCGGCATGGCCGGCGGTGCTGTCGTTGGCGGCGTTATAGGCGCTCAGGCCGACAGGCAGGCTGCCGCTGAGCGTGCGCAGAGGCACGGCGGCTATGACGGCAGCAGATATGATGACGGCTATGACTACGACGGTGCTTCTCCACGCGCTGACAGGCCGGCGGAAGTGAAGGGTGGTGCCGGTGATACTGATATGTCTTCTGCCGACACCGTGGCGACAGACAGCGACACTTTTGAGCAGAGTGCACGCCGCAACAGCGGTTTTCGTGCCGACAACAGCGGTGATGACCGGATAGACTTCGGCAGCGGCCGTTCCGGCGGCTACAGTGCCGGCAAATCAGAAACGTCAGACTTCGGACATTCCTCAGCCTCACGTGTGTATAAAAATTATGACTACCATCCGCTGCTCGACATACGTAATGCGCGGTTCATAGACCACGATCGTGACGGAGCAGTCAGTGCAGGTGAGGTGTGCAGGGTTGTCTTTGAGGTGTATAACAACGGCACAGAACCGGTTAATAATGTGACTCCGGCAGTTGTCGAGACCACCGGCAACCGGCGTATATGGATCAGTCCGTCAATACAGGTAGAAAGCATAGCCCCCGGCCGCGGCATACGTTATACTGCTGTGGTGAGGGCCGGCGAGCGTCTCCGCGGGAAAAATCTCCGATTCTGCGCCGGTGTTGTGCAGGGCACCCACGCTGTGTCAAAAGTGTGCGAATTTGATATTCCCATAAAGCGCTGACAACTTTAATTATTGCTTTTTGCTTGATATAAATAACAAATATTGGTCATTTTAACACAAATTAAACGTTCTGTTTCTCTTAAAAATATTATAGTTAGTACCTTTGCAGCGTGTTGAGTAAACCGAGCTTATTATAATTTTATTTATTATTAGCCTTTTTGCCTTCACATTTAAATAGAAATAGTTAATCTCAAGGTCGATTCTTTTGAATAAAATGCATATATTAACAGGTTATAACAGAGACACTGAAGAGACATTTGGTGTGAGAAGACACTATGTCTCTCCGGTTACCGAGGTTATAGGGTTCAAAAGTCAGGGCCTTATGAGTTGGTCCGTACCCGATATTCCTGTAAACCCGCCGGAAGATCCGAAAAATCCTGATGACCCTACAATTATCATTGATCCAAGTGGTGATTATGGAGGTCAGACAACGGGTGGAGAAGGTGGTGCTTTGTCAAAACCCGGTCATTCGTGGGATGACGACGAGGCAGAATGGGACAAGTGGAGATGATTTATGTAGAACAATAACAGATACGGCTTTTAAGCCGTATTTTTTTGTTTTTTATCGAATGTCCGAATAATAACTTCATTGCTTATTCACTGTGTTTAAAACCGTAATTTGCAGTATCTTAGATGTTTATAAATGTTAAGCTGTTTGGATAATACTTAATTTTTTTGTTACTGCTGAATGTTTTTCTTAGCTTTGTAAATAATTATGAAGCTAAATAACATCTTATTAACCTTTTTGTTGGTATTTTTTTGTATGTCGGCATCAGCCCAGCAGAAATCAGAAAAGCAAAAGGGTAAGGCTACGTATTATTCAAAACGTGCCACCGGAGCACGTACGGCCAGTGGTGAGCGCCTTCATCACGACAGCATGACTTGTGCGCATCGTTTTTATCCGTTCGGCACTTTGTTAAAGGTAAGGAATGTGTCAAACGGAAAAGAAGTTGTTGTGCGTGTTAACGACCGCGGGCCGTTCCGTCGCGGACTGATAATAGATCTCAGCTGGAGTGCCGCTAAGGCCATCGGCATGCTCTCTGCCGGCATACAGATGGTTGAGGTGGAGCAGGTTGACGATAATGTAGTGCCGTATAAGGTTAAGGAAGAAAATCTTGTTCCGCAGTTTGAGTTTGCCGATGTAGAAACAGATTATCTCAGTCCGATAGATTTTTCCGGAAAGAAGGCAAAGTCGGAAAAGAAGCACGGTAGTAATTCCGAAAATGCAAAGCAGGCCAGCCGCTCACATCACGGTGAAGAGAAGAAGCATAATAGGCGGTAAGGATTTTAGAATATTTTACATGAAATAATTAAGGCAATGACAGGAAAAGAAACTATCGGTGATAATCATTCAGCGGCAGAAAGCACTGCTGACACACATATAAATTCCGGCATGGAAGAAAACAATCATGACAGTAAAGAACGTCTTGACGCATACTATTCGTCGTGCTTGTCTGCTGCGGAAGCACAGCTGAAAGAACTTGGCGAGCGCGGGAGGATGCTGGTAACGGCAGAAATACTGCTTTTTCTTGCAGCGGCATCTTTTGTCGCAGTTCGTATTTTCATATACTCCTCACAGTGGTGGTTGTGGGCGGCGGCTGCCGTATTTGCATTATATCTTGTTGCCAGGCATTTCGATGTTGTTAATGACCGGCTCAAGGAGCGCTTGCAGTCATTGCGAAAAGTGGCAGAGGATGAGAAGAAGGGCCTTGACGGCGATTTCTCGGTGTTTGACGACGGTGCACGCTATGCCGACATGCATAATGAATATACCTTTGACCTTGATGTCTTCGGGCGCGACTCCCTGTTCAACCGTATAAGCCGCTGTGTGACTACCGGTGGTGCCGATGAGCTGGCAAGGCAGCTCTCGTCAGTGGGCAAGGCCGGGATGCCGCCGGCAGAGTTGTCGGCAAATATCTCAATGCGGCAGCAGGCCGTAGCAGAAATGGCAGGGAAGTGTGATTTCCGTCAGCGTTTCATCTCGCTTGGCACGGGCGGGCTGATACCTACGGTACGCATTGTTGATGCTCTTGAGAGTGTCAGTGCCATGAATGTGTCGTCGCGTGCCGCCGGAACGGCAGCCCTTGCGGCGGCAGTGGCAGCCATAGCTGCCTTTTGGCTGTCGGTAGTGTGTGCCGTGGCCGGCATCGTGCCGGGCATGCTGCCCGTGTGGTGGGCGCTGATACAGCTGGTTGTCGTTATAGGCCTCAACCGCCGCAGTCTGGCTGCCATGCAGAAAGCCGTAGAGACACTTCATGACGGCATAAGAGCATACATCGGCGTCATAGAACTGCTGACATCGGAGACCTTCACCAATAAGTTTACGCTGTCGCAGCAGGAGAAGCTCAGAGGCGCAGAAGACTGCGTGCGCGGGCTCGACAAGCTCATCGACGGTCTTGACCGTCGCAACAGCTTTCTCGGTATAGTGCTTTTCAATGTGTTCGGACTTACCGATTTCTTTCTTGTAAGGCATTTCATGCAGTGGGAGGATAAATATCTGAAAGCCATGCGCACGTGGGCCGGAGCTGTCAGCAGTATTGATGAACTTGTCTCAGAGGGCACGATGATGTTCAACCATCCTGCCGCAAAGATGCCGGTGGTGACGGATGACGCGAAGCTCGTTTATCAGGCGCGGGAGCTGTGGCATCCCTTCCTTGGCAGCAGTGCAAGGAAAAACGACTTTACCATTGCCGACCGCAGCTATTATATCGTTACCGGTGCCAACATGGCGGGAAAGAGTACGTTTCTCAGGGCCCTCGGCGTAAACTATGTGCTTGCGATGACAGGCATGCCGGTGTTTGCCGCGCAGATGCGTGTGAGCTGTGTGCGCCTTTTCTCAAGCATGCGCACGCAGGATGACCTCACGCACGGAATAAGCTATTTCAACGCTGAGCTGCTGAGGCTGAAACAGCTCATTGATTATGTAGACAGCGGCAGCCGGCCGACACTGCTAATCCTTGACGAGATACTGAAAGGTACAAATTCACAAGACAAGCTGAACGGCAGCCGTATGTTCTTGAAAGCCATGTCGGAAAAAAACGCCGCGGGAGTAATAGCCACGCATGACCTTGAGCTGTCGAAGATGGCAGACGAGAACCCGGAGCAGTTTCATAACTATTGTTTTGAAATCAAGATTGGCGAGAACGTGACCTACGACTACCGCATCACGCCGGGTGTAGCACGTAATCAAAACGCTACGTTCCTGCTCGGCAAGCTGCTCGGCAAGTGAGCACAGGGCTCTGCTTTTGTATTACGGAAGCAGAGCCCTGCGTTTTTTATGTTCAAAAATGTTGAAAAAGGCTTTGAACAGCATAAAAACGGCAATAAAATGTTCGTCGTTAAAATCAAAATGTTTATCTTTGCCTTTGTCAATAAGCCTGTAAATCAACCTAAACATTATATGAAACTCAGAATTCTCAAAACCGTTATATTGGCAATTCTGCCTGCCGGCATGATGGCACAGGCGGAATTTCGCAATCCCGTTATTCCTGGCTATCATCCAGATCCGAGCATCTGCCGTGTCGGCGACACCTTCTATCTTGTGAACAGCAGCTTTCAGTATTTTCCAGGAGTGCCGCTGTCAGAGAGCAAGGATCTTGTTCACTGGCGTCATACCGCCAACGTGCTTACCGATGATGCTCAGCTGCCGCTTACCGGTGCCAGTTCATGGCTCGGCATATATGCCCCTACGATAAGATACAACGACGGTACGTGGTATATGATAACTACCAACGTTGGCAACGGCGGTAACTTTATGGTTACAGCGACTGCTCCGCGCGGGCCGTGGAGCAAACCGTTGTGGCTGAAGCAGCAGGGCATAGATCCGTCGCTGTTCTTCGAGAACGGAAAGTGCTATATGTGCTCCAATCCCGGCGATGCCATCTGGCTGTGCGAGATAGACGCCAGGACAGGACGGCAGCTGACAGAGAGCCGCATGCTGTGGCGCGGCGACGGCGGACGCTATCCGGAGGGGCCGCACATATATAAGAAAGACGGATATTACTATCTTCTAATCTCAGAGGGCGGTACGGAGCTGGCTCACAGCATAACGGTGGCCCGCTCGAAAAACATATACGGTCCTTACGAATCAAATCCAGACAATCCCATTCTTACCAACTGCAACAGGCTGGGGCAGAGCAAGCAGATACAGGGAACCGGTCATGGTGACCTCGTTGAGGATGCACAGGGAAAGTGGTGGATAGTGTTCCTCGCATACCGCAACTTCGGAGGCAGCTATCATCACCTGGGCAGAGAGACATGCCTTGCACCGGTGGAGTGGAATGACAAAGGGTGGCCTGTCGTCAACGGCGGACAGCCCATAGACACTGTTATGCATGCTGCGGCCTTGCCCCAGGCTGACACGGCAGGATTTAATGAACAGCTACCTGACGGGAAGATAAACAAGAACGAGCCTTATTGGATGTATATTCAAAATCCGCTTACAGACAACTATTTCTTTTCAAACGGCAGTCTTGTCATGAAGGCTCACGGCACGCTGACCGGCAATGACCGGCCGTCGTTTCTTGGTGTCAGACAAACATCGCCGCAGATGACGGCAGAGACGGAATTGCTGTTACGGAAAGGCTGTGGTGCTGATGCCCGTGCCGGACTGACTGTTTACCAGATTAACGACGGACATATAGACATTTGTGTGTCTGGGTCAGAACAGCACCGGAAGGTGACCGTACAGGCGCGGCTGAAGTCTATGGAGAGCCAGAACAGCGTTTATGTGTCGGGCAGCAGGATACGGCTTCGTGTGAGCAGCGACGGACTGACATATCGTTTTGAATGCTCTGACGACGGCGGAAAGACATGGAAGAAAATAGCAGAGCATAACTGTATGCTTGTGAGCACAGAGGTGGCCGGCGGCTTCACCGGCGTCACCATAGGAATGTTTTGCGAGGGTGATAATGCAAGTGCTGATTTCTCAATGTTCAGATACAGGAATATGGAATAGGCTGCTGATATTCAATAAAAATAAATTCAGCAGCTTTTAATATTTAACTTAAATATTAGCTTCTAAAAATATTAGCTTCTAAATATGTGTTGTTTATTCGCAGGAATTTATTTTATTAACTAAAAACGTTTATAGTATGAAGAAGTATTTAGCAGAAATGTTAGGCACCATGGTGCTGGTGCTGATGGGCTGCGGTGCTGCCGTGAGCCTTGGTTGTGACAACGGCAATGCCGCCACTGTAGTAGGCACGGCCCTGGCATTCGGCCTTGCCGTGCTGGCTATGGCCTACACGATAGGCGGTATTTCCGGTTGTCATATTAATCCGGCAATAACGCTCGGTGTTTTTCTGAGCGGACGTATGTCGGGCAAGGATGCCGGAATGTATATGCTCTTTCAGGTGATAGGCGGCATTATCGGTGCGGCCATCCTGTGGTGCATAACCACCGGTGCGGGAATAGAAAGCTCCCTTGGCGCCAATGACCTGCAGGCATACGGTGACGGCCATATCAGCGTCTTGGGCGGTGTGCTTGCCGAACTGTTCTTTACCTGCGTGTTCGTGTTTGTGGTGCTTGGTGCAACGGCAAAGACAAACGGGGCTACCAATAACTTTGCCGGCATAGCCATCGGCTTGTCGCTCGTGCTCGTTCATCTGTGCTGCATACGCTATACAGGAACATCCGTCAATCCGGCGCGTTCTATAGGACCGGCATTGTTCGCCGGCGGCTCGGCACTGACAAATCTGTGGATATTCATTGTAGCCCCTCTTGCCGGTGGTGCACTCGCAGCAGTGCTGTGGCGTGTGCTGCAGCCGGACGGAAAATAATTTGTAATGATATTAGCAATAATGCAAACTGCATTTTGCAAAATGAAATCGGCCGTATTGATAAGGGTCAATAAATTAACATTCCGTTACTTTCAGCGAGAGAAAAAACAAAAAAACGGTTTGCAAAGAAGAAATAAAATATTAACTTTGCAAGTAACGAAAAGTAAAAGATATTCATATTTAAAATAATAAAATTATGGCAGTAAATTACAAGGATCTGGGTCTTGTCAACACCCGTGAGATGTTCAAGAGAGCCGTTACCGGCGGTTATGCTATTCCGGCTTTCAACTTTAATAACCTTGAGCAGCTTCAAGCCATTATCATGGCTTCGTCAGAGCTTAAGTCTCCGGTTATTCTTCAGGTATCACGCGGTGCGCGCAACTATGCCAATCCGACTCTTCTGCGTTATCTCGCAGAGGGTGCAGTAGCCTATGCAAAGGAGCTGGGCTGCCATCATCCGGAGATTGTGCTTCACCTTGACCACGGCAACAGCTTCGAGCTCGTTAAGGACTGTGTAGACATGGGCTTCTCTTCTGTTATGATTGATGGTTCTGCTCTTCCTTACGAGGAGAACATCGCCCTGACAAAGAAGTGTGTTGACTATGCTCATCAGTTTGATGTTACTGTTGAGGCTGAGCTCGGCGTTCTCGCCGGTGTTGAGGATGAGGTTGCTTCTGAAGAATCTCATTATACAAAGCCTGAAGAGGTTATCGACTTCTCTTCTCGTTCAGGCTGTGACTCTCTGGCTATCTCTATCGGTACGTCACACGGTGCTTATAAGTTCAAACCAGAGCAGTGCACACGTGACCCGAAGACAGGCCGTCTTGTTCCTCCTCCATTGGCATTCGACGTGCTTGAGGAAATAGAGAAAAAGCTTCCTGGCTTCCCTATCGTTCTTCACGGTTCTTCTTCTGTTCCGCAGAAGTTTGTAGACATCATCAACAAATACGGCGGCAAGCTGCCTGATGCAGTGGGTATTCCTGAGGAGCAGCTCCGCAAGGCTGCCAAGAGCGCAGTTTGCAAGATTAATATCGACTCTGACTCTCGTCTGGCTTATACTGCCGGCGTTCGTGAGACTCTTGCCAACCACCCTGAGATGTTCGACCCTCGCGGTTACGGCAAAGTAGCACGTGAGTACATGAAGGAAATGTACGAGGAGAAGATCAAGGATGTGCTCGGCTCAGAGAACAAGCTTGCTAATCTTGATTAATAGAATTGTATAAGCAATAATAATTAATATAAAAAACGGCAGCAACTGTATTATTCAGTTTGCTGCCGTTTTTTTGTTGATGGTGATTGTCAGTGCGGAAAATTAATATAATGCCGACACCGCAAAGTTGTCTTTGTTTGTATGTTAGTCAATATTGCAAAGGTAGCTTTTTTTTCTAAGACCGTCGTGCGCTGTCGTCATTGTCATTGTATAAATCAGCAAAAGCCTCGGGCAAGTGATTTATTATGTCGTGTGCCATCAGGCTTTCCTTGCCGACAGTCTTTTCAGCGATATCGCCGGCAAGTCCGTGTATGTACATTCCTACGAGTGCGGCCTCAAAGGTGGTGTATCCGCGTGCAAGCAATGCCAGAAGAATGCCTGTCAGCACGTCGCCGCTTCCTGCGGTGGCCATACCGCTGTTGCCGGTAGAGTTGAACAGCACGTTGCCGTCGGGCAGGCACAGGGCACTGTAATGGCCTTTAAGGATGATATAGCTGTGTATGGACTTTGCCATGTGTGTGGCTTTGAACAGACGGTCAAAACCGCCGTTGCCGGCAGAATCTGTCAGCCTGTCGAACTCTTTCGGATGTGGCGTCAGTATAGTGTTGCTGTGCAGCTGCTGTATCCATGTCTTGTGATTCGCTATTATGTTTATAGCGTCAGCGTCGATAACCGTTGGCACATCAGCCCGCCGCAGTATGTCGATTAGTGACGATGCTGTGCTCTCATGCTGTCCTATGCCCGGACCGGCTGCAATGGCATCATATTGTGACGGATTGACAGTGTTCGTAATGTAATCGTCGCCATTGTGCGCAATGATAGCCTCCGGAACTTTTATCTGGATGATGTCATTATTGCGTTCCGGAGTAACGACGGTGACCTTTCCTATGCCGGAACGCAGGCAGGCCTCTGACGAGAGTACTGCGGCGCCGGCCATGCCATAGCTGCCGGCCATAAGCAGTCCGTGTCCCATTGTTCCCTTGTTGACGCAGTTGCCGCGGCGGCGGAGCAGCGGGGTTATCATGCTTCGTTCAACAAGCGTGTATTTTGTAACCGCAGTTTTTATGTATTCTTCAGACAAGCCAATGTCGAGCACTTCTACATCGCCGGTGTAGCGTTCTGTGTCATCAAAATACATGCATAGCTTCCGTTGGCCTATGGTAAGCGTGACGTCGGCAGATATGATGCTTTGCGCAGTGTTGCCGGTGTTGTCATCGCACATCAGGCCAGATGGTATGTCTATTGCCACAACCTGTGCTGTGCTTTGGTTGATATACCTCACCGTGGCAGCGAAGCCGCCGGTGAGCGGCTTGTTAAGTCCGCTGCCGAAAAGTCCGTCAACGACCAGGCTGCTCTCGTTGAGCGCGGGCGGCTCGAGGTTGTCAGTAACTTCCGTGAACGATGTGATTTTATTTTGCTCTATAAGTCGCTGCTTGTTCGTAGCGCATTCATCGCTGAGCTTGTCGTGTATGTTGAACAGATATACAGATACCTTATAATCCTGTTCGGCAAGCATGCGTGCCACGGCAAGGGCATCTCCGCCGTTGTTGCCGGGTCCGGCAAAAACGATAACGGACATGTCTGTGCTCCAGCGCTTCGTGATTGCGTCAGTGAGTGCTCTCGCTGCACGTTCCATAAGGTCTATGCTGCTTATGGGCTCGTGCTCTATGGTATATTTGTCGAGCTCTTTAAGCTGGGCTCCGGTTAGAATCTTCATATAATGCAAAGTTACTGAAAAATTCTTATAAAGACTGTTATTATTGCTTTAAAATTAATTGATGGTTAATGTAAAAGCACTTATACTGTAAGTTTCGTTTAACGCCGTCATGGCATATTTCTTTGTTTAAAGTGACTTTTGTTTCTTATTTTTTTGTAATTTTGCAACAAACTAAAATTTAACACTGATTATGAGCAAGATAAAAGTTCTCGACAAGACTTTCAAGACATTTATTCCGGAGGCAGAGATAAAGAAACGCGTCAAGGCTGTGGCTGATAAGATTAACCATGATCTTGACGGTAAGAACCCGTTGTTCCTTGCAGTGCTCAACGGCAGTTTTATCTTCGCTGCCGACCTGATGAGATATATTACCATTCCGTGTGAGATATCATTCGTGAAGCTTGCGTCTTATCAGAGCACCATGTCGACGGGAAAGGTTAAGGAAGTAATCGGCATAAACGAGAATCTTGCCGGCAGAACGGTTGTGATAGTTGAGGATATTGTAGACACCGGTCTGACAATGAAGAACATGGTGGAGAGCTTGGGAACGCGCTCGCCGGAGTCTGTTCATATCTGTACGCTGCTTGTCAAGCCGGGTAAGCTGACAGTTGACCTCGACATAGAGTATGCGGCAATGGAAATACCAAATGATTTCATTGTAGGCTACGGAATGGATTATGATCAGCAGGGTCGCAATCTGCGTGATATTTACGTGCTTGACAGTGATGAGAATCAATAACAGGATTCTTGCTGATATGGGCATATAGAAAACACAGCCATAAGCAATAATGGAGAATGCCACTTATTGAAAAATTTGGCAAACACAGATTTTGATCAACAATTTGATCAACAAATCGACTAACAAACTAACTAAAATAAATCAATCAATGAAGAATATTGTAATTTTCGGAGCGCCGGGCGCAGGTAAGGGAACACAGAGTGACAGGATGATAGAGAAATATGGCTTCGGACATATTTCTACCGGTGACGTGCTTCGTGATCAGATCAAGAAGGGCACAGAGCTGGGCAAGACCGCCAAGGGATATATTGACAACGGTCAGCTTATTCCTGATGACCTTATGGTAAGCATTCTTGCCGATGTGTATGATTCATTCGGCCCTGACCACAAGGGTGTTATCTTCGATGGCTTCCCGCGCACTGTTCCGCAGGCAGAGGCTCTGAAGAATATGCTTGCGAAGCGCGGACATCGTGTGGCTGCCATGATAGAGCTGCATGTTCCGGAAGACGAGCTGATGAAACGCCTTATTAACCGCGGAAAGGTGAGCGGACGTTCTGATGACAATGAGGAGACGATAAAGAAGCGTCTTGATGTATATCACAACCAGACGGCGCCGCTGTGCGAGTGGTACAGCAATGAAGGCCTGCGTCATACTGTTGACGGTCTTGGCGATGTGGAACGCATCTTTGATGATATTTGTAAGATTATAGACAGCCTGCCGGAATAATAACTGTCAGGTCGTATTGCTTATAGCCCGGCCATGAAGAGACCGGGCTTATTTTTTCTGATTATTGAATAATAAAGATTTATGCCAGAATCGAATTTCGTTGATTATGTGAAGATTGTTTGCCGCTCCGGTAAGGGCGGCCGCGGTTCCATGCACCTCAGACACGTCAAGTATCAGCCTAACGGCGGTCCTGACGGCGGTGACGGCGGACATGGTGGCAGCGTGATTCTGCGCGGCAGCCATAACTACTGGACTCTGCTGCATCTGCGCTATCAGCGTCATGTGTTCGCTGAAGACGGCGGAAACGGCGGACGTGACAAATGTCACGGCACCGACGGTAAGGACATGTATATAGACGTGCCGTGCGGTACGGTGGTCTATGACGCTGAGACCGGAAAGTTTATATGCGATGTGTCGTATGACGGACAGGAGGTGGTGCTGCTGAAAGGCGGTCGCGGCGGAAAAGGTAACTTTCAGTTCCGTACATCAACGAATCAGGCGCCCCGCTATGCGCAGCCCGGCGAGCCAAGGCAGGAGAAAACTGTAATCCTTGAACTGAAGCTGCTTGCCGATGTAGGACTTGTAGGATTTCCGAATGCCGGAAAGTCGACATTGCTTTCTGCTCTCTCGAGCGCACGGCCCAAGATAGCAAATTATCCTTTCACAACGCTTGAGCCATCGCTTGGCATAGTGTCATACCGTGACAACAAAAGCTTTGTCATGGCAGATATTCCTGGAATAATAGAAGGTGCCAGCGAGGGAAAAGGCCTCGGACTACGCTTTCTAAGGCATATAGAACGCAATTCGTTGTTGCTTTTCATGGTACCGGGAGATACTGACAGCATAAAAAAAGATTATGATGTTCTTCTTGGCGAACTGAAGAAGTTCAACCCGCAACTGCTTGACAAACGAAGGGTGCTGGCTGTAACGAAATGTGACCTTCTTGATGATGAGTTGATTTCTATGCTTCGCGCTGAATTGCCTGATTCGCAGCCGGTGGTGTTCATATCGTCTGTTACCGGGCTTGGTCTTGACGAGCTGAAGGATGTTCTTTGGAACGAGCTTAATCATGAAAGCAATAAGATTTCTGCTATCACGGAGAGTGAGGAGATTGCCCACCGCGATAAGGATATGTCGCATCTGCAACAGGAAATGCACGACGAGGGCGTTGACACGCAGGACGTAGATATAGAAGAGGAACCGGATATTGACGAAGCTGACGTTGAAGACCTCGAAGGCTTCGAATATGAAGAATAGGTCGGCATATATTCGGATGATTGCGGATAATCATTTTAATTTATATAAAACATAATGACAGCAGACACAGAACGACTTCTTTATTATGATATTGACAGCAGGGCAGTTGCATTCTCTACTACCCGGCATGGCGGGGTGAGCACCGGCAATTATTCGTCGTTCAACATTAACAGCTTTTGCGGCGACAGTATGGAAAATGTCAATGAGAACAAGGCTCTTCTTGCCGGTGAGCTTGGCCTGCCGGCTTCGCGTGTTCTTGTGCCGCATCAAGTGCACGGCACCGACTGCCGTATAATAACTGCCGCACATGCTCACATGGCTGATGATGAACTGTTTGCCGACCTTGATGGTGTAGACGCGCTGGTTACGGCTGAAAGAAATATAGTGATAGGTGTGTCTACTGCCGACTGTATTCCGGTGTTGCTGTTCGACACGAAACGGAATGTGGCAGCTGCCGTTCATGCCGGATGGCGCGGCACGGTTAAGAACATCGTCGCGGCAGCATTGAATGTGATGACTGGTGAGTTCGGCTCTGCTCCTGCTGACGTGAAAGCAGTTATTGGACCGGGCATCTCGCTGAAAAACTTTGAAGTCGGACAGGAGGTATTTGACAAGTTCGACAAGCAGGGATATGACATGGCGCGCATATCCAGAATGTTTAATAAATGGCATATCGATTTGCCTTTATGTAATGAGTTGCAGCTTGAGGCGTGTGGTGTAAAAAAAGCGAATATCCGTCAGACAGGAATTTGCACGTATGATAATGTTGACACGTTCTTCTCAGCCCGCCGGCTTGGTACTGCTTCCGGCAGGATTTATTCCGGGATAATGCTTAAATAGCTTGTCTTTAGTGAGGCTGTGTGTGATGACAGCTTTGTTAAACCACTAAAAATGTAAAATAGAAATATTGATATTGTGCATGATATTGATATATTGGTAAACTGAATTCTCATTATTCTGTCATATATAAAACCTATAAACCTGAAATAAAACATTACTTTATGAACCGTAGAAAAATTTTAACGCTTGCATTTGTCATTTACGCGTCATTCATGACGGCAGCACCCGCTGATGCATTCAGTCATGAAGAGGAGACGCAAATTTTTGTACCTACCCCTCATCTGTGGGATCGTGGCGAGAGTTTTGATGTTAACTTGTCGGCTGTAGGCGATGATGATTATTCGTTTCCGTTGCCTGTCGGCAAGGCGCAGAAGCTTAAAGACAATGTGCTGCGCATATATAGTGTAAGCGGTGATGCCGTTAAGGCTGCTTTCAGCGGTGTGGTAAGGCTGTCGCGCCGTACGGGTGCCTATGGCAACGTCATTGTAGTGCGGCATACCAGCGGTATAGAAACAGTGTATGCCGGTAATGCGGAAAACCTTGTACATACTGGCGACAAGGTACATGCCGGCCAGACCATAGCTATCATCGGCCGGCGCGGCGGCCGTGTGGCTCTTGACTTCTCAGTGCTTGCAAACGGCGGAAGAATAAATCCGGAAATGCTTTTCGAAACAAACAGTCACAGGCTTTGCCGGAATATTGTCAGGTTCAAGCGCAACGGCCGTTATGTTGCAGTCTTTAATGTGAAAGATGATGCAGATGAGGCTGTCGTGCGTAATGACAGAAAAAAGGGAAATGGCTCGAATGAGAATAAATCGCGGAAGAAAGCAGAAGAGCGCACGTCGTCCCGGGAACTTGCGGCAAGAGAAAAAATGTCAGTAAAGGAGAAAACGAAGCGAAAGCATTATGGCAACAGCATAACATCTCTTGACCCTGACGAAGAAAAAGAAATAACCTCTAGTTCTTTCATTATTAATTTGACTGATTTCAGTAAGGAATGCTGGGCATACCCGCTTCCGGGCAGTCATGTCATAAGTCCTTACGGCGGACGTCGCAACCATGGCGGCGTTGACATTAAGACTTGTCCGAATGACAAGATACTGGCGGCCTTTGACGGTGTAGTGACGCGTTCTTCACCTTATTTCGGCTATGGCAACTGCATTGTTATCCGTCATGCTTATGGCTTTGAAACACTTTATTCCCATCAGTCACGCAACCTCGTCAAGGTGGGGCAGCATGTGCATGCCGGCGATGTCATCGGTCTTACCGGACGCACAGGACGTGCCACCACGGAACATCTGCATTTTGAGGTTCACTACCGTGGGCGCAGGATAAATCCGAACATTCTTTTCAACCATTCTTCAAAAGGCCTTCGTCAGGCAACACTGACACTTGGCAAGAACGGACGCGTAGAGGCGCGTGACAATTATTTCGCGCAGGGACGCTGAGCAAAGGCGCAGCTGTTCAACGTATATAATAATGTGGAGAGTAACTTACGCATCTCTCAGCAAGATAATCATTCTGTAATACAGAAAATAAAAATCCCGTATACAAAGTTTGACTTTGTATACGGGATTTTTATTTATTGTGATCACATGAGCAATTACTTGCTGTGGTGCTGTGATTTTCTTTTGGCGCGCTGTTCGCGGTATTTAGCTTTCTGTTTTGCTGACCCGCTGCCGTGAGCGCCGGTTATATATTTCTTTTTCTTGGCCTTTGTCTTGACCTTGTTGTCGTCCTGTTTAGGCGCTTTAGCACCGCCGGCCTTAAACACTATGCCGTGCTCAATGATGTCGTCAATGTCGCTCATAAACGTTGGATAAAATTATTAATGATGGAACAGGCGTATGCCGGTGAATGCCATTGCTATGCCGTATTTGTCGCATGTCTCTATGACATTGTCATCGCGTATGCTGCCGCCAGGCTGTGCAATGTATTCAACGCCGCTCTTGTGTGCCCTTTCGATATTGTCGCCGAATGGGAAGAAGGCATCACTGCCGAGGGTTACCTTAGTGTTCTTGGCAATCCATTCTTTCTCCTGTTCGCGTGTGAACACCTCAGGGCGTTCCATGAAGTATTGCTGCCATGTTCCGTCGCGCAGCACGTCGTCATGCTCTTCAGACAGATAAACGTTGATGACGTTGTCACGGTCGGCACGGTGTATGTCATCGCGGAAAGGCAGGTTCATGACCCGCGGACTCTGGCGGAGCCACCATTCATCGGCCTTGCTGCCAGCCAGTCTTGTGCAGTGTATGCGGCTCTGCTGTCCGGCGCCTATGCCGATGGCCTGTCCGTCCTTGACGTAGCACACAGAGTTGGACTGTGTGTATTTAAGGGTGATGAGGCTGATCATCATGTCGCGGATGGCCTCCTTTGTGAATGTCTTGTTCTTTGTCGGGATGTTTTCGAAAATCTTCGGGTCGCTGAGGTCTACTTCGTTGCGGCCTTGTTCGAATGTTATTCCAAACACCTGTTTGTGCTCGATAGGAGCCGGCTTGTATGCGGGATCTATCTTGATGATGTTATATGTGCCTTTTCTCTTTGCTTTCAGAATGGCCAGTGCCTCGGGAGTGTAGTCAGGAGCGATGACGCCGTCGCTGACCTCTCTCTTGATAAGGCGTGCCGTAGCCTCGTCACAGGTGTCGCTGAGAGCGCAGAAGTCACCGTATGAGCACATGCGGTCTGCACCGCGCGCCCTTGCGTATGCGCTTGCCAGCGGTGTGAGCTCAAAGTCTATGTCGTCAACGAAGTAGATCTTTTTCAGCGTGTCGCTAAGCGGCAGTCCTATAGCAGCTCCGGCCGGTGATACATGCTTGAAGCTTGCTGCTGCCGGCAGTCCTGTTGCTGCTTTCAGCTCTTTAACAAGCTGCCATGAGTTAAGGGCGTCAAGGAAGTTTATGTATCCAGGACGGCCGTTCAGTACTTCAATTGGTAATTCGCCTTGCTCCATGTAAATGCGGGAAGGCTTTTGATTCGGATTGCATCCGTACTTTAAAGCAAATTCTTTCATGTGAGGGAATAAATATATCTATGACACAAAGTTACAATAAATTTGATAAAAAATGCTATTGTTGATAGATAAAAACAATTAACTTTGCATTTAGTTAGTAAAAAAGTTGTTATGAAACGTGATTTGGAAATTTTTGCTTCCGAGCTGGAACGCAAAATTGGATTGAAAATTCCGGTTGAGAATGACCGTGAGAAGATTGTGTCTTTTTTCCGCAGGCATCATCTTACCTTTAAGACATTGTCGCCGCGGACACTTGACAAGATAGCTCTTCTTGCTGGGTATCAGAGCTGGAATGAACTTGTAAATGATATTCGCGGCAACGGGCATGACGAGCTTCTGTAGCTCTGCCGCGGTGTGCATGACGTTTTAATCTTAAACCGGACGACATTTTCAATACGGAGCTTATGCGTATAGAAAATGTTGTCCGGTATTTTTTATCATTTTGACATAATGGTTCTAACGTCGTCAATGGAATTGCTAAAAGGACCGTCGTTCTCAATTTTCAGAGTACACATGGCAGCGGCAAACTCGCCGGCTTCTTTGTATGTTGCCTTCTGGGCCCTGCACCACAGATAACCGGCCGAGTAGGTGTCGCCGCAGCCGGTGACGTCGGCGGTATTCCTTGGCTTGTATGCCGGAATATGAAAGTCATGTCCGCCGGCTGAGATGATAGACCCTTCGTCGCCAAGCGTTATGATAACCTCTTCCGGTCCCTGCTCGTGCAGCCATGTTGCCGCAGCGGTCATATCGTAGGTGCCGGTAAGCAATACTGTCTCATCGCCGTTGAGTTTTACTATGTCTGTGTGCTTGAGTATGTCTTTGCATCTGTGTGGTGCCACGGGCACCACGCTGCCGTCGGCGCTGACCTCTCTCAGAAAGCCCTGTATGTCTATTGACACCTTGCCTTTCTTTCTGAGTTCTTCCATGCAGCCGTTTTCATAGTCGTCAGCCAGCAGGCTGCCTAGGTGGAACACTTTCGCGCTGACGTTCTTTATGTCGTCTTTTGTGAAGGCATCTGCTTTCGCTGTCACGCGCTGTGTCCTGTGATTAAGATTCTCAGCATATTTGTTTTCGAATTCTACGGTATGGCGGCTTGGCAGCCATTGAATATCAATATCCGTTGTCTCGCTGTTGAACTTCTCTACTGCGTCTTTGTCAGCCTCGGCAGTTTTGGTTACAACAAGTGTTCTCACCTTTGGTGGCAGATGTCTCAGTGCGCCCGCCATATAAAAAGCTGTTCCGCCAGGTATGTGCAGCGTGTGTTTCGGCGTGATAGTGGTATCACGTGTGACGTGTCCTATTATGCAGATGTCGTACATTTTGTTATGTTAGAGCTGTAAAAAAATATAAAGACAAAAATAGTTTTCTCATGAAACAAAAAAAGAGATTTCACAACTCTCTATGGTTGATGAAATCTCTTTTATGGCTTTCCGTATGCCGTGATTACTCAGCTGCAACAGTTTTCTTCTCAGCGATACGAGCTTTCTTACCTGTAAGGTCACGCAGATAGTAAAGCTTGGCGCGACGCACCTTACCACGTTTGTTCACCTCGATGCTTGCGATGTTCGGCGATTCGATAGGGAAGATACGCTCTACACCTACTGTGCCAGACATCTTGCGGACTGTGAAGCGTTTCTTGTCGCCATGTCCCGAAATCTTGATTACTACACCGCGATAGAGCTGAATACGCTCTTTGGTGCCCTCGACGATTTTGTAAGCGACCGTGATTGTGTCACCTGACTTGAACTCAGGGAATTTCTGGCCGGTTGCAAATGCTTCTTCAGCAACTTTAATTAAATCCATTTTGTTTTTAATAATTAAATATTGTTTGTCGTTCCAACCCAACGTGACTCGCCAGAACGTGCGGCCAGCGGTTGAGCCAAAAAGCGTTGCAAAGTTACGGTTTTTTATCCTTATTTACAAATTTTGCGTGCGTAACTTTCTGTTTCTCTTTAATTTTGTGCATGAGGCGTCTTTTTTTTCTTAACTTTGCAAGCAAATAAAACTATTATGCATTACAAAAAAACAATGTTTTTGTCAATGGCCGCAATGGCGCTGCTGGCATCATGCGGCACATCAGGCTATGAGCTTTCATCGGTTTCGCGTCAGCGTATTCTCGTTGACCGCCGTTTTGACACACATCCCGACAAGCGTGCAGTTGCGTTCATAGCTCCTTACCGTCGGCAAGTGGACAGTATAATGTCGCCGGTAGTTGGCGAGGTCGGTTCTTACCTTGCGTCGTCGAGGCCGGAGAGTGCTCTTTCAAATCTGTTGGCCGACATCATGGTGTGGGGCGGACGTGAGTTTGGAGAGAAGCCCGATTTCGGCATTTATAACATGGGCGGCATTCGGGCTGCTTTGGCCAAAGGCAAGGTTACCTATGGTGACGTCGTAGACCTTGCGCCTTTTGAAAACCACATTTGTTTCGTCACACTGTCTGGCGAGAAGACACTGGAGCTTTTTCAGCAGATAGCGGCACGCGGCGGTGAAGCTGTCAGCCACGGTGTCAACCTTGTTATTACGCACGACGGAAAGCTTGTCTCTGCCAGCGTAAACGGACAGCCGGTGAACAGTGGACGCTCTTACCGCATAGCAACAATTGACTATGTGGCTCAGGGCAATGACGACATGCGCGCATTCAAAAGTGCAGAAAACATAGTCGCTCCGCAAGACCAGAAATATGACTCGCGTTTTGTAATTATGGATTATTTCCGAGAGCAGACGGCCCATGGCATTGTCGTTAACCCTAAAACAGAAGGACGTATAGTTTTTGAATGATTTGTAATTTTTTCAGCTGAGATGAATAAGAATATATTTTTGTCAGTATTCTTTCTGATGTCGTCATTACTGCCCGTTGCTGCTCAGAAAGATATAATGATACTTCACACCAATGATACACACAGTTGCGTTATGCCGCTCGGTGCCACGCTTGCCGATACGGCTCTTGCCGACCGCGGCGGATTTGTCAGACGTGTGGCTGTCGTTGACAGCATGCGCAGGCTTTATCCAGACATGCTTCTTTTCGACAGCGGCGATTTCTCGCAGGGCTCACCTTATTATACGCTTTTCAAAGGTGATGTTGAAGTGGGACTAATGAACATTATGAAATATGACGCGGCTACTATCGGCAACCATGAGTTTGACTTCGGCATAGACAATATGGTGCGTATCTTCAGAAAATGTAAATTTCCTATTGTTTGTTCCAACTATGACTTTACCGGTACGCCGCTCTACGGACTTGTGAAACCATACATTATTATAAAGCGCGGCGGGATACGGTTCGGTGTGTTTGCACTTTGTCCTAAGCTCGACGGACTTGTGCAGACCAAGAACTATGGTTCTATTAAATATCTCGATCCTGTTGCCGAGGCCAACCGCTGGGCTGCCTTTCTGAAGAAAGAAAAAAAAGTAGACTGTGTCATCTGTATCTCGCACCTTGGCTGGGACAGAAAGGGCGATATAGCCGTTATAAAAGGCTCACGGAACATAGATCTTGTCCTTGGCGGCCACAGCCATACTTATTTCAAGAAACTGAAATATGTCACTGACCTCGACGGCCGTCAGGTGCCTGTTGACCAGAACGGAAAGCATGGCATCTATATAGGTGAGCTGAAATTGCATTTTGACAAGAAACACTGATCTCGCATTTGCATGCAGGCACATGCCGGTGTATTCTTAAACATTTATTGTTAATGCACGGAAAACAGCTTCCGCAACTTTTTTATTATGCAGCACATAGTTTAGAAAGTCTGTTTAGAAAGTCTGTTTAGAAAGTCTGCTTAGAAAGTCTGCTTAGAAAGTCTGCTTAGAAAGTCTGCTTAGAAAGTCTGCGTAATAAAAAAGTTGCGGAAGTTTCCTTTTTTATATGTTACCTTATTCAAAATAGAAAGTCAGTGCGATTATCTTGCTTCTGGCCTTTGACACAGACTGGGCGTATGGCAGCATACTCTCGTTTCTCAGATGGTCTTTATGTCCTTTGTCGAGCGAGTTTGTCAGTCCGTACATGAACTTCAGCTCGGGCCGCAGCTTGAAATATGGCAGATAGAAATCGCAGCCGATGCCGGCCTCAAGAAAACAGTCGCCGCGTTTCAGCTTGATATAGTCATCGTCTTTTGGCGTAAGGTTAAGCATCGGGTTTAGGCCGACAAGAAAATACGGTCTGTGGTTGTTTGTTCGTTCCGGAGCCATTATCAGTTCCATGGCTGCCGACACGTATGCCGTTTTCATTGTCTGCCGCTGTTCTGCCGGTTGTCCGTTGGCATCGCGTTCTGAATAGTTTCTGAACACGATGTTTCGCGTGCCGAAGAGCATGGCCGGAGCTATCCTGAGCTGAAAATTCGTGTTCAGCCGCAGCTCGCCCAGTACGCCGACAGTGAAGCCTGCATCCCATTTGTTCTGGTCAGTGCTGACCATTACGTCACGTGATGTGCCGTCGGCATAGTTTACTGTCGTCGGCCCGACGTTTGTCAGCTCAAGGTCCTGCATGTGGAGTCCCACCAGCACGCCGTAGTGGAATATGCGCAGATCTGTATATGGTCTGTTTTCCACGGTGCGCACCTGTGCCTTGCCGGCCGTTGCCGTCGCCGCCAGCAGTATGGCTACAGCCATCAGCCTGGCAGCGTGTTTGTTGTTTTCTTTGTTTTTCATTATTTATATAACGCAGCAGAAGTGTTTCTTATTTTGAAATACGGTTATTCTTTTTTATAGATACTTTTTGAAAAATATGCGTTATCACCATTTTTAGGTATTCATTTGTTGTGTTCTGTAATAAAATGCTTATATCTATTTTAACGGTGTATAAATAATACAATTTTTCATCATTATTTTTAGGTATATTCGAAATTATTATTATCTTTGCATCGTACAAAAGACGACGGCGAATACATTATTCGTGCTGATTCTCCTCTATACAGATTATACAAAAATATTATTAACAATAAAAAATTTATTTACTATGGCTTACGTAATTGGTGACGACTGCATTGCTTGCGGTACATGTATTGATGAGTGTCCTTCAGGCGCAATTTCTGCAGGTGATGAAAAGTATTCTATCAACCCTGATGTTTGCACAGAATGTGGCACATGTGCTGATGTTTGCCCTAACGAGGCAATCAGCCTTCCTGAGTAAAAATATTCAGTAATATAATACTTTTAGTTACATAAAATTTAAAATGGCTGTGTTCGTGTTGAATATAGTCGTTTGTTTAAGTTAAAGACAGGCGGCGGCCTGTCTTTTTTTGTTTATTTTTAGCTTATGCAATTAAATTAACCGTATATTCTTTCATTTTGATAATTATGTCAGTTGTTGCAGTTCTGTTATAAAAGTTTTTTGCTACCTTTGCCGACAAAAGTGTAATTAAAGAATGAAAAATATGGAAAAAATTAAAATGACAACTCCTGTCGTTGAGATGGACGGCGACGAGATGACACGTATTCTTTGGAAGATGATAAAGGATGAGCTTATATTGCCTTTCGTCGACCTGAAGAGTGAGTATTATGACCTTGGTCTTCCCAACCGTGACAAGACAGCCGATCAGGTTACCATTGACTCTGCCAATGCTGCTCTTAAATATGGTGTAGCCGTCAAGTGTGCCACCATCACGCCGAATGCCAAGCGTATGGATGAATACCATCTTCACAAGATGTGGAAGAGTCCTAACGGCACCATTCGCTCCATTATGGACGGTACAGTGTTCCGTGCGCCGATAACCATTCCGAGCATTCATCCTGTTGTCAAGAACTGGGAGAAGCCTATTACCATAGCGCGTCATGCCTACGGCGACGTGTATAAGAGCGTCGAGCTGTATGCTGACGAGCCCGGCACGGCGAAGATCGTTTTCCAGGGAAAGAGCGGCGCCGTCAAGGAAGCGGTCATTCATGATTTCCAGGGACCTGGCGTCATCCAGGGCATGCACAACACAGAGAAGAGCATACGCTCGTTTGCCCACAGTTGTTTTAAGTTTGCCGTGGACACAAAACAGGATCTGTGGTTTGCAACAAAAGACACCATTTCAAAGACATACGATGCAAAGTTCCGTGAGATTTTCGAAGAGGTGTATGAGAAGGAATACAAAGAGACCTTCGAGAAACTCGGCATCACTTATTTCTATACCCTTATAGACGATGCCGTGGCACGTGTGATTCGCTCCAAGGGCGGTTTCATCTGGGCCTGCAAGAACTATGACGGCGATGTCATGAGCGACATGCTTTCTACTGCATTCGGCTCGCTGGCAATGATGACCTCCGTGCTTGTGTCTCCCGACGGCAAATATGAGTATGAGGCAGCCCATGGCACAGTGACACGCCATTACTATCGTTATCTGAAAGGCGAGGAGACCTCTACCAACCCTATGGCCACCATATTTGCATGGAGCGGGGCCCTGCGCAAGCGCGGTGAGATGGATAACCTCGATGCTCTCGTTAATTTCGGAAACCAGCTCGAAGGCGCTTGCTTTGATACGCTTAATGAAGGCATAGCCACCAAAGACCTTGTCGGCCTTATGGAAGGCGTTGAGGCTAAGCAGGTTAATTCGAAGGAGTTCATAGCAGCTATCCGTGAGCGCCTTGAGAAACGCCTTGCTTAAACGATAAGTAACATCAATTAAAAAATACATAAAAAAGCCATGACAATGTGTGTATGCACTGTTTGTCATGGCTTTTTATGTATCCCATAATCATCCGAATTAATTTATAGAAGGATGATTGTATTAATGTAATTAAATTTTTGGTTAATCGAACAGAGAGTTATTGCTGATTGATAATCAGTTAAATAATTTGTGGACAAATTATAGGTTTCAGTTTGTCCTTAATAGTTTTCTGTCGTTTGAAGCCGTTGCGTTTGGACGTCACATTTTTTTTCAGATAATTTTTTCCAGATAATTTTTTTCCAGATAATTTTTTTCAGATAACGCAGAACCGCCGCAGTGCGTTGGCGATGCCGTCATCGTCAACGCACGTTGTGATAAAGTCGGCAATGCTTTTCGTCTTTTCATTCGCATTGCCCATGGCAATTCCGATGCCTGCTGTTCTTAATATTGAATTATCATTTCCGCCGTCGCCGAAGGCCATTGTCTCGCTGAGGTTTATACCTTCATGTTTTGCCATTGCAGTGAGGCCGATGCCTTTGTCAGCACCTTTTGCGGTTATGTCTGTGAAGGCATCGCACCAACGTCCGGAGTTGCAGCTGCTGACCAGCGGCATCAGCTCTTGTTCCTGTTCCGGTGTGAGAAACGGTGTCAGCTGCATGATTTCATCTTCGTGCATGTCGGCATACGTGTAGCGCTGAAAGTCAATGCCGGTAACACCTAGTCCATCGCAGAACAGCGCGGCCACCTTCGGGTCGTAGTCGTTGACGCCGATAATCTTCCGGCCTACAATGATGACCGGCACATTACGGTCATGACAGTAGGAGAGTATGTGTTCCGTGTCGGCAGTCGGTATGCTTGCAGTGTGTACGATCTCCTTTTTTCCGGCACGACATATATAGCAGTTGGCACCGTTCGTGGTTACCCATCCGTCAATGACATCTCCTATCTGTCCGAGGTTGGTAATGAACTGCGGCGGCCGGCCGGTAGAAATGTATATCCTTACTCCGCGGCTGTGGGCTTCTGTCAGAGCATCAACCGTTGACTGTGGTATGCGGTGGGTCTTGAAGCTTACAAGCGTACCGTCTACATCGAAAAACATTGCCTTTGTTTCGTGCTTTCCCATTCTTTTTCCTTGTTATCTTGTAATAGTTATTTCCTTGTTGAATCCTCTTTGGTCGTGCATGATGAATGTGTATTTTTCGCCGTCGCGGAATTTGTAGTTTACAAAGTCATCATAGCTGCTTATTGTCTTTCCGTTTATACGAAGCACGACGTCGCCCTGCCGCATTCCGTTGCGGTAGCCTTCCGTCTTGTGCCAGATAAGTCCTATGGCGGGCTGACCGTCTTTGTCGTAAAAGGCGATGCCGAACTGCCGGTTGTTGACGCTGATGCTGTCCGTGCCGTCGTAAGGCTCGAAGGTTATGCTTTTGCGGCGCGGGTTTATGACCACGGCGCCATAGCCGAGCATCTGCGCGCCGAGCCGCGAAGAGCCCTGGGTTGTTATGGTGTGCACGTCGTTGAAGCTGAACTCACCGTATTTCAGCCTGTCGAGGTGGAGAAACACCACTTCGCTGTTCTTCTCTGCGCCGTTTGTACCTTCATACATGTTGCCTGTGGCACGTCCTTCCACCTGCGCGCTCACCTGCTTGCTCTTGTATGAATGCTCAAGGAAACTCGTGTGGTTCATGACGTACAGCTGACGTGCGCCGGTGTCGAAAAGGGTCTCATCGACATGCCGCATGAACGGACTGACGTTGACGAACGGTGCGAACCATTTCAGTTTGTATTTTAATGTATAGCCGGTCTCGGCGTCCATCTGCCCTTTTATATCTGTCAGTATCATTATTTTCTTACGCGTGTCTATCTTGCATGCCAGCCCCTTGTTGAAAATGTCGAAGCCTATGATACCGTCATAGGGCACCTTGCCGCGCGGCGCTTTTACCACTGATGCCACGTAGCCTGTTATCTCGCGCCGGCCTATTGCCATCGGCGGCAGCTGTACTGCGTCTATTGTGTCGGCAGTGTTGTTCGCATCATGGGAGATGACGCTGCCCAGCGTCTTGTAAACCGGTACGTTGCTGCCGGCATACAGCATGCCCTGGCTTGAGCCCGTGTCAAGGCAGAAACGGTATGTGCGGCCCATGATGCCAACCGGGAGGTATATCTGATTGTCGCTGAACTCAATATGAATGGTGTCGCTTAATTTCTGCGGTGCGACGCTGAAGTTTGTGTTGTAGCGGTGCATTTGCGCTGATGCCCCGCCTGACAGCAGCAACATAAGCACTGCAAAAAAAAATATGTTTTTTTTCATGTCCTTGCTTTTTTGCTTTTGCGTGCAAAGTTACACAAATCTTTGTCTTGTTCGGCTTTTCCGTGTTATTATTAATGTTTGGACTCTGCAAAACAAAATGATGGAAATTTTATGGTAAGTCTGAAGGTGTCGCAGATAGTTCTGTACTATAGCAAATTGTTGAGATGTTTTTTGCACTCCTGTTGAACTTTAACGAAAGAAGCATGGCCGAATTTATCGGTCATGCTTCTTTCAGTTATAAGTAAAAAACAATTTAATTATAATTTTGCCTTCTGCTGTGTACTCTTCATTTTCTTTATTGTCTTTCGGAAGGACATTACTGAATGCGTTTCTTGCCGTTCTGAATGACTACGCCCTTATAGTCTTTGCCGACCTTCTGACCAGCAAGGTTGTAAAGAGGTGCATTGGCATCATAGATAACATCTTTTGCTGTTATGTCATTTATGCCAGTAGCGTCAAGTCTTACACGTGTTACACTCTTTATGTTTGCAGTGAACGGATAGTTGTTATCTCCTGCAGCGTTGGCCTTCAAGTAAATTTTGGCAATATCCTTAGGAGTTGATGAAGTTATGTTTCCAGCATCGTCTGTCTTAATTTCAGCAGCGGTAGAGTCGTTGACAGTGAAGTTGATGGTGCTTATTCCTGCTTCGTAGTTGTTCCAGGCAAATCCGCCTGCAGCACCATCATATTCAACCATGATGGATGTCTTCAAAGGTTCATTCAGCTCTATAGTATAATTATAAATGCTGTCTTTTTGTGTCTCGTGGCTGTATGTGCATGAATTACCGTTTGTAGTTACTATCTCAACGCCGCCGTATTGGCCTGTATATGTTATAATTGGCGTCGTAACAGGGCCCAATGAATGCCCCCAGCCTCCGCCGGCAAAAGTTACAGGTTCTTCTGTATTGTCGTTTTTGATGAGTGTTACTTTCTTTATAAGAATCTTGGCACCGGATGCTTTTCCCTGAATGTTGAATTTCGTCAGTGTAGCTGATGATTTTATGCCTTCGTTAAAGTCTTTCTCCAAAACGTTGCCGTCGGTTGGGAAATCATCATATTGCGTGGCTGCGTTTGGGTCACCAATACTTGTTTGCACGTAACCGTCAGTTGTGGCTGTTGATGCAAATGGGGTATATTCAATTCTGTAACCCTTATAATCAGCCGGATTGATAGCGTTTGATGCTCCGATAATTCCGTACTCACCCCACTGTGAATTATAAGTGATTTCAACGTTAGATGCAAGGGCAACAGAATAGTTCCAAGGGTAGGGATCTATTTTAAACGCTAATGTTTCCTGCGCCTGTACGTTAGTTGCAAATGCCGCCATAACAGCAGCTACCAAAGTAAAGATTTTCTTCATAGACAAAGAGTTTTTATTGTTAATATTGTTATTGGTTATTCGTTTAATTTAGCGTAAAATGTTTCTTTTATCTTCCTTTGCCGCAAATTTAATACATTTTTTCTTAAAAAGGTGATATTATCTTGACTTTTTTTGATACTATGATTTCTTTCTTGTTGAATGCTCTCATGGTACTCATTTCATACTTTAGTTGCACTCGCTTGAAAAATAATTTCTGCAAAGTGAATTTTATACTGTTGCTGCACGCAGCTTGCGGACGGCTACAAGGGCCGCACCCTGTATGTTGGTCAGACCCAGCTGTCGTTTTTTAGGCATGAAGCAAGTGCTTATGAAAAACTAAAAATCCGCAGGATAGGAATACGTACATGATATATGTTTAAACAAATGTGAAAAAATGATGTGTCCGCACACATAAATAATGCTGTAATTAAAAAACATGTTAAAGAAATACTTTTTTTTAATGAAAATGTTTGTGGGTAATCAGATTTGTAGTATCTTTGCAGTGTCAAAAGGTTAATAGATTGTTTAGGTTAGTAGTAATAGATTTAGGTTTTTAGTTATTAAAGGTAGATTAATGAGATTGTTTAACAGATAACCTAAGGAGATCGTGAGATCACCTTTCGTTTCGAAAGTAATTTTTTAGTTAAACATAGGCTATACGCTGCAGCTCGTTGAGAGTAGTAGCGTATTTTTTTTGTCTTAAAAACTGTCTATTAAAAATATTTTGTGTAAGTTTGCAACTAATCGTTTAACAATTATCCGATGAGAGTACTTATAGTAAACACAAGCGAGCTGACCGGAGGCGCGGCTGTTGCCGCAAACCGTCTGAAGGACGCGCTGAACAACAACGGCGTGAAGGCCAAGATGCTCGTTCGCGACAAGACTACTGATGATATAACCGTTGTCGAACTGCCCGGAAATGCGCATTCGCAACGTAACTTCCTGTTCGAGCGGTGGGGCATATATATGCGGCTTCATTTCTCAAAAGTTAACTTATGGCGCATAGATACTGCGTCGTTCGGCACAGACATAACCGGTCTGCGTGAGTTTAAGGAGGCCGATGTCATTCATCTGTCATGGATAAACCAGGGCATGCTCTCGCTGAAAAACATTCAGCGCATCATAGACAGCGGCAAGCCGGTTGTCTGGACGATGCATGATGAATGGATGGCAACGGGAATATGCCACTATACCTCCGGTTGTACGCGTTTCCGTGAGGGATGTCATAACTGTCCGCTCCTTCCTGACGGAGGCTCTGACCATGACCTAAGCTATAAGATATGGCAACGCAAGCGTGAGCTGCTCCGTGGCAGCAGGATACGGTTCGTGGCCTGCAGCGAGTGGCTTGAGAAAGAAGCTCTCTCAAGCGCTTTGCTGACGGGACAGCGCGTTACGCATATCCCCAATCCGATAGACATGAACCTGTTCCGGCCGCTCGACAAGGCGGAATGCCGTTTGCGCACGGGACTGCCGGCAGATAAAAACATCATTCTCTTTGTCTCGCAGCGTGTCAACGACAAGCGGAAGGGTATGAGCTATCTTGTAAAGGCACTTGACAGGCTCACTTCCCAACATGCCGAGATTCGTGACAACACTGTTATTGCTGTTCTTGGCGGGCATTCAGAGGAAATGCGCGATTGGATCTCGCTGCCGGTTTATCCTCTTGGATATGTGAACGATCATAAGAAAATAGTAGAGATATATAATTCTGCTGATGTGTTCGTGCTGCCGTCGATGGAGGACAATCTTCCGAATACTGTCATGGAGGCTATGGCTTGCGGTATTCCGACGGTAGCGTTCCGTACCGGCGGTATACCGGAGATGATTGAGCACGGACAGACCGGTTTCCTTGCAGAATATGCCAATGCAGACTCTCTTGCTGACGGACTTTGGCAGGCCCTCAGTGTGCTGAACCGTGATGAGGTAAGGGAAAACTGTCTGAAGAATGTCAGACACAAATATTCGCAGCATGCTGTTGCAATGCAATATCTTGAGGTGTACAATGAGGCTCTGGAGGGGAGGAAGCCTAACTTATGATTACGTTCACAGTTATCACTTGCACATGGCAGGCATCCGCAGTCATAGAACGAACATTAAAAAGCGTGCTTCAGCAGACGTATGCACATGTAGAGCATATAATAATAGACGGAGGCTCAACAGACGGTACCGTTGATGCTGTTCACCGGTATATGGAACGTAATGATCGCCTGCATCTCCTTCATCAGATAGTATTGTTGTCAGAGCATGACGGCGGACTTTATGACGCTATGAACAAGGGGCTGCGGATGGCTACAGGCAATTATGTTGTCTTTATGAATGCCGGCGACACCTTTCATTCTGCCGACACCCTGGAGCATGTCAGCGGCAGTGTCGGCGACGGTGAGCGCCTGCCAGGCGTTCTTTACGGCGATACTGACATAGTTGGTGATGACGGACATTTTATACGCCGCAGACGGCTTGCCCCGCCGCGTCATCTCACGTGGAGGAGCTTTCTTGGCGGCATGAAGGTATGCCATCAGTCTTTTTACGCGCTCACTACAATAGCTCGCGATATACCTTATAATACTGATTTCCGCTTTTCTGCTGACATAGACTGGTGCATACGTGTCATGCGGCAGTGCAGAAGGCAAAGACTAAGGTTGAAAAATGTAGGTTGCACATTGACCGATTATCTTGCCGGAGGAATGACGGCCGACAATCACAATGCGTCACTGAAAGAGCGCTTCAGCGTAATGAGACGCCATTATGGCTTGCTGCCTACGCTTGCAGCACATGCATGGTTTGTGGTAAGGGCTGTCCTGAAAAAATAATCAGTCATAAAGCTGGAAAAAAATATATTTTGGCTTTTTGACGGTCACCCGGCTCCAGCCGTTGTATACGGTTGCAATAGCAGAAGAATGACAGTCTTCAATATTTCAAAATAAAAAAAGCAGGTATAAAAAAAATGCACGTTTCACAACGTGCATTTTTTATTCTTATTTTTATTCAATGTGTTATTATGAAACAATTAATCCTTTTCGTTTAATAAATTTACTTATTTTATGAAAAAATCTTATTCTTGTTATACGGTTCTTTCATTTAAATTTTGACTGACATGGCATGATTATTGCTCAGCTTCC
>OMUH01000067.1 GCA_900314195.1 uncultured Prevotella sp.
TATTAGGGCTTGCTCGGGACTTCCACCCGTTAGACAATGCTCATGCCGAGCGTACCATAAAAAAAGCAGCAGGAAACAAGTTCCTGCTGCTTTTGTCGGGATTAGGCGACTCGAACGCCCGACCCCTACGTCCCGAACGTAGTGCGCTACCAACTGCGCTAAATCCCGAGTACTTTTTCAAATACGGTTGCAAAGATAATGCTTTTTTTTGAAACAAACTAATTTTTGAAATAATATCTGAAAAAATTTGTTTGAACGGAATAAAAATCCTACCTTTGCACTCGCAAACAAAAAGTTAGTGTTTTTGTAATTAAGCAATGGTGCCTTAGCTCAGGTGGTAGAGCAATGGACTGAAAATCCATGTGTCCTTGGTTCAACTCCAAGAGGTACCACTTCCTCCTTTCATTTTGGGCGATTTTCTCTTATTGGAGAGTCGCCCTTTTTTCATGCCTTTACGTAAGCAACATACAGCATAAAAAAACAAACGGTAACGGTTAACAAATAACGGCGCGCTGTTTTCTTCATTAAGAAGACAGCGCGCCGTTATTTGTATGCTGCAACCGGAAAATTTTCCTTGTGTTGTATATTTTTTATTTTTGCGAGAACCGGTTCATTATGTATCTGCCGCCGAGGCTCAGCGCCAGCACGATAATCGTCAGCACTACGGCAGCAGCATACGCACGGTCCTGCACATCTGTCTGCGGTGCCGACAGCTGGAAGAAGATGCTGAGCGGCAGCGTTGCCGTCTGCTGCATCGGCGATGTCGGAATGTTATCAGAAAATCCGGCCGTGAACATCACGGCGGCGGCATCACCTATGGCTCTTCCCACGGCGAGCAACGTTGCCGTGGCTATGGCGGGTGCTATCTGCCGCAGCACTATGCCGATGGTCTCAAGGCGTGTGGCACCAAGACTGTAGCTGCTTTCAAGCAGGCTGTGCGGAATGGTGCGTGCGGCCTCATCAATGCTCCTTATGAGTATCGGCGTTATCAGCAACGTCACTACGAGCACGCCGCCGAGCAGCGATGCCTTCATTCCGAGCCACACCATGATGGTGAACGCAAACGCACCATATACAATTGACGGAATGCCGAACAGCGTGTCGTATGCCAGACGTGCCACATAGCCGAACTTCGAATTCGGTTTCAGATAGACATTCATATAGAACACCACCGGCAGAGATATGGCCAGTCCAAGAACAGTAGAGAAGCCTACGATAAGCAAGCTACCGACAATGGCATTCAGAAAACCGCCTTCGCCGCCGATATAAAAGCCGCCGCTCGGAAGCTGGGTTATCATTCCCCACGTCAGCACAGGCAGTCCGCGGCTGAGTATGGTCCAGATAACACTGACAACAAGAAAGATTACCACGGCCAGAGACAGATACATCACCGTGCGCGCCGCACGCTCGCTTATTATTTTTCTATCCATAGAAACATCCGTTTTATAAAATCCTGTCTGATTATTTCTTATTTATTTTCGAGAGTACTATTCTCGCTGCCACGTTGAGCACCACGACAACGAAGAACAGCATGAAAGCTGCTAACATCAGCGCGCTCTCATACATCGGTACGGACAGCATCTCGCCATAGTTATTGGCGATGAGCGCCGGAATGGGATAGCATGCATCGAGCAGCGACCCCGGCACTATGACCAGGTTTCCGCACACCATCAGCACAGCAATGGTCTCGCCGAGCGTACGGCTGAGGGCAAGCACTATCGATGCAAGCACACCCGGTGCAGCCTGACGGAGCACCACCTTGCAGGCCGTCTGCCACCTCGTGGCACCAAGCGACAGCGAGGTCTCACGCAGGTCGGCGGGCACACTCTGAAACATCTCTATAAACAGGCTGATGAGCAACGGCAGTATCATCACCCCCAGCACGATACCGCCGGCAAGGACGGTATAGCCGGTAGAGAAATCAACGAAAGCCGGCGCCACCTTATCAGCTATCCACGGCACGATGAGCAGCGTGCCCCACACGCCGTAGAGCACCGATGGCAGACCGGCAAGGATGTCGAGCGGCGGATAGACCAGCTTTCTTACTACCGGCCGCGCATATTCTGAAATATAAACGGCCACGAAAAACGACACCGGCAAGGCCAGCACCAATGCCAGAAGCGTGCACCATGCCGTACCGGCAAGGAACGGCAGAAAGCCGAACTCATTTTTTGCCGGCCTCCACTCAGACGATGTCAGCAGTTCCCACAGTCCGTGGTCGCGCAGCACAGGTGCCGACTTGGCATACAGTCCTGCGGCCATTGCCACCACCAGCAGAACGGCGCACAGCGTAAGCACGAACATTACACATCCGGCCACGCGGTCTTTCCATATACGGCGTCCAAGGTGTATATTATAATGGTGTATATTATAATGGTGTATATTATAATAATGTGTGTCGGCCATTTTTTCGTTGAATAATTAAACTATTAATAAAAAGAGAGAAGCGGCCGAAAAAAACGGCCACTTTCTCTCCGTTAATAAAATCTCCCAAAAATTATTTTCCACACAGCGTCAACATTTCAATACGAACTCTGCTACTGTCTCTGATGAAGTCCGCACTCACGGTGTTCGGGACTCTCCCACCACCATCGTCCGGCCCTCACATCCTCGCCCGGCTTTACGGCTCTCGTGCACGGCTCGCAGCCAATGCTCGGATAGCCCTTGTCATGAAGCTTGTTGTAAGGCACATGGTTCTTGTGAATATATTCCCACACATCGTCCTCGCTCCATTCAATCAGCGGATTCACCTTTATCTTGTCATGAATGTCGTCCCACTCAACAAAGTTCATATCCTTGCGCGTGATGCTCTGGCTGCGCCTCAGTCCGCAGATCCATACATCAAGGGTCTGCATGGCCCGTTTCAGCGGTTCGAGCTTGCGTACGGCACAACAGCGGTGACGGCTCTCTATAGAGTTATAGAACAAGTTGATGCCTTCCTCGCGCACCATGCGCTGCACTTCCTTATAATCAGGGAAGAACACCTCTATGCTGATGTTGTAGGTCATGTTCGTACGGTCAATGAGCTGGTAAGTCTCAGGGAAGAGACGTCCTGTGTCAAGAGTGAAGATACGAGCCTTCGGGTCTGTTTTCACGGCCATATCAGTTATCGTCTGGTCTTCAATGCTCAGGCTCGACGACACTGCTATGCGTCCGCCGAAATCAGAAAGAAAATATCCTATTATCTGCTGCGGCGTGCTGTTCTCACATTTCTCATTGAGCTTCCTGAGCCATTCATCCCGCGTTTCCGGATTGGCTATATGGTCAAACGTAACTTTTTCTGTTGTGCTTTCGCTGCTCATAATGTTTTTGCTTTCACTTTATTTTATCATACCTGCACCGACGGTCTCGTTGGTGTCAGGGTCTATGAATATCAAGCTGCCTGTCACGCGGTTTTCAGTATACTTGTCGAACACGAGCGGATTGGCCGTGTGAACAGTCACCTCGGCAATGTCGTTCATGTTAAGTGCGTCAACGCCCTCCTCTTTCTCAAGCGTATTGATATTGCGGCGGTAGTTGATGCTTCTCACGATGCCCGGCGTTTCGAACGTAGTCTGCCTTATAATATATTTGTTGCGTGCACGCAGCGGGCGCTCGTTAAACCAGCACACGTTCAGTGTTATGTCCTGCTCCACCTGCGGCTGTTTCTCATCGCTTTTCACTATCGTGTCGCCGCGGCTGATGTCAATGTCGTCATTAAGAAGGAGCGTCACGCTTAGCGGCGCCGTGGCCTCATCGAGCTTCTGCATTCCGTGGTCATAGTAGTTAATCTCCTTCACCGTGCTTTCCTTTCCCGACGGCAGCACGCGCACCTTGTCACCCGGCTTGATGACACCGCCGCTGACACGGCCTGCATAGCCGCGGTAGTCAGGGAACTTATCGCTGATAGGTCTGATGACATACTGCACGGGATAGCGGAAGAAGTCAGACACTGTCTTGTGTCCCACATGCACTGTCTCAAGATAGTCGAGCAGCGTCTTGCCGGTATACCACGGCATCTTGTCGCTCTTGTTGACAACATTGTCGCCGTCCTTGGCGCTGATAGGTATGAACACCACATTCTTGATGTGCAGTGTCTCAGCCATCTTTCTGTAGTCAGCCTCTATTTTGTTGTAAACATCCTCAGAATAGTCGACAAGGTCCATCTTGTTAATGGCCACCACAATATGCGGAATGCCAAGCAGAGACGAGATATAGCTGTGGCGTGTGGTCTGCTCGAGCACGCCGTGGCGGGCGTCAACGAGAATTATGCTCAGATCGGCAGTAGACGCACCGGTAACCATGTTGCGGGTGTACTGAATGTGTCCCGGGGTGTCGGCAATGATAAACTTGCGCTTCGGCGTAGCGAAATATCTGTAAGCGACGTCGATTGTTATTCCCTGCTCACGCTCAGCGCGCAGTCCGTCAGTGAGGAGCGCCAGGTTGACATCTTCATTGCCGCGGCTCTTCGAAGCCTCCTCGACAGCCTGCAGCTGATCCTCGAATATCGACTTGCTGTCATAGAGCAGACGGCCTATCAGTGTGCTCTTTCCATCGTCAACGCTGCCGGCCGTAGAGAAACGCAGCAGCTCCATATCTAAATAACCTCTTGTATTTGGCATAACTATTTTGTTCTGTTTGAAATGATTTGTAGTGTTGGTTGATTGGTAATCCTCGTGCGTGACAGCTCTTCACCGCCGTCATGCCGCATGTTTAGAAGTATCCGGCTTTCTTGCGGTCTTCCATAGCCGTTTCCGAGCGTTTGTCGTCGGCACGTCCGCCGCGCTCAGTAACACGGCTTGATGCTATCTCGTCAATGATGTCGGCCACGGTGGTAGCCTTCGACTCGGTAAGGCCGGTGCAGGTGATGTCGCCGATGGTGCGGCAGCGCACGAGCTTCTTCACTACTTTCTCTGTCGGCTTGCGTTTGATGACAGGCAGGGCGGCCAGCCACTGTCCGTCACGCTGGAACACCTCACGCTCATGCGTGAAATAGAGGCTCGGCATAGGTATGTTCTCAAGATAGATATACTGCCATACATCCATCTCCGTCCAGTTGGAGATAGGGAACACGCGGAAGTGCTCACCCATGTTCTTATGTCCGTTGAAGATATTCCACAGTTCAGGGCGCTGGTTCTTCGGGTTCCACTGTCCGAACTCGTCGCGGTGGCTGAAGAAACGTTCCTTGGCCCTCGACTTCTCCTCGTCACGGCGGGCACCGCCGATGGCAGCGTCAAACTTATATTTCTCAAGAGTGTCAAGCAGGGTAACCGTCTGAAGCTTGTTACGGCTGGCATAATAGCCGGTCTCCTCTTTCACGCGGCCCTCGTCAATGCTTTGCTGCACAGAGCCTACGATAAGGTCGGCGTTCAGGCGTTTCACAAGCTCATCACGATATTCAATGGTCTCAGGAAAGTTATGACCGGTGTCGATATGCACGAGCTTGAACGGAATCTTGGCCGGATAAAAGGCCTTATAGGCCAGATGCGTAACCACAATGCTGTCTTTGCCGCCCGAGAAGAGTATGCACGGACGCTCAAACTGCGCCGCCACCTCACGGAGCACATATATAGACTCTGACTCCAGTTCCTTCAGATGTGTTATTCTGTTGTTCTCCATAATCACTTTTTAATGTTTTATCCTTTTATTTTCTTACGTTTGCAAAGGTACGGCAGAATAGCCTTTTACAGAATACCACATTCTGACTATAAGCGATACCTAACATATGGTATTTAAAAGCACGTAAAGGAACGCCTCTGCAACAGCTACCGTCGCAGAAACGTTCCTTTGCGTTCATACAATTCTATATATCAGCCCTTTAGCAGTGTTCATTCCTGTCGTGCCACATTGCCGGCGAGCATCAGCAGCGGCGTCGGATAATTCTCTTGTGATGACACCACGGCGCCAAGCGTGGTATGGACAACGCCTGCACCGGGCATGCTGACATTCGAGGCCAGCAAGACCGGCGTGTCAGCGGGCTTGCCTCTGGCGATGAGCGCGCGGGCGATATCGCGCACACGCCGTGCGCCCATGTAGTAGACCAAGGTCTCGGCATCGGGCACTATGGGGCGGTCGGCATGTCCGTTTATCAAGGCCACGCTCTGGCTGACGCCCCGCTGTGTGAGCGAGGTGAGTGTCTGCGCGGCCAGCGCCGATGCCGTTGTTATTCCCGGCACCACGCTGACGGGAATGTTTCTCTCTCTGAGATAGTCAATTTCTTCTCCTGCCCTTCCGAAGAGCATGGCGTCACCACCATGAAGACGCACCACCCTGCGTCCTTTCTGCGCAGCACAGGCAATGAGCCGGTTTATCTCGTTCTGCTCAGCCGAATGACGGCCGCTGCGCTTGCCGACAAATATCTTCTCGGCCGGATAAGCATCAAGATATTCTGCCGGGATAAGGGCATCATAAAAAATAACATCGGCACCGTTAAGCGCTCTCACGGCAGCAAGCGTGAGCAGCTCGGGGTTGCCGGGACCGAAACCTACTATGGTAACGCAGCCAGTATCTGTATTCTGTTTATCGTTGTTCATGTTTACGAAATGTCAAGCACGCCTTCGTCAATAAGCTTTTCTATGCGGTTTCTGACACGTATGGACCGTTTCACGTCGGTGGCGTCAGAGCCCACGGCAATGGTCAGTCTGTCATGGCGCGCAATGGCCGGCGACACGAAGTCGCACAACTCAGGGTCATCGCACACGCTGGCAAGCACACCGGCCGTCTGTGCCATGTTCTTTATCTGTGCGTTCAGCTCTCTGTCGCCAGTGCACACATAAAGTATGTCAGTTCCGGCAAGGTCGCACTGCTGGAAAGGACGTTCAATGATGGTGAAGGGCAGCTGTCTGAGCTCATCGCTGACCACCGGCGACACCACCTTCGCCCTGTCCGTAAAGCGGTTGAGCAGCTGAGCCTTGTGCGTGGCCACTTTTCCGCCGCCTACTATGAGGATGTGTGCTGTTTTTATGTTTATACTTATCGGCAAATAATCGTTAGGCATAGTTGAGAAATAATAATTAGTTATGAAAATAAAAAAAGCATTCTCCGCACCGGACATGGAAATCCGTGCGGAGCTGCCTTTGTGTCTGTGTTGTTCTTACTTGGCTGTGCATGCCAATGGCATGCTGCTTTTTATTTATTTCTTTCTGATTGTCACCTTCCAGTAATCATCAACCTTCTCTGTGGCGAGCACGGTGTGGCCTTCGTTTCTCACGCTGCCCGGCACATTGTTGATAGGTGCGCCGTCGTCAAGGAGTATCTCGAGCACCTGACCGCTCTTCATAGGGCTGAGTGCAATCTTTGTCTTGACGAAGTTCATAGGGCAGGCCACGCCGCGGAAGTCTTTCTTCACGTCGGGCACGACGCCGCCGTCTTTCTTCTCTTCCGCAGCCGCAGAGGAATTACTGCCGGCGGCAGCCGTCTGCACCGGCTTGGCGCTCTCGGCAGCCTCACGCCCCTTTTCGGTGTTGAACTGAAGGTTGTCGTCCATGTTCTTATATAAGTCAGACAGCAGGTCGGCAAGCTCAAAGACAAGCTGCTTGTCGCCGGCGAGGCTCTGTCCGCCCCGCGCCTTGTCGGTGAGCACGCGGAACTTCTGCGGCACGATGCCGGCGTCTATGAATTCTTTTACGAAGCCATTGTACACATCGTCGTCGGTGCGCGGGTCTATGCCGCGCGTAACGAGCAGCATTCTGTTCTCGGCGAACACGATGTCGTGGAGCGTCTTCTCCTCGTCCTTGGCTGTGCCCTGCTCTATCTCCTTGCGCTTTGCGGCAATGGTGTCCTGGTCAATGTCGATAATGTCGAACAGTCCGGCCGAGCACTCTGCCTTTCCGTATTTTATCAGGCTGAACTTCTCATCGTCGTCAAAGTCATAGTAGGTGTCAGGATCTTCGCTGAACGGCTTTGTCTGACGGTATTTCTCAAGCAGCTGCTTCACTGTGTCAGTGCCGCGCTTTGCCACATAGTCATAATAATCTGCAAAGTTGTCTTTCTGCGCGATGACATCGGCAAGATAGTCTTCGACGAAGGCTGGCACATGCTTGGCTGCTATGAAGCCCTGCTGCAGGTCTATCTCATGCTTGCCCTTCACCGGCAGCCACACGGTGTAGGCCGGGAACGGGTCGTCGCCAATACGGCCAATGCGGCCGCTGAAGCCGAGGTCGGCCCATGTGGCGTTGGCACATATATTGGTGCAGCCGTTCATCTTAAGCTCAAAACCGGCAATGCTGTCAAGGTCGAGGTCTGACGCCAGCAGGCGTTTCGTTATTGCGTCAATGGCACCTTTTGGCAGACAGATGCCAAGACGGCAGGTGTCAGCACCGGTGCATGATGTAAGGTCGTTGACAATCTGTGGATAGTCAACCTGATAGTCGCCCTCGCGCTTGAAGAAATGGTATATGTTGGGCAGATAAGCCTCAGGAATATTGCGCACCTGTATCTGCTCTTTCTTTGTGAAGCGGATAACATCATTGCCGAATGAACCGAGGAAGTCAGCAACATCAGCAAAGAACTCCGGCCGGTTGTTGCCGTGGCTGACGGGCAGATAGGCATACCACAGGTTCTGCTCGTGGCCTTCCTTCGTGGTCTGCTTGTGTGCATAGCGGCGCTTCCATGTCTGGAACTCCTCAGTGTTGTCATCCTCTGCCGGGAATGCCGGGGCATGATGCTCAAGAGGCAACGGCGGAACAGAGAAATCGAGCGAGGCGTCGGCCTTAAGGGCATTGAACTCTTCCTTATAGAGTCTCAAGGCCTCATCGGCGCCATAGCAGTAGAACACGTAGCGCATGCGTGCCTTATGGCGGTTGCGCCGGTTGCCGTATTTGTTGAACCAGTTTTTCAGAGCCTTGGCAGCGCGCAGCAGGTCTACCTCAGGCAGGAAGCCGAAGGCTTCCCAGCCCACGTGCGGATTGGGTGCCGTGCTGCCGGCAAGAAGCACGCGGAAGCCGCGCTTGCCGTCGACGACACGTGCCTGCAGGCCGAAGTCGGCAACGTAGGATGAATTGGCATCGTCTACATTATAGTCAATAGCCACCTTATACTTACGCGGCATAGTGAAGCTGTCTTTCTCGGCAATGAGCCTCGATGTCAGCTCCTCCACATACGGATACACGTCGAAGGCCTCGTCGGCAGTCAGTCCGCTGCGGTCGTTGACCATCATGTTCCTGACGGTGTTGCCGCCGCCGCCCGCCGTAGACAGTCCGCTCTTCTCGAGCTTGCGCAGAGCCGGAACGGCATCGAGCAGGTCAACGTTATGAATTTGGATTTCCTGACGGGTGGTGATATGCAGATGCGACGTGGACACCTCACGGCCCACCCTGGCAACAGTCTTCAGCTGCTCCGGCGTGATGAGTCCGCCGGCACAGCGCACTCGCAGCATGTGATGGTTGTTCTTGCGCTGCTCGTATATGCCCATAGGCACACGGTTGCTCTTCAGCTCACCGGCAGTAATCTCACCAGCCTTGTATTTCTTTACGAGTGACTCTGTGTAGTCGAGGTCAGAGTCGAGTGTAGACGGTATTCTGTACATGATTCCTGTTCGTTAATGTTTCTGTATGTGCGGCAATGCCATAAAAAGCATTGTTTGCGTGCCCGCTCTGTCATTTGTTTTTCAAGCATGCACGCAAGACATTATTCTCTTTTAAAATATTCTCTTTTAAAATATTCTCTTTTAAAATATTCTCTTTTAAAAATATTTTTTTTGAGAAGAATGTTCCAAGAAGAATGTTATCTGATAAGAATGCTGTGAAATGTGTTCAAGCCTCATTCTCTTCCTCAGCGTAGTGCACTTCCTTGTCAACGACCTCACCGCCGAGAATCTTGAACGAGTTGAGATGCACACCCTTATAGAGTGAGAGGATGGCATACCGGATCTTCGGATCATTGGCCAGGCGTATGTCTTCCTGCGATGGCCTGCTGGGGCTTGCCGGATGGCTGTGCCAGTTGGCAAGGATTTTCAATCCGTGCTGCCGTGCATATTTCAGCGCGGCAAACTGGTCTTCCGGCGCAAAAGAGAAATGCTCTGAGCTATGGTCGATGTTCTCCATCCAATAGCTCTCGGTGACGGTGCCGTCAGTGCCGAGCAGATAGCCGCATGTCTCAAGAGGAGCGTCGCGGCGGGCCTGCTCAATCATTTCTTTTATGACATTATCGTTTATCTTCATATTGCTGTTTGTTGTCAGTGTGTTGAAACAAATCAATGTTTTTTAAGGTCGCACGCTGCCTGCTCATAGTCAATGAGATGGTCTATGGTAGGATGGTCGCCGCAGATCTCGCATGTGCGGCGCGGCTTTACCTTTATTGTGCGGAAGTCCATCGTCTTGGCATCGAAGGTGAGCAGGCGGTTCGTCAGCAGATCACCGACACCAAGCAGATATTTCAGTGCCTCGGCGGCCTGTATGGTGCCGAGCATTCCGGCAATGGCACCGAGCACGCCAGCCTGTGAGCATGTAGGCACGGCACCTGCTGGAGGCGGCTCCTTGAAGAAGCAGCGGTAGCAGGCTGTGCCCGGCAAATGAGTGAACGTCTGGCCGCGGAAACGGAGTATGCCGCCGTGGGAGAACGCCTTGCCAAGCATAACGCAGGCATCGTTGATGAGGAACTTTACAGGGAAATTGTCAGTTCCGTCAATGATGAAATCCCACGGCTCGATGATTTCCTTGGCATTATGAGAATCAAGGAACTCATGATATGTGGTCACCTCTACGTCGGGATTGATGGCCAGCATCTTCTCCTTGGCACTTTCCACCTTCGGGCGGCCTACGTCCTTGGTGAAGTGAATGACCTGACGCTGCAGGTTGCTGAGGTCAACAACATCGGCATCAATAATTCCGATATGGCCGACACCGGCAGCTGCCAGATATAGTGCTGCCGGTGAGCCCAGTCCGCCGGCGCCGACAATGAGCACACGGCCGTTCAGGATTTTCTCCTGACCTTCAACTCCTACATCCTGCAAAAGGATGTGGCGGCTGTATCTCTCTATTTGTTCTTCTGTTAAATCCATTCGTTTTTCTCCTTAACGATTCAAAAGTAATTATTTTTCCGTGGAAAAAAAGTTTCAGAAAGAAAATTTTTTCATGTTTGCCATGAAAAAATCCGCATCACGCCCATGGACCAGTGCTCAGAAAGCGCCTCCGCCCATGAAATAAAGAAAGTCGACACGATCGCCGTCTTTAAGCTGCGTAGTGGCATAGTCTTCCTTCTCAACGAACTCCTCGTTGACCTGTACTGTTACCATCTCAGGCTGAAACACCTTGTTCAGTTTTATAAGCTCTGCTACGCTGACCGGCAGTGTCACTTCCTGTTCCTCGTCATTAACAATAATCTTTGCCATAATTCTTATTCTGATTTTTTATTTGTTTTTCTCTTTGTTTACGATTGCAAAGGTCGCTGTTTTTTGTTACACGGGTAATACCACTGTGTGGGTATTCGGTATACCCTATTTATGTTATATGCCTGCCGTCACATATTATATATAGAACTCAGAGGGGTCTACGAGCCCGGCACGGAAGGCATATTTCACAGCCTCATGGGCGGTGTTGACCGACAGCTTGCGGAAGATGTTCTTGCGGTGCGTGTTCACGGTGTGGACGGAGCATACGCGGTCTTGCGCTATCTCCTTCGTGGTGCGTCCGCGCGCAATGGCCTTGAGCACGTCAATCTCTGTCGGCGTGAGCAGCTTTGTGCCGGCATGGCTCTGCCGCTGCTCAATGAGCATCTCCGTGGCACGCTGGCACACATAGCGGTGGCCGCCCGTGGCATCGGCAAGGGCATCGGCAATGATGCACAGCGGAGCGTCTTTGAACACCACGCTCATGCTGTGGGAACGGTAGGTGACGGTGCGCACGAACTCATTGGTGAGCTCATCACTCATGAGCAGCCACTGAACGTCAGGAAAACGCTCGCTGACGTTTATAAGGCTTTCTACATCGGGAAAATCAAAAAGCGTATAGTCGAGTATGACCACTCTGTGAAGCTCGTCGGCAAGCAGGGCCGACACCAGCTCACGCCTCTCCAGGGCCTGGACAACAGCACTGCCCGCATACAATGATGCTATGAGGGCTTCTATACCGCGGCGCGTCAGCTCCTGCGGATCTGATAATATAAACTTAGTCATTATGAATAATATTTGTGTTTGTGTCATTGATGGAGGCGGCAGTCTGAAGCCGCCTCACAAGTATATATATTGCATTTCGCAAAAATAGTAATTTACGTTTCTCCGGCATATCCTTTTTTTGTGGTATTCGGTTTACCATATTTGTGGTAGATGACTGTTTGGCTTTCAGTGGCATACCTAACTTTAGGTATGGGTTTACTAACATCGTGGTATTGCCGCAGCAGCACGGCGTGACTAACTTTGCACACGTAAAATGAGAGATTTTATTTTTCTTTCAGATATTATTTTCTGACAGTGTTTACTGACAGTTTGTTTTTACTGACTAAAATAGTTTGACATGAGCATATTATCAGCAGCAATATCTACAGGCATTGAACGGTTTGGCAGCATTGGCCGCCATGCCTTCAAAACAGTGACCGACGGCGAAGATGCCGTGGTGACAAACAAGTTCACCCACGAAAGCGACGCGTTGCTTTCCACGCATGACCTTAACGTATATATAGGTGATGCGCATATTCTTAAGAATGTCACCGTCAACATGCCAAAGAACAAGATAACCTGCATTATTGGTCCGTCGGGATGCGGCAAGTCGACATTGCTGCGCACTTTCAACCGTCTTAACGACAGCGTTGAGGGGCTGCGCATGGACGGCAGCGTGACTCTCGGCAGCCACGACGTGCTCGGCGCCGGCAGCAGCAGTCTCAGCGAGCTGAGAAGAAACATCGGCCTGGTGCCGCAGCGCCCCTGCCCGCTGCCGATGAGCATCTACGACAACGTGGCCTACGGATGCCGCGTGCACGGCATTCACGGCCGCAGACGACTCGACCCTATCGTAAAACATTATCTGCAGGCCGTGGGACTGTGGGAGGAGGTGAAAGACCGGTTGAAGAGCCCCGCTTCAGGACTCTCCGGCGGACAGCAACAGCGCCTGTGCCTGGCACGCAGCCTCGCTGTGGAGCCAAGCTATCTGCTCGCCGACGAAAGCACATCGGCACTCGACCCTATATCAAGCAGAAAGGTGGAACAGCTCTTCACGGAACTGAAGAAAGACTATTCTATCGTGATGGTAACACACACGCTGAGACAAGCACTTAGAATTGCCGACTATGTCATCTTCATGTATCTCGGCGAGGTGATTGAGGAAGGCGACGCCAGACAGGTGTTCAACTCACCAAAAAACGAACTGACAAAACGCTATCTTAACGGAGCGTTCAGCTAAAACGGATAAGAACATCACAAGCACAAAATACACATTTATTTTTTTTCTTAGCATAACTGTAATTAAAACGGCGGCAGACAAAAACAAGTTTTGTCTGCCGCCCGTCTGCGTTTGGGCATCCCGGAACATAATGAACAGCTGTAATAAAAAGTAAATAAAATTCGCAGAAAATTAACATTGCTTAACTGGTTTGAAAAGTTATATCGCGATTTACAAACGTAAATTTCTGCGTCTGAAATAAAAAGCTTTTACAAAGAACTGCCCTGCCTGACGCAAAGCAATGAAATAAATTTCTATTTCATTGAGATAAAAATTTATTTCATTGCTTTACGGTGCCTGAACGACAGGTTTACAACACGCATTTCAGCCGTTTTCAGGGGTCATAAAAGTGTAAACAAATTACAACACGTTGATTTTCAGCGAAAACAAAACTGCTCAAAAACTGCAAAATAACGGGCTGAGCAAAACGTCGTGCGAAATTATTAGATTTCAAAAACGCAGTTGTAAAATGTTTTCATATTATGCAAGACACAGCTCATGCACCTGTCTGACAGTCAACTGCACTCACCGAATAATCAACTGACGACAGACCGCAGGGCGCGGCCCTTGTGGCCGTACGTAAGCTGAATATATTTTTATATGTTATAAATTATGTGTTACAATAATGTTCTGACAACGTTTTTTTAAGTCCGCGTGCAGTGTGACGTTGATAACGGCACACTGCATGCGGACAAAGCATTATTGGTCAGTGTGACAAGATGATCAAAGCAGCTGCGGAAGTTCAAACAGGCGTATGCCATTGGAGCCTTTTATGAGTATGCAACGCCCCTGGGGCTTATGTGCTGCTATTTCTGCCTTTACGTCTTCAACGGTTCCAAACTTTCTGAATGTGTCCGGCGTTTTAGTCTTCATGAACTCGCTGCCGACGAGCCACACGTCATTTATGCCGTAGCCGGTGAGAAGGTTCACCACGTTCTGGTGCTCTTCAAGCGATGTCGGGCCAAGCTCGCGCATATCGCCGAGAATGGCCATCTTGCCGGAGGCCTGCATGAGATTGAAGTTGTCAATGGCAGCCTTCATGCTGCTCGGATTGGCGTTATAGGCATCGACGATGAGGGTGTTGGAAACTGTTCTTACAAGCTCGCTGCGGCTGTTGGTGGGCTCATAGGCGGCAAGGGCATCGCAGATATCCTCGGCCGGAACGTCGAAATGAAGGCCTGCGGTAATGGCGGCAAGCATGTTGTCGATGTTATAAGCTCCGATCACATGGGTATTGACGGTATAGGTCTTGCGGAAGGCAGGCTCAGCGCCGTTGAACGTCCATTCGAAGTTGAGGAATGGCGCACACTCTGTGACATGGCCTTCAACGGCATAGTCGCTGCCAGTGCCCTGACCGTAGGTGATGACGCGAGAGAAACTGCGTCCGGCTGCCATCTCTGACAAATCGGCATTGGCGGCATTGAGGAACAGCAGACCGTCATGGGCTGACAGGTAATCATACAGCTCGCCCTTTGTTTTCTTTACGCCTTCAAAACTGCCGAAGCCCTGCAGGTGCGCACGTCCGACGTTGGTAATCAGTCCGCAAGTGGGCTCTACATAGCGCACGAGCTTGTCTATGTCGCCGGGATGAGAGGCACCCATCTCGACAACGGCAATATCGTCATCGGCAGACAGGCGGAGCAGCGTCTTGGGCACGCCCACGTCGTTGTTGTAGTTGCCCTCGGTATGCATGACATGGTAGCGGCGCGCAAGAACGGCAGAGACAAGCTCTTTTGTCGTTGTCTTGCCGTTGGTGCCGGTGATGCCGATAACAGGTATGGAAAAATGGCGGCGGTGCTCGCGCGCCAGCTCCTTATAGGCTGTCAGACAGTCGTCAACAAGAAGATGACGGCCGTCGGCAACGTAATATTCCTTCTCGTCGACAACGGCAAGTGAACAGCCTTTCGCCAGAGCCTGGCCGGCAAACTTATTGCCGTCGAACGATGCGCCCTTCAAGGCTATGAATATGCTGCCTTCAGGACAGTTGCGGCTGTCGGTGGTTACTGCGGGGTGATCAAGATAAAAAGAATAAAGCTCCTTGATATTCATTTTCAAAATGATAACTTGTTTTTTATTTTTGCAAAGTTACAGCATTTTTCAAGATTACAGAGTTGATTTCTCAATTAATATTTTTAATTTTGCGTGGTAAACATCCGCATATCATTATTACTCGATGGAAACTGAAAAAGACTATTCCATAAACGTGCACGGCCGTTTGCTGTCATTGGCAGAACCGTGTGTGATGGGCATTCTGAACTGTACACCCGACAGCTTTTTCGCAGGAAGCAGGAAGCAAAGCGAAAAGGACATCGCAGGCAGGGCAAATGAAATCATATCACAGGGGGGAAAGATTATCGACGTGGGCGCATTCTCGACACGGCCCGGAGCTGAAGAAGTCAGCGAGGAAGAAGAGATGAGAAGACTCAGAACGGCGCTTTCAATTGTCAGGCGCGAACAGCCAGATGCTGTGGTGTCGGTAGATACGTACAGACCGGCAGTGGCACAGATGGCAGTGGAGGAATACGGTGCCGACATCATAAACGATGTGTCGGAAGGCGGAAAAACGGGTATCGTTGACACGCCGCTGGAGCAAAACACTGACGGACAAATGCCGGAAATATTCACAATGGCCGGAAAGCTGAAAGTGCCGTACATACTGATGTCGGTACAGAAAGACACGCACGACATGCTGCTTAACTTCTCGAAAGAGGTGCAGCAGCTCAGAGATGCCGGCGTGAACGACATCATTCTCGACCCGGGCTTCGGGTTCGGCAAGACTACAGAGGGCAACTATGAGGTGCTGGCACACATGGACTGCCTCGGCGAGTTGAAGCTGCCGGTGCTGGCCGCAGTGTCGAGGAAGAGAATGATTCAGCAGGTGGCCGGCACCACTGCCGACGGCGCGCTGAACGGCACAACTGTTGTGAACACCATTGCTCTGACCAAGGGTGCCGACATACTGAGGGTGCACGACGTGAAAGAGGCTGTAGAGGCTGTCAGTATATGGCTGGCAACAAAAAAACAGGAGTAACGGTTTATGATACGCTTACACATTCTCCCCGCTTTTACACATTCAAAATTCTATCAATCATAACATAAAGCAACCGTGCCATTCGATTTCGGATTAAAGGATCTAATAGACATTTTCTCGGTAGCTATGATTCTTTTTTATATCTACCGTGTGATGAAGGAAAGCCGCTCGCTGAACGTATTCGTAGGCGTGATGCTGTTCCTTCTGATGTGGCTTATTGTGAGCCAGGTTCTTGAAATGCGGTTGCTCGGAGCTATATTCAACAAGCTCATATCCGTAGGCGTCATAGCGCTTATAGTAATTTTCCAGGAAGACATAAGGAAGTTTCTGTTTGACCTCGGCACGCAAAAGGGGTTCAGACGGATAGTGGGCTTCTTCAAGTCGACACAGAAAAGCGAGAAAAACAAAATTGACAAGGAAACGATAATGCCCATCGTTATGGCCTGCATGAGCATGAGCAAGAAATATGTAGGCGCACTGATTGTCTTTGAACGGGGCGTGCCGCTGAACGACATCGTTGACACAGGTGACATTATTGATGCCAGGATCAACCAAAGACTTATTGAAAACATTTTCTTCAAGAACTCGCCGCTGCACGACGGAGCAATGATAATATCAAACTGGAGGATAAAGGCTGCCGGGTGCATTCTGCCAGTCAGCCACAATCTCGACATTCCGAAAGAACTCGGACTGAGGCACCGCGCGGCAATGGGCATATCACAGGCAAGCGACGCAATAGCTATAGTGGTCAGCGAAGAGACCGGACGCATATCAGTAGCCATGAAAGGCAAATTCAAGCTCAGACTGTCGGCGGAAGAACTGGAAAGTATACTGACACAGGAAACTGACATCAGAAAAAGCTGACACTCTGCAAACGCGTATGCAATTATTTTGCTATCTTTGCAGTAACATGACGGAGATTGTTAATTTTCTAAAACGAACATGGTTCCGAAATGAACAAATAAGGAAAACAATATAATTTTTCACAAAAAACTATGGATTTATTAAATCAGATTGTAGCGCGCGCTAAAGCAGACAAGCAGCGCATCGTTCTTCCAGAGGCTGAGGAAGAACGCACATTGAAGGCTGCCGACAAGGCTCTTGCCGACGACTTGGCAGACATTATCCTCATCGGAAACCCTGACAACATTAAGGCAGAGGCTGAGAAGTGGGGACTGAAAAACATTAGCAAGGCTACCATCGTTGACCCGCTCAACGACCCGAAGAGCGAGGAATATGCCGAGAAGCTCGCTGAGCTGCGCAAGAAGAAGGGCATGACCATTGAGCAGGCACGCGAACTCGTGACAAAGAACAATCTGTATCTTGGCTGCATGATTATCAAGACTGAAGGCGCAGACGGACAGATCTCCGGCGCTCTGTCTACTACAGGCGACACGCTGCGTCCTGCACTGCAGATTATCAAATGCGCTCCGGGCATCACATGCGTAAGCGGTGCCATGCTGCTCATCTCCAACCAGAAGGAGTTCGGCGAGAACGGCGTAGTAGTAATGGGCGACGTGGCCGTTACTCCTAATCCTACGGCTGACCAGCTCGCACAGATTGCATACACCACTGCCGCTACGGCAAAGAGCGTGGCCGGATTCAAAGAACCGAGAGTGGCCATGCTGAGCTTCTCTACAAAGGGCTCTGCCAAGGACGCAAAAGACAAGACAACGGGCAAGAGCGTTTACATCATCGACAAGGTGGTGGATGCTACCAAGCTGGCTAAAGAGAAATATCCTGAGCTGAAGGTTGACGGCGAGCTGCAGGCTGACGCTGCCCTCGTTCCGTCTGTGGCTGCGAAGAAAGCACCGGGAAGCGACATCGCCGGAAAGGCTAACGTGCTCGTAGTGCCTAACCTTGAGGTGGGCAACATCGGCTACAAGCTGGTTCAGAGACTGGGCGGAGCCATTGCCATCGGTCCCATCCTGCAGGGTATTGCAAGACCGGTTAACGACCTTAGCCGCGGTTGCTCTGTTGACGACATCTATTATATGATTGCCATCACGGCATGCCAGGCTCAGGACGCTAAGAAAAAAGCTTAAAACAAGTTTTTGCGGGAAGGCAAGACCGTGAGAATGGATTTCCTTCCCGCTATCACTCTTAACACAAAATATTAAAATATAAACAGAGAAAAAATGAAGATTCTGGTACTGAACTGCGGCAGCAGCTCTATTAAATACAAACTCTACGACATGGACAACGAGACCGTTCTGGCACAGGGCGGCGTTGAGCGCATCGGCATTGACGGAGCTTTCATAAAGGTTACCATGCCAGACGGAAGCAAGAAGAAGATTGACGCTGACCTGCCTACTCACAAGGAAGGTGTCAACCTGGTGTTCAAATGCCTGCTCGACAAAGACTTCGGAGCTATCAAGAGCCTCGACGAGATTGACGCCGTAGGACACCGTATCGTGCAGGGCGGCGACAAGTTCAACAAGTCGGTAATCGTTGACAAAAGCGTTGAAGACGGTATTGAAGAGCTCTGCGACCTCGCACCGGTGCACAACGCAGGACACCTGAAGGGTATCCGCGCCGTTGACGCCCTGATGCCGAACACTCCGCAGGTGTGCGTATTCGACAACGCATTCCACAGCACCATGCCTGACTATGCTTATCTATATGCTGTTCCGTACGAGATTTACGAGAAATATCACGTGCGCCGCTACGGCTTCCACGGAACATCTCACCGCTATGTATCAAAACGCGCCATTGAAATTCTGAACCTCGACCCTGAGACTTCAAAGATTGTTACCTGCCACATCGGCAATGGTGCTTCATGCGCAGCTATCGTGGGCGGAAAGGTTATGGATACTTCCATGGGACTGACACCGCTGGCAGGACTTATGATGGGCTCTCGCTCTGGTGACATCGACCCGTCGGCTGTTACATACATCATGGATAAGCTCGGCAAGAAACCGCAGGAGATGGCTGACTATCTGAACAAGGAAAGTGGTATGCTCGGCATCAGCGGTGTGTCTTCAGACATGCGCGACGTTTACGATGCTGCCGGCAAGGGCAACAAGCGCGCACAGCTCGCTCTGAAGATGTACACATACCGCATCAAGAAGTATATCGGTTCGTATGCTGCTGCAATGGGGGGCATCGATGCTGTCATCTTCACTGCCGGCGTGGGTGAGAACCAGGCACAGGTGAGAGAAAAGTCTGTTGAGGGACTTGAGTTCCTCGGCATCAAGCTCGACAAAGAGAAGAACCTCGGCGTGCATGGCACAGAGACGGTAATCTCCACTCCTGACAGCCGTGTGAAAGTGGCCGTTATCCCTACTGACGAGGAAATCGTTATCGCACGCGACACGAAAGAACTCGTTGAGGGATTAAAGAAATAATCAAACGGAAATGATGCTGTCATCAAATAAGTAAACCGCAATTTTTTTTATCCCTGATAAAATATTTTCAACATTTACTTAATGTAATGGAAGTATTGATAGACAAAAAAAGTGCCGGGTGCGTAAATGCATCCGGCACTTTTTTTGTCAGTAAAATTGCAGAAAACACCGCAACTATAACCATAACAGTAAAAAATAAACTTTTTTATTACGAAAAAAGTCAAAGGAAAACAAATCTTTTGTATCTTTGTCATGAAACAATAAAACTAAGAAGACTTAAAAACAAATCAAAAGATGGAAAACAAAATCGTAACCTTTGGCGAGATTCTTCTGCGCCTGAGCAAGCACAGCAGGAAACGCCTTATACAGACAGGCGACTTCGTTGAGCACTTCGGTGGCTCTGAAGCTAACGTTGCCGTGTCGCTGTCGACATTGGGAGACAATGTGCAGTATATTACGCGCGTGCCTGACAATCTGATTGGCAAGGCCGTATCACTGAAGCTGCGCACATACGGCGTTAACACCAACAGTTTCATATACGGCGGTGCAAGGCTCGGAAGCTATTACTTCGAGGAAGCTGCCGCAATGAGAAACTCAAGCGTTGTTTACGACCGCGAAGACTCGTCATTTTATACTCTTGAGCCGGGAATGATTGACTGGAAGAAAGTGTTTGAGAATGCTGCTCTGTTCCACTATTCCGGAATAAGTTGTGCCGTGAGCCAAAGTGCATTCTATGCTTCATGGGAAGCTGTGCGCACGGCAGAGAACATGCACATACCGGTTTCTTTCGACGTTAACTACAGAAAAAATCTTTGGAAATACGGAGCAGATGCCACTGACTGGCTGAGGATGCTTGCAGGACATGCCGACATCATCTTCGGCGACCAGCATGAATATGAGGTCATAAGCGGACTGCCGGCCGTACCGTTCGAGGCTGTCGACAAGAACTACGACATCGACACTGAGGCTTACAGACGCTATTTCGAGAAGGTGGCCAATATGTATCCAAGGTGCAGAGTGTTCCTGATGGCTGCACGCAACCAGATTGCGTCAAGCCACCATACGCTCAGCGGTATGCTTTATTTCCACGGAAAGCTCTACACCACCAGGGTTTATGACATAGAGCCGATCGTCGACCCTATGGGCGTTGGCGATGCTTTCATAGCTGCTTATCTACATGCTTACCAGCACTGGAACAATGATCCGCAGAAATGCCTCGACTTCTCTCTGACTGCATCTGCACTGAAGAACACCATCCCGGGTGACTTCAACCTCAACACTGAAGACGAGATATTCGAAGTGTTGAACGCAAAGGGCCCGTTCGTATACGAAATAGCATAATTTATAAATTCTGTCGGCATGTATGAACGGTGTCTAGTGCCGGCCCACAAATATTGTTCACATATATTATAAGTATTGAACGGCACGTAATTTTGTGGCAACCAAATTAATGCGACTCCAAACGTCGTATAATAATAAAAGGCAAGAGGCTGGATTTCAAGCAGAAATCCAGCCTCTTG
>OMUH01000070.1 GCA_900314195.1 uncultured Prevotella sp.
GAATACAGGTATTGAATTTACCATTAACACGGTGAACATTCTTAAGAAACATTTTAAGTGGACAGCAGTGAACCTAATCAGGAAATTTGAAAGCTAAAATAAACAAATGAATGAGAAATCAATCAGCATCGTCTTTATGATGTCCTGGATAATTTGTACTTCTGCCACAGTTTGCACTTCACAAAAGAAGTGGAAACTGCAAGAATGTATAGATTATGCCATAAAGAACAATGTACAGCTTCGTAGGCTTCGTCTAAATGCAGACATAGCTCAATTGTCATGGGACAATGCCAAGCATAGTCGGTATCCCAGCCTATCATCTTCGGCATCTCAGAATTTCTCTTTGGGGCGAAGTCTGTCTTATGACAACACATACGTCAATCAGAACGTAAACAACACTTCATTTGCAATATCCACAGATATTCCGCTGTTTACAGGTTTTCGCATTCCAAACACGATAAAACTCAACATGCTTAACTACCTTGCCAGCAAGTCAGATGTTGAAAAAATGGAAAATCTTCTGTGTATAGATATTTTTGAAGCATATACTCAGATACTATTGTGCAAGGAAAATCTGTATATTTCCAAGTACCAGGTAGAACTTGATTCAATACAATATGAATCAGCCAAAGCACTTGAACAGGTAGGCAGACTGAGCTACATTGATGTGTCTCGTCAGAATGCACTTTTATCGCAGAGCAGAATGTCGTACACACAAAGCCTTACCAATTTCCGTTCATCACTTTTGGCAATGACACAGTTGCTGAATTTGTCGTCAGTGGATGGGTTTGATGTGGCAGATTCTCTTCAGGGCAATGTTTACGATGCTATCGATAATCCCCATGAAGTATACCAGAAGGCTCTTGCAAGCCGCCCAGAAGTCGTGGCCGAGAAATATAGGGCGGAAGCTGCTCGCAAAGCTGTGGCAGTGGCAAAAAGCTATAGATACCCTCAGTTGTCGCTAAGTGGCGGTTTGAACACTCATTACTATTACTCCTCACATGCAGACAACAATACTTTTTCCAGCCAACTGAAGAATAATTTCAGCCAGTCTATTTCTATTAATCTAAGCATACCAATTTTTAATCGATTTGAAACTCGTAATGGTATAAAAAGAGCAGAGATAGAAAGCAAAAGTCAGATGTTGACTTTAGAAAACACAGAGAGCGAGCTCTATCAGACTATACAACAGGCCTATAACAATGCTATTAATGCACAAATGAACTATCAAGCTTGTTGCGATGCGGTGACAAGCTGTAAGGACGCATTTACTCTTGTGACATCGAAATACAACAGTGGCCGAGTGAACGCGGTGGAATATTCAGATATCAAGAGTAAGTATATAGAATCGAAATGTAAGCTTCTTCAAGCCAAGTATCAGCTATTATTCGCTGTGAAAAAATTGAAATTTTATGGAGGAGAATCACTTAACGTCATGTAATGATCGTGTTTACGCTTGATTTTTGGTACGAGATATGGGAAGTTGTGAAGTGTAAACCTTCACGAACATTGCTTACGGGACTTGGTGTATCGTGGGGAATCTTTATCCTTACGTTGCTCATCGGAGTCGGAGCAGGTTTCGAAGATGGTGTCTTCAAGTTATTTGAGGGCTTTTCGAAAAGAACAACATACTTGTTTTCGTCGGAAACATCGAAGGAATACAAAGGAACTAAAAAAGGAGAAATGGTTAGATTTGAACTGTCTGATATAGAGACTATTAGGCGACAGGTGTCTGAGATAACACTGATTTCGCCAGAAATCACTCAGATAGAGCGCGTAACCTCGCTCACCGGAAATGGCAACTTCGATATTCGCGGTGTCTACCCGGATTATTTCGACATTAAGATTTTGGAGATGGAAAAGGGTCGTCTACTAAATGTCCTTGACATGAAGAATAACCGTAACAACGTGATTATCGGCAAGAATGTAGCCTCTGTCCTTTTTCGTCACGACAATGCAATAGGCAAGAGTATACGCATCAAAGATGCTACATATAAAGTAGTGGGAGTGATAAAAAACACACTACTGAGCAATTTCGAGGATAGAGTGATTTATGTCCCCTTCACTTCGTATGTACAGAATATAATGCCAGCGAAGGAATTCAGCACTCTGGTATATGCCACCAATGACGATGCCGATACAAAGTCCGTCAACGATTGCGTCAGAAGCGTGCTCTCACATAGAAAGCATATTTCCCCCAACGATGACAAGGCGTTCTATTTCAACAGCATGGAAGAACAGGTGGAGTCGTTCGACAAGCTGTTTGCCACACTCAACAAATTTCTATGGTTTATGGGTATAAGTACTCTTTTCAGCGGAGTGATTGGTGTGGGCAACATCATGTACACTTCGGCGAAAGAGAGAACTCGCGAAATAGGAATCCGCAAATCGGTTGGAGCTCAGGCAACGACCATAAAGACCATGTTTGTGTGCGAATCGGTGGCTCTCACCTCTTTGGCTGGCCTCGTGGGTTTTTTACTTGGCTGGCTTTGCCTAAAAGGCATAGGACTACTCATTAGTGAAGATACAGTAATGATGGACAAGCCGCACTTAAATATTTCAATAGGATTAGGATCTGTGCTGTTGCTAATGATAGCAGGAACCGTTGTCGGTCTACGTCCTGCACTATATGCATCGAAATTGAATCCTGTTGACGCATTAAAAGATGAAAATTAAATATGAAGGTTCTTAAGATTATAATCATTTTATTGCTACTCGGATCAATAGGTTTTGTAACGTATAGAAAGATAAATAGCAATGAAGACTATTCTAAGACGGTACATGCTCAGATTCGTGACATCGAGGAGACGTTGACCATTTCGGGCGTTGTTCAGCCAATGAAGGAGATAGAAATAAAATCGCCTATTTCTGGCGTTTTGGAGAAACTCTCCGTGCAGGTCGGTGACGAGGTTAGAATGGGGCAGGACCTGGCACGCGTGCAATATGTCAAGGATCCTATGGAATATAAGAACCTCATGAAGAATCTGAAGGTGGCCAAGACTAGATATGACAACGCTCTTCAGAAATTTCAAGGCACCAGCGACCTTCGCGACAAACGACTGGTGTCGGCTTTGGAATATGAAAACGAAAAAGATGAACTGTCCATTCTGCGTGCCGAGTATGAGGCTGTCAAATCGGAACTGAACATGCTTAGAGGGCGCTATTTGAACGCAGGTGTCTCTAACGTTATAGCCTCTACTGCTACAGGCACTATATTAGAACTGCCTATAAAAGAAGGCGGTTCGGTGATGGCACGAGGAACGTGGAATGAAGGATCAACAATAGCAAAAGTCGCCGACCTTAGTTCGTTAGAATTTAAGGGCGAAGTAGTCGAGGCAGACATCTATAAGCTAAAGGTGGGAATGCCAGTAACATTTATGTTCAATGCCGCTTCCGATGTGAAATTCAAGGGCGCCATAACCCTTATAGCTCCAATGGGATTCGTGCGTGATGGTATTGCCCGCTTTCAAGTGACGGCAAACATTAACATACCGACTAAATTCCGTCAATATCTAAAAGCAGGCTGCACAGCCAATGCCACAGTGGTTCTTAATAGAGTGAACAAAGTGGTAGCACTGGATGAGAAATACTTTCAGTTTAGCGATGATACAGTTTTTGTGGAGGTAAGAAAAACTAATGGAACGTATGAAAAGCGCTATCTGGCAACAGGAATCTCCGACGGTGTTTATACAGAAATAAAAAAAGGATTGAGCATCAAGGATTATATTAAAGTAAAAGAAGATAAGAAATAAAAGATGAATAAATCAATTATCTTTCCACTGGTTTTACTGTCAATGCTGCTTAGTATTGCGCAGAGTTCTTATGCCGACAACACCGTAAGGATATCTGAACGTTCGTGCAAATTCACCGTCGATATTCCACAGGGTTGGGAGCGTATCCCTATTGCCGCGATTAAGGAAAAATTTGAGAAAGTTCCTGTATCGCTGGCATTGTACCCCAAGGACCAGACGTCTTATTTTTCAGACAACTATATCCTCATCAGTGTGCTACCATCTATCAAGGCGCTTTCGAACTTCAGTTTCAAGAGCATAGTAGAGAATGTAAATAAAATGAACGAGGAGTCACGGAAGATACAGACCAATTCATTGAAAATAGAGTACGACAAAACAGAAAACTATATTGCCAACGGACACTATCACATAAGCACCAAAATGATAATCCATAAAGACAGCGTCGGGATGTCGTGCATGCAGGATCTATTGCTTACGAAATTCGGATATATCTCTGTTTCCTGTTACGCCAAAAATGGTTATGCTCAGAAGGAACTAGGCGAGATGGCTCAGTTGATTTCAAAGAACATAAAGGTTGAACCAGACTATCAGTATTCAGAACCCAAAAAACAATCAGTTTTTTCATTACGAAACATTGGAATATCGGTTGGCATCGGCCTCGTGGTATTTGTTGTCATAACCCTTTTGGGAAAAAAGAAGAAATGAAACATCGCATAATCTACATATTGTTGCTGGCATTGCTGCTTGTACTGCATTTCTCGTTTTGCGCAGGCTATGTGGCATGTAATGTAGCATTCTGCGTGGTGGCTGCATTGCTGCTGGCAGCATCAGTCTGCCAGCATGCAAGCTTCGGCTTGAAGGCTTCCATTGCCATAGCTGCCTATGCCATTTGGCTTATCGTCGAGATGATAGTAAAAGACACCGGTCTGGATGTTGACAGGGGGTATGTATTCTGTGTGTGCTGGCTGCTATTCTTTGCCATGCAGACTTTGTTTGCAGACAATATCATCAGAAACAAGTTGGTATGGTTAATGGTGATATGTGCAGTTTTTGAGATGCTTATAGGCTTCGCACAGCTTTTCGGACTTATGAACAATGGCGACAGCATGTTCACATTGGGCGGGTCATTCAGAAACCCAGCAATGTTTGCAGCTTATCTGAGCCTCGTCTTGCCTTTCGTGCTGGCAGAATATCTTAACATCAGAAAGAATGCCGACGACGAGACCAAGCGCTATATTCTATTAGGTAGTTTGATATTCGGGGTGTATTTGGTTGCCATCTCGTACTCCCGCGGCGCATGGATATCCTCTGCCATAGGCTTGGGATATGTTTTGGGGAAAAACGCCCATGCTAAAGAAAAAATAAAAAAAGTTCTTGCCACTCAAGGAAGAAGGATAGCAGCAGCTACGGCATGCGCCATTCTTGTGGCAGGTGTTGTAACAACGCTGTACTCCATAAAGAAAGACTCTGCCGACGGCAGACTGCTTATATGGAAAATTGCAGTCACGCAACCACACGAAAACATGTTGACAGGCGATGGCATCGGAGCATTCGCAGCAAGCTATGGCAGATGGCAGAGAAATTATTTTGCCAATGACGGCGGCAACGAACGTGAACGCTTTCTGGCTGATTATGTCACCTGCGCATATAATGAGTTTCTTGAGACCTATGTCGAGCAGGGCATCGTGGGGCTGTTGCTTCTCCTTGCAGTACTTATTTCCGCATTGCGATTTAAGCCGTGCCACGAGTCGCATGTGTCGATAGCAGCCAAGGGGGCACTTTGGGGAACCGTAGTCCTGTTCTGCGTGTCGTATCCAACACAATGCGAGGTTCTCTATCTGCAAATAGCCGTAATCATGGCATTGCTATACTCGCATCAGAAACCGAGGAAAAGTCATGATGTCATTGGGGCTACAGCAAGACTCGTTTTATTGATTTATATAGGCATTTTCGAACTGGCTCCCCTGTGGCAAGGATATTCGAGGTGTATCGAAGGCAGAGAAAAGGTGATGATGGGAGATGTCAAGGGTGGTCTCGAACTATATGAAAGAGCCTACCCAATGATTAGTAACAATGGTACGTTTCTGTACTATTACGGAGCAGCATTGAACATCGTTGGTAAGCGACAAAAATGCATCGACGTGCTTGAGCATGCGCAACAAAAATCGTCTGACGCGAACATATCTCTGCTTTTGGGCAAAGCCTACAAAGAGTCTGGCGACACCGTAAAAGCTCTTTTGGCTTACCAGAATGCCATCGACTGTGTGCCCACGCGCCTCTACCCTCGCTATCAGAAGGCGTTGCTGTTGATGGAGGCTGGACGTGAAAGCGAGGCATGTAGAGTGGCCAACGAAATCCTCTTGACAAAAGAGAAGACCCCTACGACAGCAGGCAGGGAGATAAAAGAAGAAATGCGTAAACTGATAGAAAAAAAAGATAAAATTTGATTTGAAACATTTGTGAATGCAAAATTCAATCAACTATTAACAATTTATTAACTAAAAAAAGAGTCAAATGAAAAAGAACAAGAAAGCCCTGATGGGCATGCTCGTAGCAATGGTGTTGTCTATGGGCGCAATGGGAGGTTATAACTCTAATATGGAATCGGTCAGCACCCAGCAGGTCGCTGTGTCCTGTGCATCTGTAGCTGGTTCATCTGAAGGAGCTAAGGCTGGAGCTTTTGGAGTAGCTGCTGCAGCAGCAGGATATGGAGCAGAACATTTTTATTATGGTGCAATTATTGCAGGCACAACTGGTGCAGGTGCTCCTGTTGCAGTAGCAGGTGCATTACTTGGAACAATTTGTTAGGGTGTCCAGTTCGTTGTGCCAATTTTAGCTCACTTTTCTGAGCGTCTTGGTTCGTTCTGTAACC